>JARLIH010000074.1 GCA_031291845.1 Isosphaeraceae bacterium | reverse complement strand
TGGGGTCGCTGACGACTGTCCCCGCGGACGTCTGCCCGTCGCCCCAATCGATGGCGGCCGTAAAGTCGCTGGCCTGGAGGCCGAGGCTCACGGCGCCGACCGTGGCCACTCGACCCGACAACGTCGTGCCCTGGGTCCCTTGGAGGCTGAACCCCGCGGCGGTCATGTTGGACACGTCGGCTGCGCCTGTCACACTCGCTGTCGTCCCGTCCACATCCACGACGGTCACGACGACCGTGTAAATACCGGTAACGGTATATGCATGCTCCCCTCCGACCCAGAACGGTCCCCCCGGGCCGGCCGAACCAGAGACGAGGCCGGCGGTCGTAGTGCCGTCTCCCCAGTCGATCGTGGCGCTGAATGAGCCGGCCTCGTCTGTGGGTCCCTTTTGGAACTGTGCAACCCAACCGTTATACGCCTGGCCCGGGGCGGCGCTGACGGCGACGGCCGTGACTGAGAGCGGGGCCTCGGCGACCTGAACCAATCCGACTGCGGAGGTCGCACTTCCGCTGCGGTCGGTGATTTGCACCGTAACTGAGTATGAGCCGGTGCTGTTGAACACCGTCGTGGCGGTGACGTTGAAAAGGCCCGCGACATTCGAGGCAGCCGTGACGGTACCCACGGTGATTTGTCCGTCGGCCCAGACCACGGACGCAGAGAAATCGCTGGCAGCCGCATACGGATTGGGATCCGAGAACGTGACGACGGCGCCCGTGAACCGGTGTCCTTCGGTCGCAGTCGCCATCAGACCGGTAGCCGTCAGGGGAACTGCGGCTACGGTTGCTGAACCAGCCACGAGCGCACGATAATCGCTCGGATCCGTGATCCGCACAAGGGTCGCATATGTGCCCGATTTCGCGAACGCATGGGTAGCAGTGACATCAAATTGTCCGGGGACGGCCGGGTCGACCGTGATCGAGCCGGCACTGCTCGTGCCATCGCCCCAGACAACGTTTGCCGTGAAGTCGCTGGCCCCAAGCCCTTGACCGGGATCGGTGAACGTGGCGACGACGCCATTGAAGCTCGTCCCCTCGGTGGCGATCACAGGCTGCGGCGTTGCGGACATGTTCGAGACCTCGGCCGTGCCCACCGCGGTGGCCCATGTCCCATTGGAGTCGACGATCGTTGTGACGGTGTTGTATGACCCCGGCGACGCGTAGGAATGACCCCCCGTGACGGTGAACTGCCCCACCGCTGGGCCCTGTCCGATCGTAGCCGCGGCCGTGGTGCCGTCCCCCCAGTCGATCGTGGCGCTGAAGACGCTGGTCGAGACAACGCCTGCTTGTCCGAACGTAGCGACCTCACCTTGGAACCCGGCACCCGCAGTGGCGCTCACAGGAGCCGAAGCGGCGATCAGTGGGGCCGCGGTAGCGGTTGCCGTGCCCGCGATCGCCAGTGACTGGCCGGACGGACTCACGAGTGTCACCAACGTGTCATAGGCGCCGGGCGTGTCGAAGGTGTGGGTGCCCGTGACGACGAAGTTTCCACCGGGAGCAGGCAAGACGACGCCCGTCGACGAGTCGCCGTCTCCCCAATGAATCACCGCGGAATAATTGCCGGCGACCAGGCCGGCATTCGGATCGGTAAACGTAGCAACCCGGCCGAAATAGGCCGTTCCCTGCACGGCCATGATGGGAACGCCGTCGCCGGTCATGTCCGTGACGTCGACCGAGCCGGCCGCGGAGGCGGCTTGGCCATCGGCATCATGCACGGTCAGTGTGACAACGAAGTCACCGACGACCTGGTAGACGTGTGTGCCGAGGACCTGGAAGGGCTCGCCGGGCGCTGCGGGCGCGGTGACGACTCCCGCTACGGTGGTGCCGTCCCCCCAGTTGATCGTCGCGCTAAAGGCGCTCGCTTCGTCGGAAGACCCGCCAGTAAACGATCCGACCACTCCGTTGTACGGAGTACCGAGCGTGGCGCTTACCGTGCCGAAGCTGACAAGCAGTGGCGCACTCGTGACCACAGCCGTGGTCGTCGCGCTTGTGGAGCCGCCATCGACTGATGTGACCTCAACCAAGACCGCGTACGTCCCGTCGGCGCCGTAAGCGTGCGTTCCAAGAATGTCGAAAGCGTCTGAGGTCGTCCCGTTGAGCGCAAGCGTGCCAGCCGTCGTGGTGCCGTCGCCCCAGTCGATCGTCGTGGTGTAGTCGCTCGCCGTATCAAATGAGCCGTCAAAGGACGCGACGAGACCTGTGAAGATCTGGGCCTTCGTCGCCGTCACGCTCGCGCCTGTTGCGACGAGCGGAATGTCTGCAACGACCGCCTTCCCGACGACAACGGCCGTCCCGGCTCCTGCTGGTCCCACGATCCGCACGGTGAACCCAGGTGCCCCGGCCGCGGCATACGCGTGAGCGCCCGTCACATCGAACTGGCCAACGACCGACGTGTCCGCCGCGACGACTCCGGTTGAGGTGGTGCCGTCCCCCCAGTCGATCGTCGCGCTGATGGCAGTGGCCGCAAGGCCTGGTTCAGTGCCCGTGAAGGTGGCCACCACGTCGTTGAAAGTCGCGCCCTGGTTGACCGCGATCGAGGTTCCGGCGGCCGCGATCTGCGACACGTCCGCCGTGCCCGTCGCAAACACCACGTTACCGTCGGTGTTTCGAACGGTAATGACAACGGCGAAGGCGCCGATCGCCTGATAGTTGTGTGCGCCCTCGACCTGAAAGGGCCCGCCCGTGGTCGCCGGCGCGACGACGGTCCCCGCGGTAGTCGTCCCGTCGCCCCAGTCGATCGTCGCGCTGAAGACGCTCAGAGGATCTGTCGGCCCTTCACGGAACGTCGCAACGACCCCGTTGTAAGGGGTCTCCAAGAAGGGACTGATCACGCCGACGTTGACGACCAGAGGCGCGTCGGCAACAACAGCTAACGAGGCGATCGACGCAGTGCCGCCACTTTGGTCGGTAACGTGCACCAGGACCGAGAACGAGCCGTTTGACTGGTACACATGCGTGCCGGTAACGAGGAACCGTCCGGGGGAGTGTGGGTCGTCCGTCACGACGCCCGACGACGAGTGGCCGTCGCCCCAAGCGATCGTCGCTGTGAACTGGCTCGGCAACGCCGCGGGGTCAGCGCTGGCGAAGGACGCAACCCCCTCAGTGAAAGAGTCCCCCGCTGTGGCGTTGATCGGGTGGCCGGTCCCGGCAACACTGGCGATCTGAGCTGCACCCGTTGCCGTTGCTGAGCCGCCGTCGGCGTCGAGCACCGACACAACGATGTTGTAGGTTCCCGCCGACTCGTAGGCATGCGTACCGTCGACCTGGAAGGGCTCCCCGGGAGCAGCAGGCGGAATGATGGTGGCCGTGGCGCTGGTGCCGTCGCCCCAGTCGATCGTCGCGCTGAATGCGCTGAGTGGGTCGGACGGCCCTTCGGTAAATGTCGCCACCGTCCCGCTGAAGACAACCCCCGGCAAGGCGCTGACGGACCCGAAGCTAGCCAGGAGCGGAGCGTCTGTAACGCTCGCCGTCCCGGTTGTGGCGACGGTGCATCCCCCGACATCGACAATCTGTACCGAGACCGAGTACGAGCCGTTCATTTCATAAATGTGAGTACCACTGACATCAAACCGGCCCGGCACTGTTGGATCGGGGGCGATCGCGCCGGCCGAAACCTGGCCGTCACCCCAGCCGATCAAGGCCCAGTACTGGCTGCTGCTGCCAGCAGGGCCGGCATCCGAGAAGTAAGCGACCAGTCCCGTGAATGCCTGGCCTTCGGTTGCATCGACGGCGTCCGCCGTAGCGCTGAGGGGGGCATCGGCCACAAAGGCGCTGCCCACGACCACTGCCGTCCCCGCGCCCGCCGGTCCAGCGATTTGGACCACAACCGCCGGCGCTCCTGCCGCGTTGAACGTGTGGACGCCCGCGACGTCAAACTGACCCGCGACGGACGCGTCGGGTGCAACGGTGCCCACGGTCGTGGTGCCATCGCCCCAGTCGATCGTCGCGCTGAATGCGCTGGCCCCGAGCTCGGTTTCGGCGTCGGTGAAGGTCGCCACGATGCCGTCGAACGCTGCCCCCTCGCTGGCGGCAACGGTCCTACTCGTAGCGGCCATATTCGACACGTTCGCCGTGTCGATCGCGGAGGCGGAGTTGCCGTCCGAATTTGTGACCGTGGCGGTAACCGAATAGGCACCGATCGCTTGGTAAGAATGCGTACCGTTAACCTGGAACGGTCCCCCGGGGACCGTCGGGGGTGCGATCGTCCCTGCGGTCGTGGTACCATCACCCCAGTCGATCGTCGCGCTGAATGCGCTGAGCGGATCGAGCGAGCCTCCTGTAAACGTCAGCACCGCGCCCGTATACGGCACCGCCACCGAGGGGCTGATGGTCACTGCCGTAGCCACGAGAGCGGGCTCGGTCACGGTGGCCGTGCCGCTGGCGGTAGACATATTACCATCTGCATCGACGACTTGAACCGTGACCGCGTATGTACCGGTTGCGGTGTACTCGTGCGTGCCGCCGATGTCGAACGTCCCGGCTTCGTGTGGGTCGGGCGTGACTACGGCGAGCGACGACTGCCCATCGCCCCAAGCGATCATGGCCGTGAGGGCCCCGGCGGTATCGCCGGGGTTTCCATCCGCCACCGTCGCTACCGTCCCGACGTACGGAGCCCCCGCACTCGCGGCAAGGGTCACGCCGGCCGCAATTATCGACGCCGGGGAGACAGTCGTCGAGCTCACAGTGAAGCTGGTTGCACCTCCACGGTCCACCACCTGCACGATGACCGCGTAAGCGCCGTTCTCGGCGTACGCGTGCGTTCCGGTCACCTCGAACCGGCCGCTGACCTCGGGATCGGCTGCGACCGAACCGATTGAGGAAGTGCCGTCGCCCCACCGGATCGTGGCCGTGAAGTCAGCAGCCACCGCGTACGGATTGGGGTCGGTCAATGTACCAACGGTGCTCGCGAACGCCGTACCCGCCACTGCGTGGAGTGTCGCGTCGGCAAGCGACAACGGCGAATCGGCCACCTGTGCTGTGGCGGTGGCGGTGGCGGTCGCTGAGACTGCCCCTCGATCGCTGAGCGCGATCACCAGGTTGTACAGACCCGCCTCAGTATATGTGTGGCTTCCCGTGACGACAAACCGCCCAGGAGTGCCGGTTACGGCCGTGACCGTTCCCGGTCCCGTTGTCCCGTCCCCCCAGTTGATCTGGGCGTTGAAGTCCGCGGCCACCGCGCTGAGGTTCGCATCGAGCACCGTGACCACCGCACCGTTGAAGTTCTGTCCCTCCGTGGCGGCAACGCTTAACGGGTAGGCCGTGAGCGCGGCGCCAGCGACCGCGGCCGTGCCGCTGGCGGTCGTCTCTTCGCCCGTTGCATCGGTGATCTGGACAGTGATCGGAAAAGTCGCAGCCGATGTGTATACCTCGGATCCCAGGACGTCGAACAGGCCCCCACCTTCAGGGGCGGCTGTAACGAGACCTATCGAAGTATCCCCGTTGCCCCAGTCGATGATTGCAGAAAGTTCGCCCGACGATGCGCCGGGCTGGGAATCGACAACGCTGGCCACGATGCCTTCAAAAACGGCACCCTCCGTTGCCGCAACGTTGAGTCCCGTTGATTGGAGAACCGGCGCGGCGACTGATGCTGTGCCCGTCGACGAGCCTGAGTCGCCGGCGTTGTCAGTGACCGTTATTGTGGTCGCATAGCTGCCGACAGAGGCGTACGTGTGGTCCCCCGTAACGTCGCAGAGGCCGGCGGAAGTGGTAGGAAGGACGATCGAACCCGCAGTGGTGGTACCGTCGCCCCAGTCGATCGTCGCGGTGAAGTCACTCGCGGGGGCCAAGGAGCCATCGCTGAAAGTCGCTACAGCGGTGGTAAACGCGTCACCCTGGAAGGGAACAATCGCGAAGGCGTTGACCGAGATCGCATTGCCACTCGTCGAGCCTGAACCACTGCCCGATCCGGTCCCTGACCCCGAGCCAGTGCCCGAGCCCGATCCGGTTCCCGAGCTGCTCGACCCCGATCCGGTTCCCGACCCCGAGCCAGTGCCTGAGCCCGATCCGGTTCCCGAGCTGCTCGACCCCGATCCGGTTCCCGACCCCGATCCGGTTCCCGAGCTGCTCGACCCCGAGCCAGTGCCTGAGCCCGATCCGGTTCCCGAGCTGCTCGACCCCGATCCGGTTCCCGACCCTGAGCCGGCGGACGCTGCGACGTTGACCGTGTCGCTGCCAGAACCGGCATCGCCATCGCCGGAAACAACAACTTGGATCGAAACCACTCCTGGCGATGCGTAACTATGGCTGGCCGAAACGATTGCTTCGTCACTGCCTTCAGGCTCAATCACTCCCTCCGTCGTGCTCCCGTCACCCCAGCTAACAGACGCGCTATAGTCGAGAGCGGTCCCGGTGGTGAAACTGAAGGACGCGAGATCCACGTTGCCCGTAGAAGATCCCGCTGTGATTGCAGGAGGCGGCAGCATGCTCAAGTTGAGAGTCGGCAATTGGCGCGCTTCAAGCGACTGAAACTCGGGAAGATAGACGCGCTTAGTCCGACGGCGGCGCAACCGGAGCCAGTGTTCGCGCATAGTTGCATTCTCGGGATATGGGAGTAGTTGTTAGCCGAACTCTGCGCCTTCATCGCCCAAGCGGGGTTGCAAGAACCCCCGCGCCGTAGAATTCGCGCATGAACGTTTGCCCGAAGGGGTTACGCGAGATGCGCACCAATTCGGCTGCAAATCTCACGGCATACACTAAACGTCCAGTGAATCACGCACCAAATCCGAGAAAACACACATTATGTATCTGCGCAATTTAGAATCTTCGATGCTTAGATGTTCTCTGAACACCACTCGGCTCGCTGAGCGGGCACTGTTATAATCTCCCACGTAGCAGTGTCAACAAAAAACGTTCGTCGGGATCGATTTTCTTGAGGTAGGCTTGGCATTCGAAATCTGAAGACAAGTAAAGATGTATGATAGTTTGGTTTGGCGTAATGACTGGATTCGATACGGTATCTTTGAACGCGGCCTACTTTTGCCGCGCAGCATTATCGGAGCCGCTGTTTTTGGCGTGCCGTACAGGGGAGTGGGCTATTCTTCTGCTTCTGAATTTGAGCTCCGTTCGCCGGGCTTCTGGTTGTAGTGGACTCAAGCCCACAACGGCGAGAGCTTCGGTGAGCCAGTGGTTGGGAAATCAGACGCTACCTATGCAAGATTATCGATGCTGCGTTTGAGCAGGTCGCGTCTCTCGTTTTGCTGAAGCGAAATTCGCGATAGAGCCATGAAGCGAGCGCCGAAGTCACCCTCCTGTACGCAGGCGCGGACCTGCCGTTCCGTCTCCCTGAGGGTTATCAGAAGCGCTTTCATCTCCCCGGCTAGGCCCTCGATCTCCGTCGAGGATCCGATAAATCGCTCGTATGTCGTGCGAAGCTCGTGGAGTTCCCGGTTGATGTCGCTCTGTTCCTTTCCGTCTTCGCTTCGTAGTTCAAGACCAAGAAGCCTGTCAACCAACTCGCCCGCGGTGATCGTTACCGGAATTGACCTACCTAGCCGCTGCGTGGGGACGAGCGCTCGGAGTTCTGTTGCCATCCGCTCAAAGACGCTTTCCCAATCTCCGGGATCCAGTTGTCGGAACAGTCGCATCGTCGGATACCACGGAGTATCCGTGCGGTGCTCCATCCAGCGCCAGTCGGCCGACCACGAGAGAGGCATCCAGGTGGTTGCTCCCAATCCACCAGCCAGATGGGCGAGCGCAGTATCGGACGTGATCACAAGGTCGAGGTTCATAATCACAGCCGCAGCGTCCATGAACGCGCCCGCAACATCGTCGTACGGGGCCCTCAATTCTTCGACGTCGAACTGATCCGCGACCTCCCGGATTTGCTCAACCCCGTGGTGCTTCTGAAGGCTAATAAGTCGGACTCCGGGGATTTCCGCGAGTCGGGCGAACGTCTTCAACGAAATGGAGCGGAGCCGGTCTCCTTTGTACTGCGGATTTCCCTGCCAATTGATCCCGATCCGAAAGCCGGGCGATTGACACAGGCGATCCCGCCAAGCAGCCACAAGTCCGGGATCGGCGGAAAGATAAGGGACTGCTGCAGGAACGTTCGCCACGCGAGTACGGAACACGCGAGGCAAGCTCATGAGAGCGCAATGGCAATGATACTCCGGTGGAGTGGCGCCTCTCGGAATGAACCGATCAATCCCTTTGCAACGGGACAAGAGTGGGATCAATTGCCGCTGGCTCTCCAAGAGAACCACCCCGCCTCGCCGTTTGACCTGGGCTGCGTAACGGATGAATTGCAGCGTGTCACCGAGCCCTTGCTCAGAGTAGAGCAGGATCGTTCGCCCGCCGAGTGGCTCCCCGTTCCATGCAGGGCCTGTCAACTTCGGTCTTGTCGTCTCTCGAACGCTCCAACGCCATTCGTACTCAGACCAACCCTGCTCGAAATTGCCACTCTGGAGCCAGCCCAAGGCACGATTAAGGTGAGCATCGGCATAATCAGGTTTCAGGCGCAAGGCGTCCTGATAGCAGCGCTCTGCCTCGGCGTGCTTACCCTGCTTCACCAAGGTGATGCCCAAGTTGTTGTACGCTTCGGCATAGTCCGATTTGATCCGGAGCGCTTGGTGGTAGCACGCCACCGCCTCAGCCAGCCGGCTTTTTTCGGCCAATGCGTTGCCTAAATTGTTGTGCGCTTCCGCATAATCGGCGTTGTACCGCAGGGCCTTCTGATAGCAGAGCTCTGCCTCGTCGTCTTGGCCTAGCCGGGCGAGTGTATTACCGAGATTGTTATGCGCCTCAGCGTAACGCGGATTGAGGCGTATGGCCTCCCGGTAGCATACCGCGGCCTCTTCGAGTTGGATTTGCTCGGCGAGCGCGTTTCCCAGATTGTTATTGGCCTCAGGGTAATCCGGCTTGAGCGTCAAGGCTCGCCGATAGGATGCTATCGCTTCGTCCAGTCTCCCCATGCTCCTGAACGTGTTGCCCAGGTTGTTCTGCGCCTCTGGGTAACTCGGTCGAAGCCGCAACGCCTCTTCGAGGCGTCCTACCGCGTCCTCGAACCGACGCTGGCGGGCAAGGGCGATCCCCAGATTATTGTGCGCCTCTGGATACTCCGGCTTGAGGCGCAGCGCCTCATTGAAACACTGAATTGATTCATCAATATGACCCTGCCGTCCGTGGACGATTCCGAGGTTGTTATAGGCCTCGGCGAAATCTGGCCGAGTGTCGATCGCGCGTTTGTAAAGCTCGACAGCCTCGTCGAGTCGACCCTTCCGGACCAATTCAGTCGCCTCTTTGTTGAGCGCATGTGCACGTTCGGCGCCGCAACGAGGCTGAGATCCGTCACGAGCCGGCAGGCCTTGTGCCGCGACTTCTGGCAATTCGCCCCGAACGTCATTGCGGCTGGGGTATCCCTCGCGTAACCGCTGACTGGAATCCAGAACGTGCGGATCGTTGCTGTGAGGCTTCCGGGTCGCGAAGGCCAGGTGTGTTGGGGGCAGGGTCGACGTATCTTCTGTAGTACACGTTCTTCCACGATCGTCCTTTTCGCGATCTGCATCGGTTTCTGTGCGAGATTCGCCGTCTTTCATTGGTGATTCGAGTGCTCTAATGGTAGCGTATGGTTGGAATTCAGATGACGATTGGCGAACGGCCTAATATACCTTCAGTCGTTGCAGCCGAAATCCGATAGCCGTTTTACCATCGTCATCGCTGGTAGGACTAGTCTATCATTGGTCTGCTCCCCCAAAAAACTGATCCACCTGAAACGAGAATCCCTCGGTATACTGTGCCAACGAGAAACCCATGAAGGAGCGACTGACCGCCGCCGACGCGGCGCGGTTGCTCCGCGAATCCAAACGCGACTTGGCTAAGTGGTCGTTAGTTCTACAGCGCTAACTTGGCCTTGCGGAGACGACCGAAAAGAGCGAAAAGGAGTCTTGCCACCAAGTTACGGAGGGCAAGGCATGGATGTCGACGAGATTCGCCAACTCGAATCGAAGCTCACGGAGTTCCTCGACGGTTTTCGTGATTGCTTCGATCGCAAAGACACTCGGGCGCACATGGGCGTTTACGTCCGCGGGCAGCTTTCTGATCTCCCCGAGAAGAGCGTAGAGCCGATCGCTCTCGATGCCGACGTCGCGCCGCGCACCTTGCAGGAGTTCCTTGCTCAGCACCGTTGGGCTGAGGATCGGCTTCGTGATCGGCTCCACCAACTTGTCGCTGCCGAGCATCAGGGCCCACACACCGTCGGGGTCATCGATGAGACGAGCGACCCGAAGAAGGGAGAGAAGACACCCGGTGTTCAAAAGCAATGGTGTGGCCGACTGGGTAAGACCGAGAACTGCATCGTGACCGTCCACTTGGGTCTGGCCCGTGGTGACTTTCATTGTCTAGTCGACGGCGAGTTGTTCTTGCCCGAGAGCTGGGACGCCGACCGAGACCGTTGTCGCGAGGCCGCCATCCCCGATGATATGGTGTACCGTCCGAAGTGGAAGATCGCGCTGGAACTGTTCGACCGAGCCGTGGGCAACGGGCTCCGTTTCGACTGGCTGACGTTCGATGAAGGCTACGGCAGCAAGCCTGAGTTTCTGCGTGAACTGACCGCGCGGCAGCAGCGCTATGTCGCCGAGGTGCCGCGCAGCTTCACAGGCTGGCTCGACCCACCGCGAGTCGTCACTCGACAATACCGCAAGAACGGCCGTGGTCGCGGTCGCAAGGTCCCCCGCCTGGCCAGCGGCAGCCGACCGGCCCAACGAGTCGACGTGCTGCTGAACGATCCGCGACTGCGCGGTCAACCCTGGGAACGGTTCCGCGTCAAGGACGGCGAGAAGGGCCCGATGGTCTGGGAATGTAAGCATGTTATGATGCTCATAAAAGATGCTGATGGCTTGCCCGGCGAGATGCTGCATCTGCTGGTGGCCCGCGACGCGTTGAACCCTGCCGAGTTGAAATTCTTCGTGAGCAACGCGCCGCCCGAGACGACCATCGAAATCCTGCTTCTGGTCGCATTCTCGCGTTGGCGAGTGGAACGTTGTTTCGAGGACCAGAAAAGCGAGATCGGGTTGGACCAGTATGAGGGGCGGCGTTACCCCGGATTGAAACGCCATCTGATCCTCAGTTGCGTGAGCTACCTGTTCCTGGCGCGAGTGCGTCAGGACTGGCGGGGGGAAAAAACCCGAGCTGACGGTTTGCCAACTGCACACAGCGATGGCCGCGTTGGTCCGATCCTGGGGCTTGACGTCGCGCCAATCACAGGACCAGATGCTGGCGAAGGCAGCCCGCAAGATCACATGGGCGCAAACACGCCGCACCCAGGCCCGCAAGAGTCATATCAAGCGGACCCGACGAAAACTTCGCGAACTCGGCATCAAGCTTACCGAGATAAAATCCTGTCGATGGGGTGCGAGTTAGCGCTGTAGAATTAGGTTCTTTCCGCTCAACTTCTCCGCAACTTGCGGCCGAGAAGTTGTACACTACGATGTTCACGGCCTCTTTGGTTGCGGCTGTGCCGCATTGGGGTAAATTCGAGACGTAATGCGCTGGCCGAGTGCAGTCGCCGCATACCGCCTTGTGCAGCCCGTCCACCTCGGCGACGAGCTGATGCAACTTCTCGAGAACCCGCTCGTAGTCCTCTCGCAGTGCCCCGTAACACAGATCCATCTGTCGCTCCAGGCGGTCAAACCGGCGGTTCATGCTCGTCGCCGTCGCTTCAAGAAGGACGAGCAGCCGGGCGGTCGCTTCGCACGCAGGCTTGAACGGCGAGTCGGCGGCGATTTCGGTGTGCGGCGTGTGTTTGCGCAAGGGACACTCCTCTTGAAAAGTGACCTCACGCAGGCGAATAGGCCCGGAGTGCGGTCCGTTTTGCGGTGTTGTGCAGCGCCGACGGCTCCGAGCTCTCGTTGGGCAACAGCTTGCGGACCGCAGCCAACGCGCCGAGCGCCTGCAGGTAACGCTTATGAGCGCGATCTTGTCGCCGGTCCTGGAAATCGAGCACCTTCAATCCGGCTTCGGCACTGGCGACTACCGAGACCCCGGCGTGCTCGACCTGCAACCAACATGTTGCCGCGCGATTCGCGAGCAGACGTTCCAACGGCGTCGGGTTTGGGCCGGCCAGATCGGTGATCAGCTCATCGAGGTGTCGGCGCAACGACTCGGACCGGTAAAGGTCGTTGCCGGCAGTGAGCTTAATCCACGCTTGCTGCGCGTTCCGGGCGAGGTCGCCGTAGTGCTGCCAAAGCTCGGGCCGGTCGTCGAGCACTTCGCGCAGGAGCGGAAGCACTGCCTGATCACCCTTGCGAGCGCGGTCGAGCAGTTCCTGCAACTCGATCACGACGACCGGCGGCTCAGCCAGATTCTCGGTTGAGGGTTCCATGACGCCTCCATCCGCGGTGATGCTGGTAGAAACCAGAGGCGAGGAGCACGGCCTCGGTCAGCATGCGCGCGGCTCGATCTAATTCGTGAAGAGCCCAGGAGGGCTCCTCGATTTCGGTGTTCGCGGCTCGAAGCGCCTGGCGCTCGGCCTGGCTTTTGACCAGGCGTTCGGCGTGAAGGCAGGCCGCGATCTCGGCCGAGCCACCGTGACCCAGATACTGCTTGACCGGGTTACGGACTCCAGGTACACGGATAGTCCGGTAAAAGTACCGCCGACTTCCTCTGAACTCCCACCCCACGGCCCGGTCCTTGGCCTACGCCGCCGGCATTGCCCCAAACATTGCGGTCGGGGAGCTTGCCTGTAAATACTCCCAACTTTTTGTTAATTTTAGATACCCTCGCCGGCTCAGGCTCCGGTCTGGATGCTGCGGTGAGCCTGGCCCGAAACAGTCGCAACAGTGTCTTGAGATGCATATCGGCTCACGACTTGGAGAGCGGTTTGCCGCTGAGCCACAGCGCGTCGGGCTACTCTTCGGGCGCAACCGCGATACCGTCAGTTCCGAGTACGACATCGGCGGCCGGGTGGGCTTCCGCCATCAGTTCCAAGGCGCGCAGGCACCCGACGCTCGCGAGCAACTTCCAGGATGCCGGCAACTCCGGCGCCCGGAACTCGTCGTCAGCGCCAAGGTCAATCGCGACATAGGGCCAGCGCGACTTGGCTTCACGCTTGTCGGCGACATCGAAGAATAAGGCATGGTACGCCTCAATCACCTCCTGGGGCTCCCCGACCCGAGCTGCTATGTCCACGAACGCCTGATTGGCCAGCAACCGCGCCTCCGTTTCCCAACGCTTGAAGGGCTCGGGCGCGCTCCAAAGGTCAGCGGCTGCGGCGATCACCGAGTCGAGCTTTACCCGGGGGACGGGGCTACCCGGAAGTCGCATGTTGCGCTTCCAGTTGTCAGCATGGAACCTGACGGCGCGACGAACCCAGGAGTCGTCGCGAGTTGGCATTGGGGCGACGTTGAGCATGAACAATGCCTCGGCGCGTCGAAAACGCCAGCGCTTGGAACGGGACGGGGAGCCGGGGTTGCAAATGAGGAGTTGCTGCTCATATTCACGCTTGCTCGCTTGGGAGAGCTCGAGAGGCGGCGTGGGGCCGCGGCGACGGGTTGTTGTGCGTGTGGGCATGCCTGTAGTCGCAAGGGTTTGTGGCAGGGATCGAGTAGGAGCTGACGGATGTCCGATATCGGCGTGGCCGAGCCCCGGACGGTAAGTTGTTAACCTCGTTCTTGGCGAGGGTTTGGGTACGGCGAGTTACGCGGTTTCGGGGTCCTGAACCTCTTGGAGCAGAATTCGCTTCGAGCGGAACGGACTGCTCAGGTGTGGTTAGTGTGCGTCCTGCTGGCCGCAGCGACCGTGATCTCCATGTCGGTAACGGGCTGCCAGCGGGCAGGGTCGCAAGTTTCGAACAATCGGGTCGCGGCCGACAGAAACGGCGCCTGCCCAGACACCACGCCATGGGCCGCGTACTCACCTCGCGCGAGCCGAAGTTCCGACTCCAGCAGCGAGCCGACACGACGTGCTAGTTGGGTGTCGAAGGCAAAAGCCTTTGTGTCCGGAATGCCCGTCTCATGGATCAGATCGTCAAGCCAAGCCTCGTCTGGGCCGAGGACGGCCAGGCACGCAGGAGGCTCATCCGGCTGCCCGGGTTCAACGTCAAACGGCTCGTCTTCTCGGAGCGTCATCGTTGCTGTTCCTGAACTTCGGCCCGCGCCGGAGTCAGGTTGCCGGCCCCGGGGTCGCGGTCGGCGAAATACATGTCCAGGGCTCGCCTTAGCTGGAAGGACAGCGGCGACCCTGTTTGCTCGGTGATCAACTTAAGACGCTCGCGCTGGGCGTGCGTCAGGAAGAAGCTCGTTCGAATAAGCTCGCGCGCGGGCATGCTGCGTCCTCGGCCAAATGGTCAGTCGGGCTAATGCCGAAGCCTGATCGTATAGCGCTAGTCTCGATGACCGCCGACCGGGGCGCAAGCCCGATTTCGGCTGTCGTTGCGACACGCGTGATTGGCCGCGAAGGGCGGCGCGCCGCGGGCGGGCGATCAGAACCCGTTCGGGTCGGCTTTCCACACATAACGTCCGCGACCGTCCCAGCACGCCTGCCCGACTCTTCGGCGTGGCAACTTAACCGCCGGGCAGCGCGAGGCCGACGGCAGCTCGGGAGCCGCCAATTCTACGGCGCGAGCTCGTAGCAACAGCGGCAAGACGACCTTCGTGGAAGATAGGGGGCTCTCGCCGTTCGATTCGAGGACGGCGTCTTGGATCGATGGCATGAGCCGGCAGAAGACGGCGATGCCAATCTCGCTATGACACGGCGAGGTGGGCGCGATCTCGAGGTAATGGCCGGGCGTCGTAGCGGACGTCTCGATCTCGCAGACGATGTAATATCGAGTCGAGGTGTGGCGGCAGTTTGGATCGACGCAGTCCTCATCCTCCGTGCGCACCCAGACACGAGCCGTGCCGAGCACGGGGCGGTCTGCCGGACCGAGGGCCAGTCGGCACGGGATCCAGCCCTCGGCGTCGCGCGAAGGGCCCGCGCCGATCACCGTAAGGTCGACGTAGGGCTGATCACCCTGCGCGAATTCCTTAATGTACGAAATCCAGGGGTGTAGTTCCACAGTCGAGCCTCCTTGCTCGATATGCGGTCATCGCCACGTAGCTCGGCCGGGTACTGCCGGCAAACTAAATATGAACGACTCGGCGAAACGATCGGTCTTGGCCGGTCCGCACCGGCCTATTACCAAACCTTATGCCGATGCCACCACGCGCGCAATGCCACGTTTCGGCCGTTTTTTCGCGATTCTGCGAAAATCTTCTGGCGGCTTGTCGCCCCATGATCACGTGCGCGCCGCAGATGTCGACGTGAACTCAACCCGAAGGATGAGCGGCGGGAACGCCTCGTCCTCTTCGTAGTTGAGGGGGTCGACGTCGCCCAGGCGCCCTGTCAGTCGGATCTCGCCGGCGTCCATGGCGGGCGCGAAGTACTCAGCGTGATCGCGCCGCACGCAGCCGATGCATTGGCCGCTCGAGTTGATTACAGCGATCACGTTGCCGTCGTGCGGGTAGTCGGGCTCGCGGACCAGAGACGCCGGGTCGCCAAAGACCACGGCCGCGCCGCGGTGATAGGCGCGGCCCGCCACGTATGTGAAGATCGCCTCGGGCAGTGTCTCGTGGAGCGAGCGGTTGGCGAAACGTGTCGACGACTGGGCCTTCAGCGTTCTGGCCTTTCGGTCTCTTGGGGTTTGTTGCGATTCCGTTCGTATTCTGCGCCGCTCCATCGGTCACGTGGTCTTCAGGTCCGGCACACGGGGCATCGCCGGTGCGGCACGCGGGAGCGCCCGAACGAGACTGGAAATTCTTTTTTTGGTGGTTCGTTGGAAAGGCTCCAGCAATACCCACAGCCCACCACTAACCATTAATACGCAGACAGACAGACCGCCCCCCCTTATAGGGGGCGGTCTGTCTGTCTGCTTGGGTAGAGTCATTCCGACGAGTCAGTCTGACTGTCCGAGTCCGAGTCCGACTGGTCAACCGTAACGGTGTCCGTTGACAGTTTTTTCACCAAGACGAACTGTTCGCACGTCTGGCCATACTTCTGCTTGTAGACTCCTCGCTCGAGCACGCCCGCCTCGACCAAGTCGTCTAGTGCAGGCCCCACGATGGCATTCGACCTCTTCACCTCGCGGGCGATCGCGGTCTTGTTCATGGGGCCGCACCGTTCCAGCGCGCTGACGATCTTTCTCTCCAAATCTTCCCGGACGTTCCGCTTGCCCGCAGTCTTGCGCTGCTCCACCAACTCGCGTTTGGCTTGAAGCGCTTCGTCCACCGTCTTCACGTGAACCTGCCAACGGCGCCCGCCGAAATGTTCGTCTACCGTCCCTTCCTGCACGTCCAATCCCCAGAGTCCCGAAAACCCGGCGCTACCGCCCACCTGCAGCCACAATTGGTGAGACCCGGTGCCTGGCTGATACGCCTCGCGCCGGCTAACCAAGAGCCACTGTCGCGCAAACTCGGTGATGCCCGCGTACGCCAAGTCGTCGAGATCGAGCGGCTGCCAGCGCTCCTGCGGGCTGAGGCGGGCCTTGCGGGCGTGGTGAGCGAGGATCGGCGTAGCCCCGGCTTCAAGGCAAACGTTGGCCACGTCCGCGAGGACGGGGCCCATGTGGAACAGGTTCGCGGCGTCGAGTTGCGAGGTACCGCCGACGAGTGAAAGGTAAAGCGGGTCGAGAATGACCACCTGCAGTCCGTACTGCTCGATCCGGTGCCTGAGGACTCGCAAATCGATGTCGTTTCGCAACCGGGGCAAGTTGAAACCCCACCGGACGCCTGACCGCTCCAACTCGATACCACGAGCACGGCACACTCGGCGTGCTGTCTCTTGGACCGTGTGCTGCCCGCTCTCGCCCGAAAACAAGCCCACTTGGATCGGGGCGGGGACGTCGAACTTCCCGAGAAACGAGGCTCGAATCCCACCGCGAGGCGTCCCCAGGGCCAGTGCTAAATCAATGAGCAGGCTTGTTTTCAGCGACTTTTTCGGCCCGCCGAAGATGGCCGGCTGTCCTTTGACGAGAACGCCTTTGACCAGCCACTCGAGTAAATAATCGGCGCTTGCGAACGCCGCCGAGTCCAGCAAGTCGAGTTGGCCAAGGCGTTCCTGGAACAGCGCGTCGTCGGCCTCTGACTGGAATTGTTGATTGGCCATGCCAAAGCGCTCGGCCATGGTCTGCGCGATCGGTGCGCTCGACGGAACGAAAGCGAGGGGTGGTGTTGCGGCCATTGCGTCGATCATGAGTGTACCTCCGAGCGCAAGATCTGATCGGCGAGATACTCCCGCATGTCCTTGCAGCCCTCGGGCGGCAGAACCCAGTCGATGTCGTGCTCTGGCAACTCGTGACGCAACGGCTCGCAAAAAGGACGCGGGTCGCCCGGCCAGTGACCATCCCGCGCATCGTTCTCGCCGACGATCCGGATCGGAGCGTCAACGTCATCAAGGAGCACGGCAGCGTAGTCCACGCCCGCCGTGTTCGACGGGCGGCCGATCGCCCGGTAGCCGAGCTGCCAGAGCGCCGCCGTGTCGGACGCGCCCTCGGGCATGTAGATCGGGCCCGGCCTGGACTTCCAGCCGCGCGGGACGAAAAGACCGAGGCGGCCCTGCCACATGCCACGCTTCTCGCGCGTCTCGTCCTCGAAGCGGCGCTGAAGGTTAACGAGCTGCTCTTCGCCGTCGAACATGGGAAATGTCCAGGCCGGTCCGACCTCGATCAGGTCGTTTCGGGAGTTCCGATCGATCGTCGAGTTGCTCGCGCGCCAGCCCACTCCCAGCACTTCCAAGGCTTCGGTCGACACGCCTCCGAGACGGCGAGAAAGTTCCGCGAGCTTGTCGGGCCGTGCCGCCAATGCAGCACGGCAACGTTCGTGGTCCGCTTCAAACCGGTCTCTCAGCTCCTCGGGAAGATCCGGGACGACCGGCCGCGGGTGCGCTACACGGACCGTATTGATCCCAGGGCGGCGCTGGGCAGCGCTTCTGGCCAGTTCGTCGCTCTCAGGGAACAAGTCGACCTGCCACAATCCCAATGCCGTCACGATTTTGTCGGTGGTGCAGCCTGCGAAGCACTTCACGACGGCCTTGCCGTTCGCGTGACCTGTCGCGTAATCAGAGCCTTCGCTGAAGGTAAACGACGGCCGGTTGTCCGCATGGGCGGGGCAGCAGCTCTCGTAGCTCTTGTAGCGTGGGTCGGAGTAGGTCCGCTTGACCTTGATGCCGAGTGCCCCGAGCTGACACAGGATCTTTTGCAGCGGCGTGAGTCCTCGCAGCTCCTCGCGCGGCAACGGCTCTGGCTTGACGGCGGCAGCGACCTGCGCCGCGCGATGCTTGATGGCCGCAGCGCTGTAGCGAGCCAGGTCGTCGAAAAGAGCCTGCGGGAACGGCAGGAGCCAGTCTCCGACCCACGCGCGGGGAGTACCGTCTGCACGCGGCGTGGGCGGCGCCACGGACAGCGTGTTCGACACCCAGCCCGGAATCAGATTGCCGAAGCGAATCTCAAGGCCGGGATACGCCGGATCGCCAGCTTGCCGCCCGTCCGGGTGCGTGTGCAGACCCTTGAGAACCGCTTGGGAAATTCCGATTTCCCGCAGTCGCCTCGCGGTCGCCTCATCAATCTCGAACAGGTAATGCCAGCGTCCCGGCCCGCTCGACTCGAAGCGCACAGTGTCCGGCGGTCCGTCCGGCCATATGCGTCGGAGAGGCTCACCAGCGGCGTCGGGATCATCGACCTCCAGGTCAATCAGGCCCTTGATTGACCGCGCCGGCCTGTCGGTGTACAGCCCTAGCAGTACGCCGAGTCCGGACCCGGGGTATCGCTCCCACGTCGCCCGGAGTAATGCTTCGGTGGCGCTCAAAGCGAGGTAGCCGAACTCGCCAAAGCGGGGTTCTTTGCCGGTCGCTTCGCGGTCTTGGCTGTCTCGGTAATAGGATTCGCCTGAGGCACGCAACACGACGGGGGGGAGGCCCTTGGCGAGCAGTTCAAGCGCGCCGATCAGACAGGGCGGGTCGAGCTGCGTCACGGAGGGAGGTGAGCCGTCCGGCGGCGCGGTCGTGGGCGGGAGGTCGTCGGCTGAGGTTGGGAGTGCGGGATCGTACTCCGCAGACGCGGCGTTGCGCCCGGAGAAACCGTCTGCTAAGCTGGTCACGTCGAAGGAATCCTGTGATGGGCGACGGCCATCTAGCTTTGGCGGGCGGATGGCCGTCGCTGTTTTTTGTGGCTGAAATTCGATTTTGGAAACGTGCTGAATCAAAGACGTTGTCCCGAGCCCATCGAGCTCGGAACAACCCTGCGACTACTTCTGGTCGTTCGGGTTGCCCTGGGGCGCCATGCTCGCGTGCAACGTGAGGAAACCGGAGCCTTCGCAGCTGGCGCACGGATTGCGATTCGGAAGGTCGGTGAACCTGCCCCCGCACTGGTCACAAGCCGGCCATTGGTCCGGCGGCAAGATGTGTGCGGCGTGACCGAGCAACAGCCGAAGCTTGTTACGGGCCAGGCTGCGCGAGCCCGAGTGGCGGATTTGCTCGGGTGTCAACGCGCAGGCCTCAGCGATCGCATCGAGATGCGGCTGTACCATCCGGTAGAGCCGCGCGTCGTCGTCGAAAAGCGCGGGGTTCTCGAGGTTGGCGCGCGCGGGGAGCGACCGCAGCCATTCCTCTTCGGAAAGTTCCATCGGTGCGTCGATCTCGTGGATGCGATCAGCAACTGCACGGCCGACCGTGGTCGGAGGTTCGTCGGCGCCTACGCCGTCCGGCAAGGCGACGTCTTCTCGCGCCTCCTCCGCGGCAAGAGCACGCTCAGGCGCGGTTGCGCCATCGTTCTCGGCGAATTCCTCCAACTGATCAGTTGCCTCTTCGACAACCTGGTCGCTCGGCTCAAGGTTCTCGGAATCCGCGCTGAGCTCGTGGGCCAGCTCCGCGCGCTTGACTTCCTCGGTGGATTGCGGGGCCCGCGCACGTTGCGCGGGGCGCTCCGACTCGATCTTCGGGGCGGGGAGCGCCTTGGGTGTCGCGAGCAACACCCGGACATCGGTCACGGAGTTAGCGGAACCGCCGTTCCGCTTCGCCTCTTCGATCTGGGGCCTGTTGGCCGCGAATCGAATGCACTCGCTCACGAACCGCTCCTTGTCCGCGAGTCCGACGCGCTCCAGGAAAGGTCTCCACGTGCCGCGCTTGGTACACATTTGGCGCGCTTGCACGAGCAATTCGCCGAGGCGTAGCTTCCGGTCGAGTGCGTCCGTGGCGGCCGTCAGGAAGCCCTCATACTCCGACTGGAACCTTGAGGCGAGCTCCTCAAGGTCGCCATCGGACATTGCCACGGCAGCCACGTGCGTCGTTGGATCGAATTGCTGTCCCGGTACTGCCAGCTTGCTCGACGTCGGCGCCGAGGGTGGCCGGGATTTCGTGTGCGACAACAGGTCTAACGTCATCGGATACCAGTTAAACGGGGCGGTTCACCGGGCCGGCAATCCGCCAAATACTCGTGATTCCGATCGCGCGCCGGTGTTACGCTCGGCGCGGGATCCCTGCTACAACACGCTCATGCGCTCACGGCTTCCGGCATGTCTCCGCCGCGCCCCGAGCATACGAGCACGCGGCGCCCCCGTGCGTTACCTAAACTCACAAGAATTGTCGAATGCGAGCAGACCTTAGCGGCCGAGATCCGCGACCGTGGTCCGGCCGACGCACGCGCCCCGACGGAGCCAGCGATCGAGGTCATCCCGGTGGTAACGCACGACGCCACCACGCTTGGCGTGCGGGACGTACCGGGCGCTTGTCCAGTTACGGATAGTGCCTAGAGCGACCCCGAGGTACTCGGCTGCCTCGGCTGGTGTCAGCCACGGCGTCCCAGATTGTTCTGCGTCGTCAGTCATCTGTACTCAGACCCAGGCGTGAACAGCGTTGACTCGGAAAGATCCCGTGTGAAGCGTGATCTCGATCGAACCACGCCTTTACGACGGACGAGACGGTATCAGTATGAAAATTAAAAGTACCATCTCAGGTCCTTACGCCGCCAAAACGACAAACGTCATAGACAGTCGTATCTGTATGCGAGATTTGAGGATCGGGATTCTCGGTTATCGTGAGTGCGGTGTTTCGAGCCGATCCGGATCGGCCTATCGGCGTACGCGGCGACGGTAGAAGCCAGATTTTTTTGCCCGATTCCGGATGCGTTCATCGCGGCCTCGCCTTCGTTCACCTTGCTGCCGCGGCTGGGCGTTCAGCCGCGTCTCAGCGGTCGAACGTTCGGCTGGGACAAACAAGCGGGCAAGCAGCCGGCTGTCGACCAGTGGTCTGCACGCGCGCAACAGCCTTCACCGAACGCCGATCGCGCTGGAGCTATTCAATTCGTATCAGCGGATAAACCGAAGTGCGATCATCGGCTGTCGGGGGCGGTATGACACGCGTCGACCAAATGCGCGGCGCGAGTTTCCCGCCAGCGGCTCTTTTGGCGACGCTTCGTAGAGCCGCGAACTGCTGCGATCACTTGCTCAAGAGCGGCGTCGGCGTGAATTCTGCGCCGAGCGCGGACCGGCGGGAAGCCTTAAGCGCGACCGAAACCAAGCGGAGGCGTCCAAGTGGTTAGACTCATACGGAACGCAAGCGCGCGGTGTACAGTTTTCGAAGTTGCCCAACCCAGTCCCGACTGCGATGAAGAAGTCCGGCGAATGTTTCTTCAAGCCGCTCCACCGTGCCAGGGATCGTGCCGTGGCGCGCACGCACCGACCACTCGATCAACCACAACCTGAACGCACTCTCATATTCGCTGGGAGCATTGCCGGTGGGTGTCCTGATACGAGTGCCGCCGTTGTCGTCCGTTCCAAATGGGGAGCGGATCATCTTCCGCACGTCCCAACTGCACGGAATGTCGTGATATTGTGGAAAAGTGCAAACCTGGTGTTCTGGACCAAGCAGATTGAGCGCGAGGCCGAGCGGGATGTTCTTCAACGCCGGGAACGGAACAGGCAGGTCCCAGCTGACCAAGCCGAGCAAGTTCCACCGTCGCAAGAATTCCTCGACATCGCGCTGGAACGCCGCTGCTTCTTTGCCCCCTTTGCTGCGAGGGCGTCGGTTCCGCGGTGCGCCTTGACCACCGAGTCCTTGGTTCGAAGTCAGAGCCAGCGGGAATCCCGGTGGAGTCAGCAATGCCTCGTATTGGCTCAACAGCGCGCCTCGCTGTTCCCGGTACGGCCCGTAACGCTGATTCAAATTCAACTGGCCTGCGTAGTCGAGCATCTGATGCTGGTCGCCGACGAAGTAATCCGTCAATTCGGCGACTGGTCTCGCTAGGACCCCGGGAAGCTTGATGAACCCACAACCGAATCTGTCCGTGCTCTGCGCAGCGGGCGACATCCCGGCCGCCAAGAACGGGTACTCGAGGGGAAGGCCGTTGAGCACGGCCACGCAACTTGCCGAGGTTTCTCTACAAAGGTCGAGAAAATCGAGTTCAGCGCCCGCAGCATCTTGCGAGATGAATGTCTTTGCGGGGGGGCCACCTTTCGTGACCGCACTGCTGTGCGCGGACCGCGCGAGATCGTTGATCACCATTTCGGGTAGAGCGTAAATCGGATCGGCTCGATTGGCCCGATCTCGCCAATCTGGGTGCTGATCGAGGAAGCCCTCCCACCTCGAACGCCACGCGCCGGCGATAGCCGTCATCAGCACCTCCGCCCGTTGCCTGGCCTGGCCTCTGGACCTTTCCGATTGACGGCGATGAGGTTCACGGCTTGCTTGTCGGCGGCGCGTTTGGCGGCGAGACCTTGCTCAATGCCTCGCGTTTCGCGTCGAGCCCGACGTGCGTGTACCGTCTCGTCATGTCCAGAGTCGTGTGCCCGAGCATTTCCTGCACCAGCAGCGGATTCGTGCCAGCCTCCTGCGCCCGACTGGCGAACAGGTGCCGCAGGTCGTGCGCCTTCGTGTACTCGGGGCACCCAATCGCCGCGGCAATCTCAATGAACTCGTTGCGGATCCGCTTCTCGGGGATCTGGCCCATCTTGCGGCAATACGCCGTCGTTGCGCGCCTCTTGTCGCGCTCTGAAGCGTTCGGTTGATGGACGACCAGCTCTTCAACGACTTGCCGTAGCTTGCCGCGAAATGCCGCGGG
Source organism: Isosphaeraceae bacterium (assembly GCA_031291845.1). GTDB lineage: Bacteria > Planctomycetota > Planctomycetia > Isosphaerales > Isosphaeraceae > DAIDJG01. The sequence continues at coordinate 53,424 of JARLIH010000074.1, read as the reverse complement.
GTTGCCGAACGACGCGACTGGTTGGGCTTTCCCCGTGAAGAAGTCCTCGTTCAGAAAAACAAACCCGGCCCGCCGATCCCCGATCAAGCGTTCCAGGATCGTGCGGGTCGCGGGAATGAGCGGTAGTTGGCGTCGCCGTCCCGTCTTGACGGACCAGAACAGCTCGGCCTTGGACCGGATTTCGATCGCGCCACTCTGGAAGTCGACGTCTTCGATCAGAAGGTGCGTCAACTCGCCCACCCGCAGGCCATACGTCGTCAGAACGACGAAGATGTCGCGCTGCCAACCCGAGCACGCGTCGAAAAACTGCCGCTCCTGGTCCGGCGAGAACACCTGCTTCGCGCCTTCATCTTGGTCGCGCTCGCGGAGCTTCTCGATGGGGAAGGCCGTGAACGGGTTGTCCGAGTACGGAGGAAGCATGCGCCGCTTCCGCGCCCAATGGAATGCCGTCCGGCAGGTACTCAGGATGAACTTCACCCCGCCGAGCTTGTAGGCGGCGCGCTTGCCCTTTGAGGCGCCGTTCCGAGTACGCGTCTGTTGGCGGAGCCAACGCACAAACTCCTCGATCGTTTCCTCGTTCACTGCGTCGAGGGCCGTCAGGTCTGCCACCTCGCAAAAATCCAAAAAACGCTGCAGGGCAGCGCGGTAGCGATCCTGCGTCCGCAGGGCCAGATTCTGGACCGTGGCGACCGAGTTGAGATACGCCTCGACCATCGCGTGCGGCGCCGTGGATTGGTAACCGAGCGGCGAGGGTCGCCCGTCCGCTAGCGCACCTGCGACCTTGGCCGCCGTGGCGCGTGCGACGGCCAGATTGCCGTCGATCTTCTGCCGCACAGTTGCGCCGTCTTCCCGGTAATAGAGGTAGTAGGAGAGGCCTCGCTTGTAGATCGTTATCGGGCCGAGGCGTTCGATCTTCTGGTCGCGTGTGTGTCCCGAATCCGTTTTTCCGGTATGCGTAGCGCGTCCGGTAGCTTTTTTCGCCATGGCTTCGGCGACTCCCTTACAGCGTGGTCCGCCCGCCTTTCACAAAAGGTTTCACAACGGGTATTTCCCAGAATAGAGCGACCTCGCAAACCCTGCAATACCAAGGACTTGCGAGGTCATGATTTTTTTGAGCGGAGAGGGCGGGATTCGAACCCGCGGTACGTGTTACCGTACACGGCATTTCCAGTGCCGCACCTTCGGCCTCTCGGTCACCTCTCCGTTAATCGTAAACTGCTATTGCAAAATACCTTGCGTTACTGGCTTCGTGCTAACTCATCCCACGCTTCAATTCAGTGGACTCTCCATGGTTTCATTGCGCTCGGGATCGCGGTTTCCCCAGTCTTTCCTGTCGACCTACCTGCAAGGACATCGATTCGCCGATTCCCCGGGCGTCCCAGCGTTTCTGGCGATCAGCCGTGACGAAGTTCCCGCGAGTGGGTGACTCAGTTTACGGCCCAGTTCCTCGCTTCGCAATTGATTTCGGCTGGTCAGAGAAAATCCCGCCCGCTTCCAGTGTCGCACTGTCAACCGGGCGGTCGTGTCGGATGATCCGTGCGTGTGCCGCCTCTGGAAATGACGTGGAATCCCCCGCTCACTGAAGCGTTCGGGGCGACTCGAGTTTTAATGGCAGATTCGCAGCTTTTTTTTGCGAACTTCATAAACTGAGATTGATTGTTGTTTAGGATGACGACCCCTGAAGCTCGCGTGTTGCAAGGTATCGCCAACAGAGTCCGGATCGTTCGTTGTGGCGTTGACTCCGGCACGCCGCCTGCCCACCGCGGGGCTTGGATTGACGGATGCCTGCGAGGACCGCCTTGGTGCGGTCGAGTCGCGCTGGCGGTTCTTGACATGACGTGCCCGCCGCCGCGGACTGGGCCGGTCCGACTCCAGAAATGATTACTCAGGTCGATGTAGTATTCACACCATCATAATTTCGATAAATGGGTTTGGTGGTGTGCATGTCACGTTTCGTCGATCGCCGATCACCCGGAGGCCAATAATGGACGATCATGGTTCATCGAGAGTCGAAGGGGTATATCGGGACGCCGGCAAGCTGGTGATCCAGGATGGGGCGGTTTTCCCGGACCGGTGCGTCATCTGCAACGAAGAGTGCGATTCGGAACCAATCGAGCTTACCTTCAAGCGAGTGAAATCGCATTATATCGAAGTGGCAGCGTTGCAATCGGTCGCGACTGCCGCTGTCGACCTCCTTAAGGGCGCCAAGTACACCGGGCCAATCGACGCGACGATTCCTTTCTGCTCATGGCATCGCAACGCGCGGTTGCGGCGGCTTTGGATCGGCGGCGGGCTGATTGCGCTCGCAGCCGCTTATCTCTTCATTCGCTATTTGCGGGGCGCCCACAAGTTCGAGGAGTTGGTGTTTTCGCTGGATAGCGTCATTGCCATCTTCGGGGGCGTGGGCGGCATCGGCATCGCGGCGGAGGCCGCGTACAACCCGACGAGCGTATGGTTCAAATCCAAGAAATTCTATGATCGTTTCGTCTGGGTTGAGGGCGCCGGGCGAGCGTTTCTCAGTACGTTGCCAACCCTCACGAGCCGGTTTGCGAACTCAAGCCCCGTCGCCGGCGACCCCGCTGCCGCGAGGGGAAATGTGGATCAACGTCCCGGTTCAAAGAAGCGCAACGTGGGGCGAAACACCACCAGGCTGCACCGCGACGGCGACGACGACAACCTCTCTGCGGAAGAGTTGATTCGCCGCGCTCGACTCGCGGGAGTGGACGACGAGGAAGGATGATTTGCGTCTGTCCATGCTCTCGTCGGCAAGTTTGGGAGCAACAGAAGGGGACGTCTTGAATATCAACGTTTGTTGAGTCACTATTTTTCATGCGCGGCTTCGGCCAGTGACCGGAGGGATCCGGCGCTCAGTCAAAAGCAAGGAAGTGCCGCGCTGAATAGTATGGACCCCATCGACCGCGAGGTCCTCGTGCTCCGCCATTTCGAATTGCCAAGTTAACGAGGAGACTGCACGCGTTCTTGGCCTTAAGGCATCGGCCGCAAGTAACTGTCATCTCAGTGCCTTGAAACGACTCAAGGACAGCCTGGCGGAGACGCCGCCCGCCGCCGACGGATCGCGTCGCTGAAAACTGGCCCAGACTCGAAAAGGGTTTGCAACGCCCGCCACGCCCGCCAACGCTTGTACTTCCGGGTCTTACACGTCGGTAATCCTCGTGGCCCGTTCTCGACTCCCAAGACTTCCGTGCAAGACGGGTTTCCGGCCACCCGCCCCGCGCGTTCATTGGGGGCTCACGGTGGGAGACCGCCATCGATCAGGATTGCGATGGCTCTCGAATCGTCGTCCCGCTGCTCGCTCAATGCGCGCGAGACACGTTGCCGTCGCTCGTCGGGCTGGTTCTGGCTCAGTTTCCATTTGCCTTCGAGGCGGGTGATTTCAATGTGAAAGCCGACGATCGCCTTGAGCAGCTTTTCCACGTATCCGGCGGACGGGTCGAACACCCATGGGATTAATCGGGGCTCTTCGTAAGCCTGCACGCTCCTGCGCAGGATTTCCAGCAGGAGATGTTCCTCCTCCACGATCTGGAACCGGCCGTAGGCGTGAACGGCGACGTAATTCCACGTCGGCACCGTGCCCGGCGCTTCATACCAAGATGGTGACACATAGGCGTGCGGGCCGGAGAAAACGACGAGGACCTCACCGTCGACACCTCTCCATTGCGGGTTCGCGCGCGCCATGTGGCCGATCAACCGGCCGTGGAGGCCGTGTTGCGTGTCCAGCAGCAACGGGAGGTGGCTGGCGACGAGGCCCTCTTCGCTCTGAGAGGTCAAGACGGCGAAGCTGTACCGCCGCATGAAGTCGTGAAGTTTGGTCGTGTCGGACTCGGCGAATGCAGTGGGAATGTACACGATCGCCTCGCGTGAGTTGGCTCAGCCCAAGAATCTTGCCCATCGGTCCTTCGTACGGTCGGCTTGATTTCCTGACAAACGCGGGCTCGATTGAGTTCGGCGGCTCGCGAGATCGTACCCGTTGTCGTTCTGGGGTGGAATCCGAGGCTGCCCGATGCTTTGCTGGTGAACGCGTACTCTGTGCAAAAAGTTTCGGAATCGGTCATACGGACCAGGGGACCAACATGAGCGCCGTACCGAACCGAGAGACCTTTGCATCGATTTACACCGGCAAGGCGCCCTGGGACATCGGCAGGCCGCAACGGGAGTTCGTGGCGGTGGCCGACCGAGTGAACGGCGAGGTACTGGACGCGGGCTGTGGTACCGGCGAGATCGCGCTGTTCTTCGCGACAGCCGGACATCCGGTGCTGGGAATCGACTTCCTCGACTTCCCAATCGCCGAGGCAAAGCGGAAAGCGCAGGAACGTCGCGTGCCTGCGGAGTTCCAACAGGCCGACGCACTGACGCTTTCGACCTTCGAGCGGCAGTTTGACACAGTGATTGACAGTGGGTTGTTCCACGTATTCTCCGACGAAGACCGGGCCCGCTACGTTGCCGGTCTGGCCCATGTCACGCGGCCAGGGGGGCGGCTGATCCTCCTGTGCTTCAGCGATCAAGAGCCGGGCACGCAGGGGCCAAGGCGGGTATCGCGGCAAGAGCTCGAGCAAGCGTTTGCCAACGGATGGGTCGCAGAGGAGATCCGGGCCGCGCGGTTCGAGGTGGTTACGGACCTCAAGGATTTCTCATTCAGTGAGGAGGGGCCCAAGGCGTGGTTGGCCGTGCTTCGCCGTCAGTGATGATCCGATCCGGCCGTTCGTACCGCTGTCCCGGAAGTCTTTCGCCCTGCGAGTATCACGATTGGAAACACGAAATGGATCTCGCCATCGACGCGCCGGGCGCTGACGCCCAGCCGGTCGGTGCCGATGTCATGGGCGAAAATCTGGCGAACCTTGTCGGCATCCCCGGCGCTTGGGAAGGACGATCCGAGGAGCTGTTCGAGGCTCACGTCGAGGTTGTAGAAGTCGGTCGACGCGCCCGTCAGCCCCGCGCTCTCGAACAGGGATCGCAACTCGTCGAGCGCCAGGGCTCGGACGTGCGAGGGGTCGCGAAGCTTCTCGACCTGGTTGTACAGCTCCGCCTGCTGTGGGCTGCTCGTGTACACGTCGACGACCACGACGCGACCGCCCGGCTTTGCGACCCGGACCATCTCGGCGAGGACGGTCCCGGGGTCGAGCAGGTGATGGAACGAGTAGCGGGTGAAGACGACCGAAAAAGCGGCGTCTGGGAACGGTAGTGCGGTTACGTCGCCGACGTGCCAGGCCACGTTTCCGAGGCTTTTCTCCCACTGCAGGGACCGGGCCTCGTCGATCATGGCCGGGGTGAGGTCGATGCCGGTGACGTGCGCCGCGACCTCGGCGAACGCGCACGCGGTCAAGCCGGGTCCGCACGCGACGTCGAGCACGAGATCATCGGGCTTGAGCTGACACGCACTCAGAACGAGGCGGAAGGCGTCGCGATCGGAATGGGCCGGCATCTGGCGGAACGGGACGGCCTGGCGCGTGAACTGATCGACGATCAGCCGCCGCTGGCCCTCGGCTTCCTTGGTCATTCCTTGCTCCGGGAACTGGGTGATGGGTTTGTCCCGCCGTAGACACCCCAATCGGGTTCCAGGTTCGCCCGTTGCAGTGTCGGATGAGCGGCGATCGCGACGGCCGACGCCTTGTCGGCCGAACCGGCTACGCGTGGCGGCCCTGCTCCGCGAGCAACTGCTCCAGGTCGTCGGTGTCGACCGGCTTGACGAGGTGGTGATCGATCCCGGCCTCGCGGGAACGGCGCCGGTCTTCGTCCTGACCCCAGCCAGTCATGGCGACGATGACCGTGCGCTCGAACTCCGGGCGCTGCCTCAGGTCTTTTGCGACGTCGTAGCCGCTCATGCCGGGCAGTCCGATGTCGAGCAGGATTAGCTCCGGCCGGAACGTGCACGCGGCTTCGATTGCCGCCGCCCCGTCGTGGGCGACTTCGACCTCCTGGCCCCACGACCGCTTGAGCAGGAGGGCCATCATCCGGGCCGAGTCGACGTTGTCGTCCACCACAAGGATACGTCGCCGTGCGAGTGCGCGGGCGGGCTGCCGCCGCATTCCGGAGCGTCCTCGATCCCCCTCGACGGTCGCCGGCGGCAGGGCGGGGAGGCGGATCTCGAACTCACTCCCGTGTCCCAGTCCCTCGCTCCGGGCCGTCACGTTCCCGCCGTGCATCTCGACCAGGTTCCGAACGAGGCTCAGCCCGATGCCGAGGCCCCCCTGGGAGCGGTCCAGCCGGCGCTCGGCTTGCATGAACAGGTCGAAGATGTAAGGCAACTTCTGGGGGTCGATGCCGATCCCCGTGTCTCGAATGCGAATGACGACCTCGGGTCCCTCACGGTTCACGGCGAGCTCAATTTGACCCCCGGGGTCGGTGTACTTCGCCGCGTTGGTGAGCAGGTTGTCGAGCACCTGGCCCAGGCGAGTCGGGTCGGCGTCGAGGTACACCGGATCGGCCGGCAGCGACACGGAAAGCGTGTGTCCCCGGTCGTCCATCAAGGGGTGGCAGGCGTGGACGGCCTGCCGGACGACGGCCGCGATGTCGATCCGCTCGTTGCGGAGCTCGATGTTGCCTCGTGTGATCCGCGACACGTCCATCAAGTCGTCGACGAGCCGGGCCAACTGGTCGACCTGGCGCAGCAGTACGGCTCGCACCTCTTCCCGAGCGCTCTCGTCCGCGTCGGCGCGGCCGAGCAGATGGAGGGCATTGCGGATAGGGGCCAGCGGGTTGCGGAGCTCGTGCGCGAGCGTGGCGAGAAATTCGTCCTTCTTCCGATCCGCCTCCTTGAGCGCTTGCTCCATTTCCCTGCGTTCGGTGATGTCGATGGCCATGCCGCCGACCAGCTCCGCCTTGCCGTTGGGGCCGGGGATCGGGAACTTGCTGACGAGCGAGTGGTGAACGATGCCGTCGCCGTGCTCCAAGGCTTCGATCACCTGTACGCCCGCGCTACTGCTCAGCGCGTGGCGGTCGTTCGCCCGGAACTGCGCGGCGGTCTCGGGCGGAAAGATCTGGTCGTCGGTCTTGCCGTAGAGCTCCGATCGCGGCGCGCGGAACGCCCTCTCCGCGGCGCTGTTCACGTAAACATATCGCCCTTGATCGTCCTTGATCCACGCAAGACCGGGGAGTTGCTGCATGAAGCGAGCGAACCGTTCCTCGCTCTCCCGCAGTTGCGCCTCGCTGCGTTTGCGCTCGAAGATATCTCGAAAGGTGATGACAACGCCGGTAATCTTCCCCCGCTCGTCCCGGAGCGGCGCGGTGCTCTGCTCGATCGGCCGGGTGGTCCCATCCTTCAGGACGAGGATGCGATGGTCGTCGCTGTGGACGAGGCTGTCCCCGTACATGACCTCGACGACCGGCATCTCGGACGTGTTAAGGGTCGTGTTGTCGATGGTGCGGAAGACCTCCGTCAGCGGGCGATGCTCCGCCTCGGCCGTGGTCCAGCCGGTCAGCCGTTCGGCCACAGGGTTCAGCGCGGTGATGTTCCCCCGGGGGTCCGTGGCGATGACGCCGTCGGCGATGCTCTGGAGCGTAACCCTCAACCGCTCGCGCTGGACCTGCTCGGCCTCCAAGGCGTGCTCAGCCCGAGCGGCATTGGCCTCAGCCCGCGAGCGGGCCGCGCGCATCCTGCCTCCCAAGAACGCGATCGCCAATCCGGCCAGCATATAGCGGCCGGAATCGACGCGGGCGTCAATGCTCCAGCCGAAATGCGAGCCCTCCATGCCGCGCTCGAAGACCGGGATAATGACCACCGAGAGGATCAACGCCACCAGGGAAGGGCCGAGGCCGCCGTACCAGGCCGCCACGACCAGGGCGAGGAAGTACGGTCCGAGCGGGTAGTGGTCGGCCATGATGACCGACCCCAACAGAACGCGCACAACCGCCGCCAAGACGACGGCCATGACCGCACCGCCGTAGCGCAATAGCGTACGTTTCAGGACCGTCCGATCCTCTTTCATGAAAGTGCCTTGCGATTCGGCAACGACAGCGGACCCCTGCTCGATCGGACCAGTCGTCGTTGACTGCGGTCGTAGCCGCCATCTTAAATCGGATCGGCTATTCGGGCCAGGGCAAGCGAGGCCGGAGTCGCGGTACGTGGGTCGCTCAGTCACGTGCACGTCGAACGACCCGTTTGTGTCTCCCGAACCGGAAAAGAGGTCGCGCGATTGGTGCGGCTCCGGTCCCCGTTCGCGGGCTCCGCCCGCCCTTTCCCGATCAAGCCGCGGCAAGGCGAGACGACGAGGAAGACTACTCGCTTGCGCTTCGTGCCGGCACAGGCGTCCGCAACGAGCGCGAAACGCAAGCGAGTGGTTGTATTCTCGCCCAGTAGCGGCCCTTTGTTCCGGATCGCCTGGGCGATCGGTTTCCGGCTCGTGCCAGCGTTGTCCGATCTCCCTATTCCTCGGCCGGCCGAACGGAGCTCCGCACGCGCAGACCGCCGTTCTTGTGAGTGCTCGCCGGGTGGTGCGCTGTTGCTGGTCGAGGCCAACCTGAGCCGCGCGCCCGGTGTCTTCGACAAGCTTGGGCCCCTGACGTGTCGCCGCTCGGAAAAGTCGGCACAGATCATCCATTGGACACAACTGCCTCGGTGTCACGCTCCACTCGGGCCGTGCCGGAGGTTTCTGGAGTTCTTGGTGTTCTTGGTAACACCTCGCAGCCGGCCCCGTCGGGCCGCCGGAACACGAGGGCGCGTTCACCGAGCCCGGCCGTGCGGACCGAGTACGCCGCGGGGACTCGTCGGACCGAAGCAATCTTGGTCGGTCCCACCGCTTGCGGGCACTCGCCGGCTAGAGCGTGTGAACGCTTACCTAGAAATGTACCGATCCTGAGACTCGATATACGCTCACGAAATTTCCGAAGAATCCGAAAAATTCCCTGACAGTTGTCCTGTGTTCGCCACGAACTTGCGCCCCAGGTGTCATCCCTCCCGCGCGCGGCCACCTCGCTGTCCGACGGGCGCCGACTCGCCGACGCCGACCCATCTTGGCCGACAAAACCCCCACAACCGCCGGCACGCTCCATTCGCGTGCCTCGCGCCCGCGACGCGCGCGTCGTCACTAGATCGATACAATAGTACACTGCGTGTCAAGGGACGTCAAGCAATTTGACGGGCCGGGCGGAACGATTGCAAAGTCGATACGGCACGGATCTGGGCGGCACGCCCGGTGTCTGCGACGGGCCTGGCGCCGTCCTGGGGGGTGGACTACGCGTCTCGCAGACTCCGGGCGTGGCACCCTACGCCGTCCAGCTTGACGGGACCTTCGGCGGAGTAAGGCGTTGAGCTCGCTTGATTTCCGCTGGTGTCGCCGATTGAATTTTGGGCGGCCGGGGCGGATCTTGCTGCTTCTTGCGCGGATTGTTGCGAGCGGCCTTGCTCCGGTGTCGTTGGTAAGTGTCCGTCGTCGCAGCAAGCAGGACCGCCTCCAAACGCCGGGGGTCGCCGCGGCAGGGAGAGTCGCGCTGGGCCGCGCGCACGGCCTCTCGCGCTTTGGCGACCGGCAGCGACAGCGGATCCACGCTGCGCCGTTCGTAGCGGAAGGTTGAGTCATCGGTGGTGGCTGCTGTGCAAGGGTCTCAAGACATCCGATGATACGTCATCATTGAGCGCCGGAGCCGCGACCTATTCCTCAACCTGTCACTGGCCGGCGGAGAAAATCACCTCCTGTAACGGCGTGACGGTCCACCGATCGATTTCGGGCTCTACGCGTGCAGCACGACGCGGGCCGGCTTCTGTGCCGCGTTCCACTTCCTCGATTTTACCCCGGCGGCCGTTGCAACCCCCCTGAACTCGAACGTGCGATCAGGGGAGCCATGCGCCGGTTGTGGATGATGTGGCCTGGGAGGGGACCGCCAGTCGGCCGACTTCGTCGAGGACACCCACCATCCCGAGTCGAATCACGTCGCCCGGCGCAAGGCCGTTGGCGTGGCTCAGGGTGATGCCGGCCTTCATGTAAGCCAACCGCACGAGCTGCGAGCACGCGAAGGTTCCATTATCGATGAGGCGAGACGGCAGTCGCTCGGCCCGGGACAGGACGCCGATGATCCCGCCGAGCCCCTCGTTGGCATGGGAGATCACGGCGGCCAGCTTCTGCGCCTCCAACGCCGCGAGCCCGGTGAAGTTGTAAGCCGCCCCCTCGTGGGCTTCGGCGGCGTGGATCACCGCCTGCGCCTGGGCCGCGGTCAAGCCGGGCACCCGCAAGACACTGGCACGGTTCGACTCGCTCAGCAACTCGGTCAGGCTGCGAGTGTGGACGCCCGCGCCGACCGCGTCGATAACCATTCCATGGCCGATATAGAGCGCGACATGACTGTATCGCGACCAGCCCGCCAGCTCGATCGTCTGCGACACCAGGCCCGGCGTGCAGCGAGCGATGATGTCGCCGGGCTTGAGCGCTGAAGGCGAGATGACGCCCAGCGAGGCGAACGGATCGCCCGGCCCGAACGTCGAGAGGAGCGATTCCAGCGGATCGGATTGCGGCGCCGACACGACCGCGGAGGGTTGCGTCTGGCTGATCGACGTGAGCTGAGCAATCAACTGCCGCGCCTGACTCGCGTCGGCCTCGGAACCGGGCTGAAACTTCGACAGATTCTCCAGAATGGAATCCGCCAGCCGCAGGAAGGAAGTGGCAACATCGGCCTGCTCCTGGAGAGTTCCCGCACCGGCCGGTGATGCCGGGCCTCTCGCTCGGGCGCCGGCGATGCCGTGCAATGAACCCGGATGAGCAATCGAGGGATGCCCCGAGCTCTGGCCGTGATGGTCTCCAACAATCTCCGACCCGATCGCGTGCAAGCCCCGCGACGACATGGCCGTCAGCGGGCTCGCGGTGGGGAGATCGCGCCGCTCCATCGGATCGAACGACGGGAAGTATGCTTTCTTTTTTCGTTGTCTGCACGGCATCGTGAAGCACCCTCGCCTCTTGGTCGTGACTTGGAATCTCTGGTCCGCGTCGAGAGGAGCGGCCACCAGGATCGGCGACGGGCACCTCATGGCCCGGGACGTTCCGGCGACCGGAGGTGGTCCCATCGAGGACGGTTCACCCGATCACCGTAGGACGCGTTTCCGGGCCGCTCCCAGTTTAGGGCCTCACGCGAGATTGCAGACCCCATGGCTTTCGGTTGACAATCGCAGATCTTCGATCGTCGCGCCCGTGCGATCGGCAAGAAGGCGTGCGCGAGCAAATCAGGAAATCTATATCCGATATCATTTGTTTGGCACATGATTTGACGGCTGGAAAAACGGTGTCGGTTCCGTTTTCGGCTGGCAAAGCGGAACCGCCACCGTTTTTCTCCTCTTTTGGCGAGCCTCCTTACGGGCTTCGGCGGAGTCAGGAGACCTGCGCCGCCGGCCGGTGCCGGTCAGGCCTTCTGCTTGACGGTCGCGCTCCGCCTGGCGGCCAGCGGCCTCTGAGGATGCGCCTTCCCGTGGACGACCGCCTGCGTGTGCGATCCGGCCTGGGTGGCGGTGTTCACGTAAACGACGGCCGGGCTCGCCGCCGGGAGGGCCGCCGGGTTCCCCGCCACGTCGAGGATCGAGGCCCCCGACGGCAGGAGGACCCCGCCGCCGATCGTCGCCGACTTCGCGTAGGCCAGGTCCGCCTTGGTCAGCGTGTACGTGAATTGGAGCGTGTCGGTCCCGCTGCCGCCGCTGTACACGAGCGATCGGCTGAGATTCCCGAGCGTCAGCGCGATCATCGGCAGGCCCTGGACGACGACCGCCTCGCTGAACGTGACGTCCACCATGAGCAACTGGCCGACCGCGTACTTCTTCCCCGAGTGCACGATGGCCGAGATGCTTGTCACGGTCGGGGCGACCGTGTCGACCCGGACACTCCCGGTGGTGCTGACCGGCGGCGCGAGGTTGGTCAGCTCGATGCCCGTGGCGCTCTCGGTGATCCGGTCGGCGAGGTCGGTATGGATGACCGTGCCGGCGGGGATTGACACCTGCCCCGAGTCGCCCGCCTGGACCTGCAGGGCGAAGGTGAGCTGGGGCGACCCACTGCCGGAGACGTAGAACGCGTCTCGCGTCGTCGACCCGATGGTGACCGGGATGTAGGGCTGCCCCGTCACGGCGACCGAGTTGCTGAAGTTCACGTTGAAGTAGAGGGTGCTGCCCGCCTTGTAGCTCGCGTTGGTCGGCAGGCTGACGCTGTTGGCGGTGACGGTCGCCCCGCCCGAGTTGTTGCCGAACAGCCGAGGGATCCCCCAGAACAGGTTCCCCGCCGCGAAGTCGAGCGGGTTGACCGGGCCGTAGAAGCCGAGCGGGACCGGCAGGAAGCCCGAGCCAAGCGCGACGAAGCCCGAGGCGAGGGCGTCGAGCCCCGGCCCCGCGTTGACGATGTTGATCGAGCCGATGTTGCCGCCGGTGGCCAGGAACAGGCTGCCAGCGCTGGCCGACGGGCCGATGATCGACGTGAGCGAGAAGTTGGCGGCCTTGGCGACGAACTGGACCAGCGACCCGGCGGGGCTTGCCTGGAGGTTGGGCAAGCTCAAGGTTGGCTGCTGCGAATCTCGCGAGGTGATCGCGATGTTGATGTTGCCGACGTTGGTCCCCGTGTAGACCGAGAAGACCGAGCCAAACCCGAACCGGCCGTTCACCGTGATGTTGACGTTCCCGAGGTTGCCGGGGACGTCCTGCGCCAGCAATGGCAAGACGAACCCGGGGATCGAGCCGAACCGCGAGAGGGCGTCGAAGTCGGCGAGGAAGGCCGAGAGGAAGACGCCGGTGCCGATCGAGTTGACGGTGACGTTGCCGATGCCGGCGTCGGCCGCGAAGTAGCTGGTGTCGATGCCCGCGGCCAGGAGTGTCCAGCCGTCGTTCGGAGGCGCAGGCACGGGGAGGAGCCCGGTGCTCGACCGGCCGGTGGTCACGCTAATGTTGCCGATCTTGCCGTTGTAGAGGCTCTGGTCGTAGTCGAACTCAGAGGCCCGGAACTGGCTCTGCGTGATCCCGATCCCCCCGAGGGTGGTGACGGTGATGTCGCCGATCGAGCCGGCGGCCCCGGCGAGGAACTGGCTCCCCTCGATGCCGTTGCCCCGGAGCGACCCGTCGGTGACGGTGATCGGGCCGATGGTCCCCATGTTGTTGAAGTTGCCGTTGTTGTCGTAGACGGCGTTGCGCGCGGTAAACGTCGAGTCGGAGATGCCGGCACCCCCCTCCTCGCGGTCGGTGACGCTGACCGTGACGCTGACGATCGTCTCCCCCGTGAAGGTCGCCCCGGCGATCCCCACCGAGCTGACGAGGTTCTGGCCCGACGTGCTCGCGCTGACGCCGAAGATGGCCCCCAGGTCGTTGGGGTCGGGGGTGGTGGTCGGCAGGTTGGGGCCGTTGTTGGCGCTGCCGAAGTTGGAGTCGGCCGTGAACGTCGAGTTGAGGATGGCCGTCCCCCCCCGCGTCGTGGCCGAGATGAAGCCGATATTCTCGTCGGCCGAGAAGGTCGAGTCGACGATCCCGTTGGCCAGCGCGGAGGTCCCGTTGGAGATCACGGTGATGCCCGAGGTCCCCGCGTCGGCCAGGGTCTGCGCCGAGCCGATCGAGCCGTTGCTCGCCGTGAAGATGCTGCCGTCGATCGCGTTCCCGGTGTTGACCGATTCGGCGTAGATCCGCCCGATGTCCCCCTGCGTGAGGGTGAAGGTCGAGCCGGAGATCGCCGAGGCGTTCAGCGCCGTCGCCTGGATGTTGGTGAGGTCCCCCTTGATCTGGAAGATCGTGTTGCTGATCCCCATGCCTAGCCCCGAGCGGACGTCGGCGTAGACGCCGTCGATCTGGACGTCGGGGCGGTTGTTCTCGTAGTCGCTCCAGGCGCGGAACGAGGAATCGACGATGCCGTTGCCGTTCTGGCCGCCGAGGACGAGGGCCTTGATGTCGCCAATGCTGGTGGCGTAGACGGAGATGGTCGTGATGGCGTCGCCGCCGTTGGCGTTGGTGGTGCTGTCGATCCCGGCGATCCGGTTTGAGGCCTGGAACCGGGTCAGGCTGATCCCGTTGCCCCCCGCCGGGCCGCCTTGCGCGGTGATCTGACCGATGGTCCCGTCGGCCGCGGCGGTCTTGCCGTTGGCGTCGAAGCTCCCCCCGTCGATGCCGGCGCCGAGGACTGTCGACGTGCCGGTGATCGGGCCTATCCCCCCCTCGGCGACGACGACTGGCAGGTAGATGCCGTTGCCGTTGCCGATGCCCGTGATCGAGTCGATGTTGCCGACCTGGGCGTGGACGACGATCTGAGACAGCCCCGTGCCGATGTAGGACTGGCCCAGGATCGCGCCCATTTCGCCGGCGAGGATCTGGGCCTTGTCGATCCCGTTGTTGGTGTCGGCCACCGTGGTGGGGACCCCCGCGGTGACCCCGGGGGCCGTCACCGAGCCGTAGGCGATGCCGGTCACGCTCGAGATTCGATTGCCCGCCTGGATCAAAGTCCCGTTGATCGCCGTCCCGTTGAAGGCGTAGACCGCCACGTCGCCGATGTCGTTGCCGGCGATCAGGCTCCCTCCCTCGATGGCGGTCCCCTCGGGGTTGGTGACCGTCACGTTGCCGAGGTCGTTCGCGGCCACGAAGGCAGCCAGGTTGAGGGAGCCGGCATCGACCAGGACGTCGCCGATGCCCCCGCCGGCCTTGACCCGCCAGCCGACGACCCCGGAGCCGACGTGGATGTTGCCTATGTTCCCCCCGGCGGAGATCTGGGTGGTTGATTCGACCTGGGTGGACATCTCGATGTCGCCTATGTTTCCCCCCGCGATGACGAGCGTCGAGTTGAGGCCGCCGGCCGCCCCGGTGATGGAGCCAATGTCGCCGCCCGCGGTCAGGTCCGCCGCGACGCCGCCGGCGGAATTGACGTCGCCGATGCTCCCGCCCGCCGTGAAGACCCCCGCGAGATCGGCCGCCGTGCGCGTCGACCCGGTGCCGGACACCGTGGGCATCAGCATCGTAATGTTGCCGATGTCGGTCCGCGCCTGGAACAGGCCCGAGGCGTCGAAGACCGACGCCGTGATGTTGCCGATGCTCGAGGCCGACGACCAACTCGACTTGACGGAGCCATTGAACTGGATGTCAGCGATCCCGGTCGTCGTGCTCGTGTTCACAACCGAGGCTACGTACTTGTCCGGAACCAGGATCGGATCGGTTGTCGAGGAGCCGATCCCCGAGATCCCCCCCCCGCCGTGATGTCGCCGGTGTCCAGGTCGGCCGTCGAGGCGTTGAAGCCCAGGTTCAGGTGGCCAGCGACATTCAGGAAGCCGGTGAACGTCTTGGGCAGCGCGATCGTCAGCGGCTGGGCCGCGTCGGTTGTCGTGATCTCGCCGTTAATCTGGCCGAGCTGGATCGAGCCGATCCCGCCGGCGCGGATCGCGTTGCGCATGGCGCTGCGCGGGGCGACGATCGACCCGATGTCCCCTGAGACCGTGACGATGCCGCGGAGGTCGTTCGTGACCTGGGTCTCGTCGTAGGGATCGTTCGTGGTCCCGCTGATCGCGCCGTTGATCACGATCGAGCCGATGCTCTGGGCCTCCACGTTGTACAGGTCGATGAGCCCCGTCACGGGGTTGTACTGGCTTCCCTGGCCGACGGGGCTCTCGTCGATGATCTCCTGCTCGCCGGTGATCGGGCTGGTGATCGTGACGACCGGCGAGCTGCTGCTCAGCGAGGCGATGGCCGAGCTGTCCACGCGGTCAACGAACGCGGTCATCCCGGTGTCGAGCGTGATGCTCCCGGCGATCGCGACGTTCGGCAGGGCGATGTCGCCGACGATTACCGCGCTCAGCGAGAGGCCGCCGAGGCCCGTCGTGTTGTCCGAGGCGGTGATCGTCCGGATGTTCGTGTAGCCGCTGCTATACATTTTGTTGTAGATAGTCCCGCCGTTGATCGTCAGCTCGTTGGGCGTGACAGTCACGCTGACGCTGTCGGCCGAAGTCAGGCCGACGAGGTTCAGGGTGTCGATGTCGGCGTAGTCGGTCGCGTCGCCCGCGAGGCGGAGCGTGAACCCGGTCGAGACGGTCGTCGGCCCGTTGACCTTGACCTCGACCGTGTCCCAGTTCGAGTCGACGAACGCGACGTCCTGGTAGATCTGGCCCGGGACGATATCCCCCGGCGTCGTCAGGAGCTGCCGAACCTCCAGGCAGTCGAGAATCGGGCGCAAGCCCTTCGTCCGCTCGATCCTTCGGGTCCTGATCGATCTCGAAGTGATCCCGTCGTGCCGACGAATGCGCATCGCCCAGTTTCCTTTGTTGTGTCGCAAGGAGTGGAACCGCATGAGATTTCCGATGGCTGAACCCGCCCGCGCAATTTCTTTCGAAGCGCGCGTGCTGACCGCTCCCGTACGGTCGTCCGACCGGACGGAACGCCGAGGGCGCTCACCGATCGAACAGGGATCGGCTCGCGAGGCGTCGAGCGGCCAACCGCGGGCCTCAGCTCCTGGCGGCCCACGGTGCCGCCGGCGTGTCCCGCTCCGGGATGGGCGCCGAACCTCCTCGATCAACTAGATTCAACCTAGAACGCGAATCCGCCCATGCCGGATAAACCGGTGTCATAGCGTCAGGCAAGCTCGAGAAGGGAGGAAGACGCTCGAACTCGGAAGCCTTTCACTGCAACCCTGCGGGTTAACGAATCCCGCCCGGGAAAGCCTAGCCAGCAGCCGGAAGCAAGTCTTGCATGGTGGCGGGTAACTTCCACTGCGAAGCGTAGACAGCGAGTCCCGATGCCGTGCGATCGAGCCCCGAAATCTTTACTCGCGGGAGCCACCGTTGTTGACACAAGCGGGGGCCGCGCCGAGGCGCCGTAATGGCTTGGCGCATCTCGGTCCTACCGGGGTCCAAGAACAGGGCGCAGGGACACGAGGGTCGCTCGGGAACCTGAGAGCCCCAGCCACCTCCGTCGTGGGTGCCGGCTGGAGACCCGGCTTACCAACTCCAGGATGATCCCCAGCTCCGGTCCCGAGCTGTTGGGGACGAAGAGGGGTGCTCCAGCGTGCGGTCGTCATGGTTCTAGAAGCGGTGTACGAACAGGACTTCAAGGACTGCTCGTATGGCTTCCGGCCCGGGCGGTCGGCGCATCAAGCACTGGAAACCCTCTGGCAGCAGACGATGGCGACGGGAGGGGGCTGGCTCGTAGAGACTTACAATCGAAAATTTGTCGATGCGATCGGCCGCGGACTTCTGCGTGAGTTGCTCAAGCGACGGGTGCGAGATGGGATGCTGCTTCGACCGATCGGCAAGTGGCTCAACGCGGGCATGCTGGAAGACGGATGCGTGACGCATCCCGACGCCGGCTCGCCGCAGGGCGGGGTTGTCAGCCCAATGCTCTCGAATGTCTTCCTGCACGACGTGCTGGACGAATGGTTCGAACGGGATGTCCAACCAAGCCTGCAGGGGCATTCGTTCCTGATCCGCTCTGCGGACGACTTCCTCATGGGTTTCACCTGTGAAGAGGACGTCCGGAGGGTGATGGAGGTACTGCCCAAGCGCTTCGAGAAGTACGGCTTGACGATCCATTCAGTGTACTGTCGCGCAGCGAAGGTATGAAACGAGGAACCGTGTGCGTTAAGCGCGCGAGCACGGATTTGTGGGGGGTCTTGGTGGGCGACCACCCAGACCTACCCGGCATTCTCACTTTCATCGACGGTGGCCTTTCGAGGTCTCCCGAGCGGGCGGGGCGCAGCGGGTAACCTCAGGCTGCCGGCGCGCGCGGCGACCCACTCCTGCGGAATAAGCCCCGTTCGTCCACAGCGCCAAGGCGGCGTTGGCGAGTAACAGTCTTCCGATCCGTCGTGTTCATCTTGCGCGCACGTCGAGTCCTGGCTTGCGGCGTGTGATCGCCGAACGTTCTCGGGTTCCACAGATGGCGGGAATCGTGGGCCGGCAACTTACCGCCTTAGCGCCCTCGGTCAAAACGAGCTCTCCTTTGGCCAGGGCTGACCGCGCGACCGCGAGGTGGCACTTCGGCAGGGCTGAAGAGCACAGGAATTGTGATCGTCCGGTCGACGAGTTCCGAGCCGCCACCATTTGAGTGCACGGCGTGCGGGAGTTCGCGGGGGCACTCGAATTGCCCGCGGAAGAGCGCCCGATTGAGGCGGCAACGGGCGATGCAAAAGGCCGGGATGCACTTGCCGTTTGTGATCGCCCTGGCCACCCAAGGGTCGATCGAAATGACAAGAAGTAAAGCGATTCCGGGCTGATTCCCGTTCCTAAGTGCTGGCTACCAATGCGTCGATCGCGCGGCCGATGGTGACGATAGGGGTCGGCCGGCCGGCGCGGTCCTGGATGGTGACGCGTTCGTAGTCGATGCCGAGGTGGCGATAGATCGTCGCCAGGAAGTCCTGGGGCCCGACGCGGTGCTCGACCACGTCCTCGCCCCGGCGGTCGGTCGCGCCGATGACCTGGCCGGTGGGAATGCCGCCGCCGGCCCAGATCAACGAGTTGGCGCGGGGCCAGTGGTCGCGGCCGGGCTGGACGGTCCCCGCGGGCGCACTGGCCGTGCCGCCGCCGCTGCTTGCCACGTACGAGATGCGCGGGGTGCGGCCGAACTCGCCGGTGACGACGACCAGGACCCGCCGGTCCAGACCGCGGGCGTAGACGTCCTCGATGAGTGCGGAGACGGCCTGGTCGAAGAACGGGGCGCGATACCGCAGCGCGTCAAACACGTGGTGGTTCACGGCGTGGTCGTCCCAGTTGCCGACCCGGCCGCAGAGGGGGCCGTCGAAGGTCGTGGTGACGATGCCGACGCCGGCCTCGACCAGCCGCCGGGCCATCAGGCACTGCTGGCCCCACGCATTGCGGCCGTAACGGTCGCGCACGCGCGGGTCCTCCCGGTCGAGGTCGAACGCACGCGCGGCCTCGGGACTCGTCAGCAGGCCCAGGGCCTGTGCTTCGAAGGCATCCATCGCGCCCATCGCGCCGGAACGGTCGATCTCGCGGCGGATGTTGTCGAACGAGCGGCGCAGGTCGACCCGCGTGCGCAGGCGGTCGGCCTGCGACGGACTGGTGAGGCCGATGTTCGGGACCGTGAAGCCGGGCGCACTCGGGTCGCCGGTCACCGCGAAGGGCTCGTAGGAGGCGCCGAGGTACGTGGGGCCCGCGATCGTGAAGTTGTCGTAGCGGGTGATCGGGTTGACGCCCACGTAGTTCGGCAGCGGCCGCGGCGGGCCTGAGCGCAAGTAGTGGGCAACCGTCATGAGGTCGGGATAGAACGGCGTGAGCTTGTCCTGTGGATCCGGGTCGCCCGAGAGGAGCTGCAGCGAGCCCGCGGGGTGGCCTCCGCCGGTATGTGCCAGCGACCGCAGCACGGCGACCTTGTCCGAGAGGGCGGCCTGGCGCGGTAGGAGCTCACTGAAACGAATGCCCGGCGTCTTGGTGGCGATCGTCGTGAACGGCCCGCGATATTCGGACGAGACGTCGGGCTTGGGATCATATGTGTCGAGGTGACTGCAACCCCCGCGCAGCCAGACGAGGATCAACGCCGTCTCCTCGCGCGCTGCCGCCGCCGCACACTCGTGCCTGAGCCGCAGCAGCCCGGGGAGCGACAGCGTCCCGAGTCCCGTCAGGCCGGCGCGCAGAAACTCGCGCCGGGAGGGCGTGTGGTGAGACGGTTGATTGGACCGCATCGTCTACCTCGACAAGGAACCGACGGAGTGCCCGGGAGAGGCCCTATGATCATACCAGACCGCGGCATTTCGTGATGCCCGAAGTCAGCGGGGGGCACAACCCAGTGGTTTCCGCGCTCTGGGTCGGCTACCATCTGCCGAACGTCTCGGCTCCATGCGCCGAGTGACCCGCCCCACCGCAACAAACACAGACCCTTCCCATGCTCTTGCAAGAGATGACGTGGCCCGAGGTGAGCGACCTCTCCCGGGACACGCCGGTCGTCTTCCCGGTCGCGGCCCTGGAGCAGCATGGCCGCCACATGCCGGTCTTCACCGACAGCCTGTTGCTGGGCGAAGTCGTCCGGCGCGTCGCCGAGCGGCACCAGGACCGGGTGCTGTACGCTCCGCTTCAATGGCTGGGGAACTCCGACCACCACCTCGATTTTGCCGGCACGCTCTCCGCCCCTCCTCGGGTGTATCTCGATCTCCTCGCCGGCCTGCTCGAGAATTTCCTCAGCCATGGGTTCCGTCGCCTCATCCTCCTGAACGGCCACGGCGGCAATATCGTGCCGATCCAGCAGGTCGTCTTCGAGGTCCGGCAGCGGCACAGGACGCGTGACGACTTGCTCTTGCTCGGGGCGACGTACTGGACGCTGGGCGCTCGTCCGCACGAGGCCGGCGCGGGGCTCGGGCAAGGGCGGATGGGGCACGCGTGCGAGTGGGAGACGTCGATGATGCTCCGGCTTGCCCCGCATCTCGTCCGCAACCACACGGCCGTCGAGCCGGTGCCGTTCGGCAACCCCTTCGAACCGGCGTCGCGCGGTTGGATCACTCGCGAGCGCAGCGCTCCGGGCCACATCGGCGACCCGCGCGAGGCGTCTGCTGAGAAGGGGGAGGTCCTGTTCCGCCTCTTCGCCGATGACGTGGTCGCGCTGCTCGACCGCGTGCTCGCCTGGGACGGACGGAGCTGGGACGGATGACCGCGGC
Source organism: Isosphaeraceae bacterium (assembly GCA_031291845.1). GTDB lineage: Bacteria > Planctomycetota > Planctomycetia > Isosphaerales > Isosphaeraceae > DAIDJG01. Next base: position 32,890 of record JARLIH010000074.1, on the reverse strand, counting down.
TTCGGAGCGTTCGGCAACCTGGCGCTGGGGGATCTGCGGACTGCTGCTCCTGGCCACGATGCTGAACTACATGGACCGGCAGACGCTGTCGCAGTCGGCCACGGATATCTCGCGCGACCTGGTCCTGAGCAACGAGGACTACGGCCGACTGGAGCAGGGGTTCGGATTCGCGTTCGCGGCGGGGGGCGTGGTGCTCGGCTTCGTCGCCGACAAGGTTAGCCTGCGCTGGCTGTATCCCGCAGTCCTGCTGGCGTGGTCGGCCGCGGGGTTCGCGACGGGCTCGGTCCGGAGCTTTGAGAGCCTGATGGTGTGTCGCGTGGTGCTCGGCTTTTTCGAGGCCGGACAATGGCCCTGCGCGCTCAGCGCGTCGCAGCGCCTGCTGCCGAGCCGCGACCGAGCGCTCGGCAACAGCGTGCTCCAGAGCGGAGCGGCGATCGGGGCGATCGCGACTCCGCTGGTCGTTCAGGCGCTGGTCAGCGAAGCGCCCGGAAGCTGGCGCGCTCCGTTCCGCGTCATCGGTGTGCTCGGCGTTGTATGGATCGCCGTGTGGCTGGTTTTCATTCGGCGCGGCGATCTCGACCGCGGCGAACCGGGCAAGTCGGGCGCACCCGAGGTCTCGACCACCACACGCAGTGAGTTCGTCAGGCGGCTCCTGGTGCTGATCGTGATTGTGGTCGCCATCAATTTGTGTTGGCATTTCTACCGGGCGTGGATGCCGAAAATGCTCCGCGAATCGTACGGCTACAGCCGGGGCGCGGTGAACTACTACACGTCGGCGTTTTACATCGCGACCGACGTCGGCTGCATTGCCGCTGGGGTGGCCACCACGTGGTTGGCCTCGCGCGGCTGGTCGGTTCACCGCTCGCGGTTGGTCACGTTCCTGGTCTGCGCGCTGCTTACCGCGCTCAGCACCGTGGCCGCCGTGCTGCCGGCCGGGCCGGCGCTGCTCGTGACGCTTCTCGTCATCGCCGCCGGGGCGCTCGGCCTGTTCCCGATCTATTACTCACTCAGCCAGGAGCTCTCTTCGACCCACCAGGGGAAAGTTACCGGCACGCTGGGCTGCGTTGCGTGGGTCGCCAGCGCGCTGATGCAGCGGTACGTCGGCCGGTGGCTCGACCAGTCGGGGAGTTACGCGGCGGTCCTGTTCGCCTCCGGCCTGCTGCCGCTGGTCGCGCTCCTGGTGCTCGCGGCGTTCTGGGGCCGGTCCGAAGGGAAGACGGTCCCGAAAAGCGCACCCGCGGATCGTCTGTAGGGCGGGCCATGGCCGGCCGAATCCCTGAAAGGTCATTCGTACCGCAAGTGCTCGACCGATTCGCCGGCGTCACGCAGCTCGACCAGCGCGTCAATGCCGATGTCGAGGTGCGTCTTCACGAACCGCTCGGTGACGCCGACGTCACTCCGCGAGGTCTTGACGCCTTCCGGGGTCATGGGGTTGTCCGAAACCAGCAGCAGCGCCCCTTTGGGAATGTGGTTGGCGAAGCCGACGGTATAGATCGTGGCGGTCTCCATGTCGATCGCCATCGTGCGGATGTGCCGGAGGTAGTCCTTGAACTTCTCGTCGTGCTCCCAGACGCGGCGGTTCGTCGTGTAGACCGTGCCCGACCAGTAGTCGTGGCCGTGCTTGACCAGCATCGCCGAGACGGCCCGTTGGAGACGGAAGGAGGGAAGCGCGGGGATTTCGGGGGGCATGTAGTCGTTGCTCGTTCCTTCCCCCCGGATTGCCGCGATCGGCAGGAGGAAGTCGCCGACCTTGGTCTTTTTGAGGCCCCCGCACTTGCCCAGGAAAAGTACGCCCTTGGGCGCGATGGCCGAAAGGAGGTCCATGGCGGTCGCCGCCATGGCGCTTCCCATGCCGAAATTTAGGATCGTAATATCCTCGGCGGTCGCCGACTGCATGGGCCGGTCGCGCCCAAGCACTTCGACGCCGAAACGATCGGCGAACAGCTCCACATAGTTGGTGAAATTGGTGAGGAGAACGTACTGGCCGAAGGCGTTGAGCGGGCGCCCGGTGTACCTGGGCAGCCAGTTCTTCACGATTTCGGGTTTGGTGCGCACGGTCTGTTCTTTCTGTCCGGTCCGAACGGCGTCTCGTCGGGGTCGCAAGACGGATCGGTCGAACGAAGCCGCCACCGCCTGCCGCGCGCGTTGGCAAGGTTGGCTATGAACGTGTTTGTTGGCTCACGCCGCCGAGTTCGTGCGGTGTCGAGGCGCAGTCATACAGGGGCGAGTTTCCAACCCGCCCCTTTGCCTCTGCGCACTCGGCCGACGTCACTGCGGCTCAGCAAAGGTGTCGTCGTCGACCTTGTCGGGAACGCTGAACTCGCTAATCTCGATTTCGACGAATTTCTCCCCGTTCCGCTTGCTCTCGACCTTTGTCGCTTTCTTGATTCCGTCGAACTCCTTGTAACCGGCGAGGGTCGTTTCCTGGGTGTATTCCTCGCCTCCAAACCCGACGACCGTGGCCACCTGTTTGACGGGGAGGCCGCTCTCCTTGTCGAAGTAGATTGTGAAATCCTTGCCGTCCGGGCCGGTTGCCTTCAGGGCAGCCGCGGGTTTCCCGTCGACGTTCTGCTCGGCGGCCGACTCGACCTTGAAGCCTTTGCCCTTGAGCGGGACCAGCACCGTGGGAATGACCTGGAGGTAGACGGAGCGTTTTTCGTTTTCGAGCATGTCCCCTTCGAGCTTCATGAAGTTGTCACCGAACTTGCGCCAGCCTTTGTCGCCGTTCAGGACCGTCACCCCCTTGATCGGGTTGCCGTTGAACTCTCCTTCGAACTCGCTCCGGTAGTGGTCGAGTCCACGGACCGTCGCGTGGCTCGTGAACTCATTCGTGTTGTCGTTGAAAGTAATTTTGCCCTTGGCCTTCCAGGTCAGAGCGCTGGCCTTGGCGAGCTTTTCTTCACCGCCTAGGGCCTTGATGGCCTTGTCGAGGACGGCATGGGCGCCTGCGTCGTCAGCCCGGGCCGGGCTGAGGGCGAAGGCGGCGACGAGCAAGGCGCTGGTGAACGGTTTCATGAGACGATCCCCTGGGTGTGGGCCACACGGACGCGAAAGGCACCGGCCGGGGCGGATCGAGTCCGCGAAATGCGTGACCGGTCCGGCGTCGCGGTCTGCTCACTCTAAAATCACGGACTCGGAGATGCCAGGGTTCAGCGAGGCGCCTATCGCGTTCGTTGTCGGGCGGGGTCGCAATCGGGCTCGATCAAATCGTCAGTGCGCGGGACGCCGTCAGCGAACCTCGCGGATGACCGTTCGGGCGAAGTACGGCGAGGAGGGCCGGTAAGATGCCTCCTCATTCCCAGCGATGCCGTTCGCGGGTGCCGGAGGAGCCTGTCTCGACTGTAGTGTCTGCGCGAGGAATCACATGGCCTCCGGGCTCCGCTGCGATCATCGGCAGTCGCACTTCGACCCGGCACCCGTGTTCCAGCTCACTCTGCACGTGAACGGTGCCACCGAACGCGACGGCGATGCGCTTGACGACGGCCAACCCGAGGCCGACCCCGGGCACGCCGAGCCGCCGCGCACCGGGCGAGCGGTAGAACGGTTCGAAGACGCGGTGGACCTCCTCCGCCGGTATGCCTAAGCCGGCATCCTCGACGGCGAGGACGGCCATGCCCGATTCCTGCGCGGTCGTCACCCGGACCGGGGGCGTCGTCGCCCCGTACTTGCGCGCGTTGTCCAGCAGGTTGTCGAGCAACTGCCCGAGCAGAGGTGGATGCGCTCTGACCCACAGGGTCCTCACGGGCGCGGGGTGAAACACGACGTCCGGGTAGAGTTCCGCCGCGGGTGCGGCTGCGAGATGCCCGGCGACCCATCGGTTGAGATCGACGGGCTCGCTGGTCGGGAGCTGGGCGTCCCCCTCGGCGCGGGCGAGGAACAGCAGGGCCTCCAGGATTTGCCCGAGCTGTATGGCCCGGCCCAGGGCCGACTTCAGGACGGCGCGGTACTCGTCCACCTTTCGCTCGCGCCGTAGGGCCACCTCGATCTGGCCGATTAACACGGTCAGCGGGGTCCGCAACTGGTGCGAGGCGTCGCCGCTGAACCGGCGTTGCCGTTCGAAGGCCGCGTGCAGGCGGGAGAGAAGTTCGTTGAACGCCTGGCCGAGCTCGTCCAGCTCGTCGTTCGTCCCGGCGACTTCGAGGTGCCAACCGGGGTCCGAGGCGTCGAGACCCTGCGCCGACGCAACCATGCGGGACAGCGGCGCGAGCGCCCGCTTTGACAGCCGGCGGCAGAGCAGTAGAGCGAGCAACCAGATGCCAACGGCCAAGCTCAGGAGGAGCCAGGCTAGAGAGGTGAGCATGGCCTCCGTTGGCCCCAATGGCGCACAGACGGTGAGCACCAGGAGTGGGTGCACGACTTCCCGCCGGTCCCGGTCGGTCTGTTCCGCGAGCCGTGGCGGGGACACAGCCGGGTGGATGCGGCGCTGGGAAACACGCCAGGTCCGCCCTTGGCGGTCACGGATACGACCCGGGAGGTTGGCCGTACCGGGGCGCGGCGTCCACGCCGTCGTCAGCTCGGCGTCGCTCAGGTTGCGCGACTGATCGAGACGACGGCCGCGGCCGTCGAATACCATCCAGCGCAAGCGTTCGGCTCCGGCATCCTGCCCCAAAAGCAACACGCGCTCTTGGGGCTCCCATTCGACGCCGTCGGGGTGTACCTCGGCCGCTGCCGCCAGTATGGCGAGCGCTGCCGCCAACCGTTCGCTCACCTGCCGGTGCAAATACACGTGTGCCGAAACATACATGGCCGTCGAGAAGCCGATGAGCACGACCCCAAGCGCCCCCAGGAAGAGCGCAGAGAAGCGACCCGTAAGGCTCATCACGCCTCCTCCGACGGGGCGCGCAGGACGTAACCCCGGCCCCGCACGGTGTGAATGACGCGTGGGCCGTGGGCCTCGAGCTTGCGCCGCAATTCCATGACGTGCACTTCGAGCGTGTTGGAGAGCCCATCGAAGGTTTCATCCCACACGTGTTCGTAAATTCGCGTGCGCGAGAGGACCTGCCCCGGATGTCGGACCAAGAAGCTCAAGAGCGACAACTCCTTGGTCGTGAGGTCGAGGGGCCGCCCGGCGCGCTCGGCGCGGTGAGCGGCCAGGTCGATGCTCACGTCGTTGTACGAGACTTTCAGGTTGGGAGTCTTGTCGCGCCGGCGCAGCAGCGCGCGGATGCGGGCCAAAAGCTCGTCGAAGGCGAACGGCTTGCAGAGGTAGTCGTCAGCGCCGGCGTCGAGCCCGCGTACACGGTCCCCGACCGCGTCTCTCGCGGTGAGGAATAGCACCGGGCTCGCCCCGCCCGCTGCGCGGTAGCGTTTGAGCACGGTCAAGCCATCCTCGCCCGGCAACCACCAGTCGAGCACGACGAGGTCCCAGGCACTCCCCTTGAGCGCGGCCCAAGCTTGGGGCCCATCGGCCGCGAGCTCGACGGCGAAGCCTTCCTCGCGCAGGCCGCGGAGCACGAAGTCGGCGAGGTCCGCCTCGTCCTCGACCAGCAAAATGCGGAATACCATGCGCTCACCCGCGGGAAGGCCGTGCCGGTCGGCGGTCGCCGTGATAATGGATGATAAACGGTTCCAGGTTCAATAAGGAGCCGCAGGCGGCTGGACTGTACAAGGACAGTCCGGCCGCCTCCGTCGGTCATCGCCAACGCGGGGACTTCCGCCGACGTCTCGAGGAGCCTTGCAGGAGCGAGCGTCGCCAGCCCGTTCTTGTGCGGACGCACCCGCTCTCCTCCGTCGTTGGCCGGAGCGGGCTCAGTCCTCGTCGCTCTCTTCGTCCTCCAAGATCTTGCCGCCGGGGTCGAGCACCACCTCGCGCCGTTTGTTACCAACGGCGACGATGACTTCGAAGGACCTGGTCTCGCCCTTCGCGATCTCTTCGGCCTTCTTGATGGTCCCCTTCGAGTACTTCTCTTTCAGCGCAGCACTCACGGCCTTGGGCAGAGCGGCCGCGGGGATCTCCTTCTCGATCTCGAGAATCGTGCCGTCTTCCTTCAGAGACACGTCGATCTTGGTTCCGCCATCCTCCAGACCGACCTCATAGATGGTTTTGCCGTCTTCAACCTCCTTTTCAGCTTGCTTGAGCGAGCCGGTCGGGAACTTGGCCTTGATCGCCTTCGTGACGGCCTGTGGCAGCTTGTCGAGCGGAACCTTCACCTCGTCGGCTCGCGCAACCGCAAACCATGCCGCGAGCCCGAAACAGGCAAATGCCGACAACGCGGATCGGACCTTCATCGTATTCCTCCTGACAATGACCGCCGTGATCCACTGAGCCCCGGATATCGGAGCAAGCCCACGGCGTCGTACGACAGGATAGCGACCGCTCATAAGCTGACCGTGAACCGAGAATAAATTCCGGCTCATTCTGTTTTTCAGCCGCGGTCTTGCATTCGCCTCGGGCGAAGCGTGCAGGCCGCCCGGTCGTTGTGCATAATGTTTCTGGCAGGGCGCGCTGTGGTTCGAGGGACAACGATGAGCGGGCAAGGCAAGACGGTGCTTCTCGTCGGCGACGGTTTTGAGCGCACAAAGTCGCTTCTGGAAGCGATTTACGGCGATGAGTTGCGGGTTGACCGCGCGGTCGAGCACGCCGCCGCGCTGGCCGAACTCAAACGGGGCGTCCATGAGGTCGCGCTGGTCGCGGAGCGGTTTGGTGTGAGCGGGGGGCTGGAGTTCATCCGCGAGGCCGTGCGTGCGGGTGGCGTGCCGCCGCTCATTTTGCTGGCCCGGCACGCAGATCGGGCGGTACGGGGGACGGCCTCGCAGGCGGGCGCGGCGGACTGCCTGTTCGCGGACCGAGACGATGCCGATACGTTCGAGCGTGTGATCGAGGGTGCGATCCGCCAGAAACGGACCGAAGCCGCGCTCCTCGAGAGCGAAGCTCGCTACCGTCTGCTGTTCGAGGCGTTGTCCAACCCGTCGTACGTTTACGACGTGGAAACGCTCGCGATCTTGGACGTCAACCGCGCGGCGGTCGAGCGGTACGGGTACAGCCGCGAGGCGTTTCTGGGCCTGAAGGTGGCGGATATCCGCCCCCCCTTGGAAGTGCCCCCTCTCTGGGAACAGATCGGCCTGTACAAGGGTCTGCCGCACGTCCCCGCGGGAATCTGGCGGCATCGCACGAAGGACGGCACGTTGATCGAGGCGGAGATCACGTCGAGCGAGCTGGGCGTCGACGGTCGCCCCGCGCGGGTCGTGGTGATGCGCGATGTCGCGGAGGAGCGGCGGACGGAGCGCGCCGTGCATGAGTCGGAACGGTTCGTGCGCGGCGTGCTCGACTCGTTGTCGGCTCATGTCGCGGTCGTGGCGGACGACGGCACCATTCTGGCCGTGAACCGCCGTTGGCGTGAGTCGGCGATGGAGTCGGACGTGCGGCTGATCGCGGCTGCCGGCGAAGGGACGAACTACCTCGCCGCGTGTGACGAGTTGCGCGGTAACGAGTCCGCGGCGGCGGCCGAGCTCGCCGAGGGACTGCGCGCCGTGCTCGCCGGCCGCCACACGACGTTCGCTCTAAGTTACATGTGTGAAGCTTTCGAATCGCGCCGGTGGTTCGCGGTACGGGTGCTCCCCTTCCTTGGCCAAGGGCCCCGCCGAGCGGTGATCGAGCTCGCCGAGATCACCGACCGCAAGCGCGCCGAGGAAGCCTTGCGCGATAGCGAGCAGCGGCTCCAGGCGGTGCTCGACAGCTCGAAGGCGGTCATCTATCTGAAGGATCTCTCGGGCCGTTACCTCTTCGTGAACCGTAAATGGGGCGAAGTCTTCAAGACGTCCAAGGAGATGGTCGTTGGCAAGACCGACTACGAGCTGTTCCCGCTGGCGATTGCCGAGGCATTCCGGGACAACGACCGCCTTGCCCTCGAAGCCGGCCGCACCCTCGAGTTCGAGGAAAACGCGCCCCATGCCGACGGGCTCCGCAAGTATCTCTCGATCAAGGCGCCACTCTACGACGTGCGGGGCGTCGCCTATGCCACTTGCGGCATCTCCACGGACATCTCCTTCCGCATCCGCGCCGAGGAGGCGCTGCGGGTGAGCGAGGCGCGGTTTCGGGGAGCGTTCGACTCGGCGGCGATCGGGATGGCGATCATCGCGCCCGACGGCCGCTTCCTCGAGCTCAACGGCAGCCTCTGCGAGTTCACCGGCTACACGGAAAGCGAACTGCTCGCGACGGATTTTCAGTCGATCACGCACCCCGAAGATCTCGAGAAAGACGTCTCCGCCTTCCGCAGGCTACTTCGCGGCGAGATCCGTACGTACCAGATGGAGAAGCGATATATTCATAAGCAGGGGCACGAACTGTGGGGTTTGCTCTGCGTCTCGGCCGTCGGCGACGCTCGCGGACAACCGCTGTACGTTGTCGGCCAGGTCAAGGACATCACGCGCCGTAAGCGGGCGGAAGCGGCGAACGCGCGCTTGCTCGATCGCCTGATGCGGTTGAGACAGCTCGACCAGGCGATCTTGTCGGCCGCCTCGCCGCACGAGGTCGGGCGCACGGCGCTCGACCACTTGCTCCAGTTAGTCCCTTGCTGTTGCGGGCGGGTCGACCTGGTTGACGCGCGGAACGGGCGGCGGACCGTGCTCGCCGTTCGCGGCGTCTTGCCGCCGGAGCAAGCCCAGGCGCTGGACTCAGCGGTCACCGGCGACGAGTGGACGTCGTGTTTGGCGCCGTCGCCAGCGTCCGATCTCCCTTGTTGCCAGGTCACGGGGGAGACCAGCCGCGGGCGCGCCTCGCTCCGGGAGCCCCTCACCTATAAGGGGCGCATTCTCGGTGCGTTGGTTCTCTACTTCGACCGGCCCGGGCCGCCCGATCCCGAGCACCTCGAAGTCGTCCGTGAGGTGGCCGACCTCCTCGCGATCGCGCTGCGACAGGCCCGCCTCTTCCGGCAAGTCCGGCGCGGCAGGCGCCGGCTGCTCGCACTTTCACAGCAGTCGATCGCCGCGCAGGAGGCTGAGCGCCGGCGGCTCGCCCGCGAGCTGCACGACGAGATCGGCCAGTCGCTCACCGCCCTGAAGCTGGGTATCCAGGCCGGGGCCGACGCGTCCGATGCCGCGCTGCGCAAGGGCATCGCCGACGACGGGGTGCAGCTCATCGACCAGTTGATCGAGCAGGTGCGCAGCCTGTCGCTCGACCTTCGGCCGTCGATGCTGGACGACTTCGGCCTCCTGTCGGCACTGCGTTGGTACGTCGATCGCCTGGCGAGGCGCTTGGGGGTCGAGGCGCGATTGACCGCCGACCCGCCCGACATTCGCGCGCCGGCCCCAATCGAGACGGCGTGCTTCCGGATTGCCCAGGAGGCCCTCACGAACGTCACGCGCTATGCCTCCGCGCGCCACGTCTGGGTCGACCTGCGGCGGGAGGGGCATGAGCTGTCAATGACCGTGGGCGATGATGGCATCGGCTTCGATCCCACCCTCGCCCGCGAGCGTGCAGCGCGGGGTACGGGGCTCGGCCTGCTCGGCATGCGGGAGCGCGCAGCCCTGCTCGGCGGTCGCATCGAGATCCTCTCCGCGCCCGGCGAAGGAACACAAGTTCATATCACAATTCCCATGGACACAATTGCGCCAAGTGCTTCCCGGTGACGGGTGGAGCAAGAATGTTGTGACGGAACCTTGACGCCCGCCATTCTTTCGAATACATTACCGGCATAAGGTTGCTCGCGATGGGTAACCTTCGTTGGCTAAGAAAGCCCCGGCCCGGTGTCTGCGGACATCGGTCGGGGTTTTTTGTTGCGCTCGACGAGCCATTCACTCTGCGCGTTCGCCGTGCGAGTGTCCGGAGAGCCTACGTACTGTGAACCTCGGGAACCCGGAGGCCGGGTTTTGTGATGAGAGTGACCCAAGAGTCTCGATCTCGAACGGCCGCCCCGCGCTGCTCGCGGCCCGAGACAGCAGCCGTAACCCCGCACGAGCGCGCAACGGCGCGATGGTTTTCCGTTCGCACAGCCGGGGCGCTCATCGTCGCGCTTGTCCCCTCGCTCACGAGCGGGTGTGCCCGGAGGCCGGAGCCGGAGATCTTCGTGACGAGCAAGCAGGCCGCGAAGCTCGAGCCGAAATTCCGGGACAAAGTGCGGAACGTCCTCGAGGAACAGTGCGGCACGCCCGGCGCGGTTAAGGTGCTTGGCGGCGACAAAGCCGAGCTTGCCTCGGTTCGTAAGGGGGCCGTCGTCTACAAGCGGTACTGTACGCAGTGCCATGGAACCTCCGGAGACGGTAACGGCCCTGCCGGCCGCTACATGATCCCTCGCCCGCGCGACTACCGGGCCGGCATCTTCAAGTTTACCTCCACGACCTACGGTGCCAAACCGCTGCGCGACGACTTGATTCGGACCGTCCGGCGCGGCGTCATGGGGACTTCGATGCCGTCGTTCGACTTGCTTTCCAAGGCGGACCTCGAAGCGGTCGTCGATTACGTCCTCGCACTCACGCGGCGCGGCGAGCTCGAGTCGCAGCTCGCCGACGCGGCCGAATTCGACGGCGACGTTGACCCCGCGCGGGTCCCCGAGCTCATCGACGGCATCCTCAAGAAGTGGAAGGCGGCTCCGTCGCAGGTCGTCTATCCGGCCACTCCGATGCCCGAGTTCTCCGCCACGACGGTCCAGGCGGGCAAGGCTGCGTTCCTCAGCAAAGGCTGCTCGAAATGCCACGGCGACGACGGCCGCGGCCAGACGAAGGAAAACATCGGCGTCGACTCCTGGGGCAACCCGACCAAGGCCGCGGACCTCACCTCCGGCATGCTCCGCGGAGGGACCGAGCCGATCGACCTCTACCGCCACGTCGACTCCGGGATCAACGGCACCCCGATGCCTTCGTTCCGAAGCGCGTTTCAACAAGAACCGGAGACGGCGTGGAACCTTGTTTCCTACGTCCTCTATCTCTCGAACCGCAGGCGCGCGGGTGAGGTCCCCGAGGCGGGCCTCCTCAAGCCGCTTCCCGGCGTCGAACCGTCGTCCTCGGCGCCGGCCGCCGAGTCGGTGTCGCAACTCACCCGTTAACGCCCCAGACCGGGGACCGACAGGAACTCGTGCGATGGACGTCCACGAACTGCGCGAAGAGCTCAATGACCTGCGTCAGCGGGTCCAGGTGCTCGAGAAGGAAATCAACGAGGAGGAAGCCGACCTCGCGTGGCAATCGCTGACGTACTACCCGGTTTACTATGCCACGACCGGCTTCCTGCTCGGCATCTTCGGCGCGATGGCGAGCCTGCTGTTGAACGTGATCGGCGCGCCCATCGCCGGTAAGAGCGCGCTGGAGCTGATCCGCATCTACCTGACCTTTCCGCTCGGCCAGCGCGCCTTGATGCTCGCCGAAGGCTCGGCCACGGTCCACGCGATTCCCGACGGCCTGATCCTGGCCTTCGGCTGCTGCCTCTATCTGGTCACGGGCATGCTGCTCGGGATCCCGGTTTACCTCGCGCTCACGAAGTTCACGCCCAGCGGGCCGATCCTCAAGCGTTTCGCCGTGGCGAGCCTGGTCTCGCTCGCGATCTGGCTGATCAACTTTTACGGCATCCTCTCGTGGCTGCAGCCGGCCCTCTTCGGCGGCAACTGGATTGTCGACAACCGGCTCCTCCCGTGGTGGGTGGCCGCGGCGACGCACCTCGTCTTCGGCTGGACGATCGTACTGCTGTACCCGCTCGGGCAGTTCACACCCTACCGGCGGCCGAACGGGACAGAGCGCGCCGTTGCGGCGGATGCCGCGCGCTGATCGGAGTCTTACTTTTATGAGTGAAGCAATGCGCTTGGAACAAGATCACCCCCGGCACGAGGATCTGGTCGACGAACAGCTTGTGCGCTGGTACTTCCTGGCAGCGCTGGGCTACATGTTCGTATCGATGCTCGGCGGGTTCCTGATGGGCTTTCAGCTCGTCCGCCACAACCCGCTGCGCGGCATCGAGATCTTTTCGCCGGGCCGCTGGCGGATGGTGCACACGAACGCCATCGCCTACGGGTTCCTCGCGAACGCGTTTCTCGGGGCGCTGCACTGGGCGGTCCCGCGGCTGACGCTCAAGCCGGTGCTGAACGCGAAGCTCTCGCGGTTCATCTTCGCCGCATGGCAGGTCGTGGTGCTGTCGACGGCCGTCGGCATCCTGCTCGGCCAGGCGCAGGGGCTGGAGTGGGGCGAGACCCCGGTGTGGATCGACCCGCTCGCGCTGGCCGGTCTCTTGCTGGTCGCGATCAACTTCCTGACCCCGATCATCAAGACGAAGGGGCCGATGTACGTCACGCTCTGGTACTTCACGGCGTCCTTCGTCTGGACGTTCTTGACGTACGCGATGGGGAACTTCATCCCGCAGTACTTCGTACCCGGCACGGCCGCCGGGGCCGTGGGAGGCCTCTTCATCCACGACCTCGTGGGCCTGTTCGTCACTCCCCTGGGCTGGGGCCTGATGTACTACTTCGTGCCGATCATGCTCCGCAAGCCGATCTGGAGCCACGGTCTGTCGCTCGTGGGTTTCTGGGGCCTGGCCTTCTTCTACCCGCTGACCGGCATCCACCACTTCCTCTACACGCCGATCCCGATGTTCCTCCAGTACGGGGCCGTGATCTCCACGATCGCGGTGGAGATGGTGGTGACGACCGTCTTGATTAACTTCTTCGCCACGCTGAAGGGAACGGCCGGAGCGCTCCGGGACAACCTGCCGATCCGCTGGTTCTACACCGGGATGGTCTTTTACGGCCTCACTTGCCTTCAGTGTGCGTTCCAGACGACGCTGACGTTTCAGGCGCTGATCCACTTCACCGACTGGGTGGTCGGCCACGCCCATATGGTCATGTTCGGCGTGTTCAGCATGTGGCTGCTGGGAATCATGACGTACCTGTTCCCGCGCTTGCTCAAGACCAGTTGGTACAGCCAGGCGCTCTGCGAGTGGCACTACTGGCTGTCCGCGCTCGGCATTGGCTTGATGTCGGCCGACCTGATCGTCGCGGGACCGTTCCAGGGTTACCTGTGGTCGTCGCTCTTGCCCTGGGACGTATCGATCGAGTTCTCCATCCCGTTCTGGGCGGTGCGGTTGGTCGCGGGGTCCATGATGTTCACCGGGTTGATTCTGTTCCTGACCAACATCGCACTGACCTACGTAAAGGCGAGGCCGGCCGAGGAGCCGGCGGCCCTTGCCGCGGCCGCCACCATGTGATCGACGAGGAAGACCTTTCATGTTTGAAAAGAAGTCGGGCGTACTATTGATCGCGGGGTTGTTCTTCTTCGGGATCGCGTTCCTCTCGAACGGTCTCGTGCCGATCCTGATGTACCGCAACATTCCGGAGAAGAAGGCCGAGGAACTGGTCAACGGCAACCTCCGTTATCAGTTCGAGGACCTGGCAAGGCGGTATCCCGAGAGCTTCAAGGCGGCGTTCGGCTCACCGCCGGAAGAGACGCCGAAGCGCGAGGCGTGGCTCAACCAGACGTGCGCCGACGCGTTGCGGGTCGGTCGCTCGGTCTACGTCGGAGAAGGGTGCTGGCACTGCCACAGCCAGTTCATCCGGCCTGTGTCCAATGAAGATCGACGCTGGGGACCGGTCTCGAAGACCGAGGAGTACCAGAACGAGCTGCAGCGCCCCGTGATGTTCGGCACTCGCCGGGTTGGCCCCGATCTCTGCCGCGAAGGCGGCCGGCGGTCGAACGACTGGCAGGCGGTGCACTTCTTCCAGCCGACATTGCTGTCCGAGGGGTCGCCGATGCCCGATTACCCCTGGTTGTTCGACGGCGCACCCGATAAGCCCAACAAGCGCGGGCTGGCGCTCATCGCCTATGTCCAGTGGCTCGGCTCGTGGCTCGAGAGCTACCCCTACTACAAAGACTACCAGGCGTCGAACGTCAAGGACGTCGAGTTGAAATAAGGAAGGTCTCTCATGAGCACCGGTTCCGCAGTCAAGCCAACCGCCGGGCGATCGCCGCATCTCACGACGCTGGTCCTCGCACTCGTGATCCTCATCCCGAGCCTGCTGGGGTTCGCGAACAAGTTCCGCGAATTCATCGCGCTGTTCCGGGGCGACGTGGACGGCGTGTTCGCCATCTCGCCGATTCTGAACTACCTGCTGGCGAGCCTCGGGTTTTTTTGCCTGTTCCTGTGGGCGATCCTCCACGGAATGTTTCGCGACATCGAGCAGCCCAAGAAGACAATGCTGGAAACCGAGCGGATGCTCGACGACGAGTGATGCTCTCACCGCCCCCCCGAGAGGTCGCTCCCAGTCGTCAAGCCGGCCGGCGCGGCTGGTCCTACCCAGGCCCCCCCGGGTTGGCTCAGCCGCGTCCGGCCGCTATCGAACGTTCGGACGCTTGAAGCGCGCCAAGCTGACTTTTTCGATGAAGGGATCGAGCCGATGGCCCAGGTCGAATCGACGACAGCCCAAGAGGACCAGCGTTTCCACTACTACACCGGGAGCAAGGTGCCGTGGTACGTGCACCTGCTCTGGGTCATATTCTGGATCTTCTCGGCGTATTACGTGCTCAGATATCTCCTCCCCGCGCTCGCGACCGAGATGGTCTCTCCACCATGACCACGCAGCCCGCCGGGCCCGTGTTTTGCGACCATTGCCAGTTGCCCGTGCCGGCCCCCTGGTGGGGACGGAGCCGGGACGCGAAGGTCGAGGGTCCGCACTACTGCTGTTTCGGCTGCCAGGTCGCCGCGGCAATCAGCCTCGAGCGGGGTGACCGAGGCGCAGCACGCGCAGCGTTGACCCGGCTCGGTCTGGCGGTCTTCTTCACGATGAACGTCGTGGCCTTCACCATGGCGCTCTGGACGACCGACGTCTACGGCGTTGACGAGACGAGCCGGCTGGCCGTTGCGTTCAGTGGCCTGTTCCGGTACGTGGCGCTCGTGTTCGCCGCGCCGGTGCTGTTGCTGCTGGGTGGCCCGCTGATCGAGAACGCCGTGCGGGAGCTGCGCCGCGGAGTGCTCTCGACCGACATCTTGCTGGCGTCCGGCGTTGTGGCCGCGTTCCTTTTCTCCGTGGTCTCGGTCGTGCGTGGTCATGGCCCGATCTACTTCGAGGTCGGCTGCGTGGTCCTCGTGATGGTAACCCTCGGGCGCTGGCTCGAGGCGACCGGCAAACAGCGCGCGACCGACGCGCTCGAGCGTCTCGAGAAGCTGCTCCCCGAGCAGGTGCGGCGGGTGCGCGACGGCCGGGAGGAGCTCGTGCCGCTCGGTGAGCTCGCGCGCGGCGATGCGCTGCGAGTCTTGCCCGGCGAGCGTATCCCGGCCGACGGCCGGGTCGTCTGTAACCTCGCTTTCGTCGACGAGCAGGTGTTGACCGGCGAGAGCCAGCCGGTCTTGAAGCAGCCGGGCGACGTGGTCCTCGGGGGGACGCTCGACCTCGACGGCGACCTCACGCTGGAAGTCACCGCCGCGGGCGCATCCGGCACGCTCGCGCGCCTGATCGAGATGGTGCGCGCGGCAAGGCAATTGAAGGGGGCGTACGAACGGATCGCCGACCGCGTCTCGTCCTGGTTTGTGCCCGCCGTCACGGCGGTCGCGCTCGCGACGTTGCTCGCCCACACTTTGACCGGCGGGCTGGAGCGCGGTTTGATGGCAGCGCTCGCGGTCGTGTTGATCTCTTGCCCGTGCGCCCTCGGTCTGGCCACACCACTGGCCGTCTGGACCGCCCTCGGCCGGGCGGCGGCCGGGCAGGTGCTGTTCCGTAGCGGCGATGCGCTCGAACGCCTCGCCTCGGTTCAGGCGGTTCGCTTCGACAAGACCGGTACACTGACCACCGGGACGCCCCGGGTGGCCGAGTTCCGAGCCACGGGTGATGAACGCGAAACGGCCCTTGCGCTGGCCTTGGGCCTGGCGTCGTCGTCCGGCCATGTGCTCTCGCGGGCGATTTTCGAGTATGCGGACAGTCCGGACCAGCAGGAGACACTGTCGGACGTCCGCACGCACGCCGGCCTAGGGGTCTCGGGCGCTGTCGGTATTACGGGGACACGCGTGTTTCTCGGTAGCGCGCGTTTCATGACCGATGCGGGGCTTCGGCTAACCCCGGAGCTCGTACACTCGGCCGAAACCGCCGGCGCTCAGGGTCAGTCGTTGTCGTTCGTCGGGTGGGACGGCAGCGTTCGCGGCCTGTTCCTCTTTGACGAACAGACTCGCCCCTCGGCCGTAGTGGCCGTGAGCCGCTTGCGCGGCATGGCGCTCGACCTGGCGATCCTGACCGGCGACCAGGCCGCGCGCGGGAAGGCCCTCGCCAAGCAGTTTGGTCTGCGCGTCGAGGCGGGCCTGCTGCCGGCCGGCAAGGTGGCCGCAGTGCAGGAGGCGCGCGAGCAGTTTGGCGCTGTCGCGATGGTCGGCGACGGAATCAACGATGCGCCCGCACTCGCCGCGAGCGACGTCGGGGTGGCCCTGGGTTGCGGCACGGACCTGTCGCGCGACTCGGCCCTCGTCTGCCTGCTTGGCGATGACCTCGAGCGCCTCCCGTGGGCCATCGATCTGGCGCGGCGGACCGTGCGGGTCATCCGGGGCAACCTCGCCTGGGCCTTTGGGTACAACATCGTCGGCGTTTTCTGCGCGGCGTTTGGCTGGCTGAACCCTGCGCTGGCTGCACTCTTGATGGTGGGGAGCAGCGCGCTGGTCATCGTGAATTCCCTGCGGCTCGGGGCCGAGGGAACTGGGCCCGCCGACGGGGTAAAGGGCGAATCAGCCCTCGCGCTGGCGTCTCGTCCTGACGTAGTCTCGCAACGCGTGATGGAACGAGCCGAAACTCCGCCCTCACGCCGCATTATCCAGGAGGCCATGTCGTGATCGAGTGGCCCCTGATTGTCGCCGGCGGCTTGCTTGGCTCGTCGCACTGCGTGGGGATGTGCGGCGGGTTCGCGCTGACGGTCGGTCTGGATGCGCGCAGCGTCTCCGAGAACCTGCGGCGCCAGCTTCTCTACAGCCTCGGGCGGGTCGGCACGTATTCCTTCTGCGGCCTTTGTGCGGGGTTCGCAGGCGTCTGGCTCCAGCGCCGGGCCGGCTGGTTGATCGATCTCCAAAGCATTCTCTGCGTGGTCGCGGGGGTCGTCCTGGTCTGGCAGGGACTGCGTGCCACGGGCTGGATTCCCGGGAGGGCCCCGAGTCTCGGCGGGGCCCCGGCTTGCCTGACAGGGGGAATTCTCGGGCCGTTCCTGACTGCCCCGCGGGGATACGAAGTCTTCGTCGCCGGGGTCGTCAACGGCTTCCTCCCCTGCGGCTTGGTTTACGGCTACCTGACCCTTGCGAGCAGCACCGCGAGTCTCGGCCAGGGGTTGTTGATGATGAGCCTTTTCGGCGTGGGGACCGTGCCGGTCATGGTTCTTACCGGCGTTGGCGCATCGTTGCGGAAACCTTCTGCACGCCGGCACCTCTATCATGCGGCGGCCTGGTGCGTGCTGCTGACCGGCCTGATCTCGATCGCCCGCGGTGTCTGGTCGTTGCAAGCGGGCTCGACGCCCCGTTGCCCGGGGTGCACGGTCAGGTCGCTGTATCCGTTGCTCGACCTCTTCACCTGATCGGGGGGTGTATGACCGGGCGCCGCTCCGTATCAACTGGGGACGGAAAGGGTATCCCGTCCCGCCTAACGAGAAGGCGCACTGAGTCGCAAGGCCGGCTCCTTGCCCAGTCTCTGGGCCTGAGAATCACAGCGAGATCGAGAAATCCAAGAACACGTAAGTTTGACATCGGCGTTGAGATCGATATAATAGGAGTCAGTGGGGTGCTACGGCCGGGAAAACGGCGTGGTGCTCCGGTGATGAGAGACGAGGCCGGCTCGCGAGGGGTCGACCTGTCTGGCGATGAAAGCTCCTCCGGGCGGCGGTGCCGCTCGTGAGGAGCTTTTTTCGTCGGTAGCGGGACGAGTTGACGGTAGGGACTTGCTGAGTTTGGCCCACGTCGGTCGTCGGTAGTCGGCCCGTCCGCTGTACGGGATGCGGGGGAACGGCTGACGGCGAACGAAGTGCGAAGACAGGAGATCGGTCCATGTCCGCGCTCGGTGCGAACAGGTCCATTGGCGGATTGGAGCAAGCCCAGGGATTCGCTGAGAACCCGTCGGCCGACGATCCGGAATCGACTTCGATGACGGCGCTGATTGACCGGATCGTGAATGTCCACCATGCCCACCTGCGCAAGGAACTGCCTCGCTTGCTCAAACTGGCCGATCGAGTGGCCGAGGTGCACGGCCCCCATGACCCGGCGCTCGGAGAGCTTCGCGAGGTGCTCGCGGTGTTGAAGGACGACCTGGAGTCGCACATGATCAAGGAGGAGTGGTGTGTCTTTCCGAAGATTATGCGCTGGGAGGCAGCGCGATCGACGGGGCTGTGTCCTGACGAGGGGGATGGTTCCTTTCGATCGCTCGAGATCGATCACCGCGACGCCAGCGCTACTCTCGCGCGGCTGCGCAAGTTGACGAACGGGTTTACGGCCAAGGCGGACGCGTGCGCGATGTATCGGGTCTTGCTCGAGGGGCTGGCCGAGCTCGAGGCGGAGCTGTTGCAGCACGTCTACGAGGAGAACGACCTGCTGTTCCCCCGGGCGTGCGTTGCGGCGGCCCTGCTTCGGGCGCGAGCTGCAATCGGGGGACCCCTTTTCCAGTACCGAGAGACGTGGTGAAAGGGCTCGCCCCGCGCACTCTTGACGCCTCCTTGCGACTCCGGTTCACTGGAAGAGGTGCCGTCGGTTCGGTGGTCCTCGCCGTCGTCGGCAAGCGGACTGGATAGGAGCACGATCATGACGACCTTCGGGACCACTCTCTTCGCGACCGACCTCTCAGAACGCGCGCGGGCGGCTTTTCCGGTTGTCCGCGCGCTCTCGCAGGGGGGCCGCGTCGTGGTCCTGCACGTCGTCGAACAGGTCCTGTTCGCGGCGTCCGAAGGGAGCTCGAGCGGTGCGGGGTTGCCGGTGTTCTGGCCGTCCGACTCGCCCAGTCACCGTGCTGCGATCCAGGAGCAACTGCGCGAGACCCATTCTGCCGACGGTCTCACGCAGGTCGAGTACCAGGTGCGCGACGGCGACCCTGCCGAGGAGGTTCTGCGCGCGGCTCAGGAGGCGAACGCCGATCTTATCGCCGTCGCGACCCACGAGCGGCGCGGGTTGGACCGGCTGCTCTCCGGGAGCGTGGCCGAGACGATCCTGGGCCGAGCCCATTGCGCCGTGCTGGTCCATCATCTGCCGGAAGACCTCCTCGTCCAGACCGAACCAAGCCGCCTGGTCATTCACCCGACCGATTTCTCCTCAGCGTCCGGGTGCGCTTTCGCGGTCGCCAGTGCGCTGGCGCGCGAGCAGGGAGCCCGGCTCCTGCTGCTCCACGTCGCGGCCCCGGGAACTGGCGACGAAGAGGCCATCGTGCGCAACCTGGAATCGCTCCGGCGGCAGGCGGAGGCGGCAGGTCTGACCGGTGCCGTGGAGGTCCGCGCGGCGGAGGGAGAACCCGTTGCCGAGATTCTCCGGACCGCCGTCGAGGCCGCCGGCAGCACGTTGGTCCTGGGCACCCACGGTCGCACCGGCCTCGGCCGGATCTTGCTGGGAAGCACGGCCCAAGCGGTGTTGCGCGACGCTTCACGACCGGCCGTGATCGTCAAGCCGGGGGCTGGTCCCACCTTGTAAGCGCGGGTTTCAAACCCCCCCGCCAACTGAAATCTGTAGGGCCGGCCATTGCCGGCCGACTCCGTGAACCACGCCCGCGTCCGACCGGTGCCGGCGCGTTGTTCGTCGGCCACCGGATCTTCGCAATCGGGCTTCTCCGCTTGCGGTCCCACCTTGTCCCCCGAAACCTTGTGGGTAAAGTAAAAGACCCCGCCAGGTCGTTGGGGAAGTGGGCGGGCTGAACCCGGTCCTGTCAATGGCCGTTCGCCACGGTGTCAACGGCGGTGTCGTGCGTGGTACCCATGGAACAGAAAGCCGCGGAAAAGGCAGGGCAGGCGGGCGGAATCGTGGCGTTCTTCCGGGTCCCGGAATGGGGGCTGGTTGCCGGGATCGGGGCCGTGTTGGCGCTGATTTACGTGCTCGAGCCATCACACGCGTTCTTTGGCCCGTACAGCCAGAAGACGCTGCTCCATAACATCGCGCTCTACGGCGTACTCTCGATTGGCGCCGCCGTGGTGATCATCGCCGGGGGGATTGACCTGTCCGTCGGCGCCGTCGTCGCCCTGGCCTCGGTCGTGAGCGCCAAGCTCGTGACCGAATGGTTGCCGGGCGCTTCACCGACCGCACCCTCCATCGTGGTCGTGGTGTCGGCGTTCGCGTTGACGCTTCTTCTCGGCCTGGTGGTTGGACTGCTCCACGCGCTGATGATCAACCAGTTCCGCCTCCCCCCCTTCATCGCCACGTTGGCGACGATGGCGGGCCTGCGCAGCGTGGCTGTCATCCTGAGCAAGAACCAGTCGATCAACGTCTCCTTCGACGCCTACCGCCTGCTCGGCCGCGACCCGTGGTACACGGTCCCCGTGTTCGCGGCGGTCGCCGCCGCGGCGAGCGTGATGATGGGGGCGACCGTGCTTGGCCGCCACTTTTACGCGCTCGGCGGCAACGAGACCGCCGCGCGGTTGAGCGGGCTCTCGACCAGGCGGCTGAAAGCGATCGCGTACGCTCTTTCGGCCATGCTCTCAGCGCTCGGGGGCATCCTGTTCACCGGCAAGGATGGCCAGGCGCGCGGTACGATGGGCGTGTCTTACGAACTCTACGCCATCACGGCGGCCGTTGTGGGGGGCTGCAGCCTGGCGGGTGGCGTCGGCTCGATTCGCGGAACCGTGCTCGGCCTGGCACTGATCCAAATCATCATCAAGGGGACTGGCCTGGTCATCCGGCCCGACATCCTCGAATCCGTCCGCACGTTCCTCGCCAAGCTCCCCGTGCTGAGCGGCCTGGCCGTCATCCTGCCGACGAACATTGACAGCACCCAGGTCGAGGGCCTGGTGCTCGGCACCGTGATCGTGCTGGCCGTGGCGTTCAATCAGCGGATACGGTCACGGGGATGACTCCGTCACGAGGCGGATCAAGCACGCCCAATGCCTAGAAAAATCAGGCAGTTGAAACGAGAACTTCTCAGGGCGGGGTTCACGTTCCATGCCGGAAAAGGCGATCATACGGATTGGAGCCACCCCGATTCAACGCGTTCTCTGGTCATCTCCAGTAACGACGGCGACGATGCGAAACCCTACCAGGAATAAGCCGTAAAGGCCGCATTGGAAGAGTTGAGAGGCCAGGCATGACTCCGCGCTACAGCATGATGATCCGCTGGTCGACCGAGGACCAGTCGTTCGTGGTTCTGCTACCGGAATTCTCCGACGTATCCCAGCCCTGCACCCACGGTGTAAGCTACGAGGAAGCAGCCCGGAACGGGCGGGACGCCATCGAGTCGCTGGTTGAAGATTATCAGGCGCGCGGGAAGCCTTTGCGGGCTCTCTCCACGACGCCGGCCGACTCGGCTTAACTCGTCCAAGACGGGCACGGTGATGGCCGACACGGTGATAGCCGAACAACTGACGTTCTGGCGGCGCTCTTCCATCCGCCGCATCCTCCAGGGGTTCCTGGCCGTCTTTGTCGTGATCGTGCTCGGGGTGCTCGGCTACGTCGCCCTGGGCTGGACTCCGTTCGACGCCCTGTTCATGGTTGTGATCACGATCTCGGGCGTCGGCTACGGCGAGGTCCGCCATATGAGCACCATTTCCGAGCGCGTTCACTCGATGCTCGTGATCGCGCTCGGGATGGTGGCGGTTGCCTACACGATCGCGGGCTTCGTGCAGTTCCTGACCGAGGGGGAGATCGAGCGGCTCCTGGGGCACCAGCGCATGCGTCGTCAGATAGAGATGTTGACAGGGCACACGATCGTGGCCGGGTTCGGTCGCGTCGGCGGACTGGTGAGCGAAGAGCTCGCTCTGGCGGGTCTGTCGTTCGTTGTGATCGAGATGTCTTTGGAGCGCGTGGCGGAAATCGAGCGTCTGGGATTCCTCTACATCGTCGGCGATGCCACTGAAGAGACCGTGTTGCGCGAGGCGGGGATCGACCGCGCCCAGACGCTCGTGACGGCGATGCCCAGCGATGCGCTCAACGTCTACATCACGCTGACAGCGCGGCAAATGAACCACGCCGTGATGATCGTCGCGCGGGCCGAGCTGCCGAGCACCCAGAAGAAGCTCCGGCAAGCGGGGGCCAACCACGTCGTGATGCCGGCCGCGATCGGGGCGCACCGGATCGTCTCGCTCTTGACCAACCCGACGGCCGTCGAGTTCGTGGAGCTGGTGACCACGCGCTCCAGCCTGGCGATCGAGATGGACGACATCCCGGTCAAGCACGGCAGCCCGCTCGCCGGCCACTCGCTGCGCGACGCCGACGTTGGCCGGCGCACCGGCGTGATCGTTATCGCCGTGAAGCGCGCCGACGGCCGCGTTGAGTTTCCGCCGTCCGGCGACGAGCCGTTCGTGCACGGCGACAGCATTGTCGTGCTCGGCCGCCGCGCGAACCTCGACCAATTCCGCCGGCAATTCTCCATTTGACGGCGTTGGGCGATCCTCGAATAATACGCTGGGCCGTCCGCCCTCGTCCACTCCGTAATCAGAGTGCGGTGCCTTCGCTCGTTCTTTAACCAGGCCCGCGCCTTTCACGTCTGTTCCCATCGGCCCCCGAGGGAGGGACCCCGCGATGACCGCTCTGCACCGCGATGCCCCGAGAATCCTCTGCCCCCTGCCCGGCCCGCGCGCATCGGCTTGGCTCGCGCGCGACGATCGGGTGATGTCTCCTTCATACACCCGCGTCTACCCGCTGGTCGTACGTCGGGCGCGCGGCTGCATGATGGAGGACGTGGACGGCAACCGCTTTCTCGACTTCACGGCGGGAATCGCCGTCACGGCGGCCGGACACTGCCATCCCAAAGTCGTGGCCGCGGTGCGGGCGCAGGCCGGCCGGCTGGTCCACATGTCGGGGACCGACTTTTACTACGCGCCCCAGGTTCGACTGGCGGAGCGACTCGCCCAGCTTGCCCCCGGGCCCGGTCCGAAACGCGTTTTCTTCACCAACAGCGGGGCCGAGGCGATCGAAGCTGCGCTCAAGCTGGCGCGCCACCACACGGGGCGGCCACGCGCTCTGGCGTTCCTGAACGCCTTCCACGGGCGGACCTATGGCGCCCTTTCGCTCAGCGGCTCGAAGCCGACCCAGCGCCGGGGGTTCTCGCCCCTGGTGCCCGAGATTCACCACGCCCGGTTCGGCGACATTGACAGCGTGCGCGCGTTGCTCAAGACGACCTGTCCGCCGGAGGAGCTGGCGGCCATCTTCGTCGAGCCGATCCAGGGCGAAGGGGGCTACATTGTCCCTCCGGACGACTTCCTGCCAGGCCTGCGCCGGCTGTGCGACGAGCATGGCGTGCTCCTCGTGCTCGACGAGGTGCAGTCGGGCGTCGGCCGCACGGGACGGATGTTTGCTTCCGAGCACTGGGGCGTCGCGGGGGACATCGTGTGCCTGGCCAAGGGAATCGCCAACGGCCTCCCCCTCGGCGCGATCGTGGCGCGGGCCGATGTGATGAGCTGGCCGAGCGGTAGCCACGCGTCGACCTTCGGCGGTAATCCGGTCGCGTGTGTTGCCGCGCTCGAGACGTTGCGGCTCATCAGGTCGAAGTACATGAAGAACGCGGTGCGCCGGGGGCGGGAACTGAAGGCGGGTTTAGAGGATCTCGCTACGAATGACCCGCGCATTCGTGAAGTGCGCGGGCTGGGCCTGATGATCGGCGTCGAGATCCAGGATGGCGGGGCGCCGGCGCCCGCGTTGCGCGACGCGATCGTTCAAGAGGCGTTCCTGCGGGGCTTGCTGCTGTTGCCTTGCGGCCCGAGTACCGTGCGCTTTTGCCCGCCCTTGTGTCTGACGGGACAGCAGGTTGAAATCGGCCTCGAAATTTTCGCGAACGCCTTGAAGGGTCTCGAGCAGGTTTCCGCCTCGATCAACACGGGGGCCTGATTTGATGCCGCGAGGGAGAAGATTTCGACGTCCTATGACCAGTTTCGTGAGGGACACGAACAATGTTGCCTGCAGCCGCTACCTCCCCCGGGGCTCCCGTGTTCTCGTGGAAGCGCTGGCCGGAGACGGAGACGTTTGTCGACAGGCTGATCGCCTCGGCCCTTGAGGGGAACGCCTTCGCCGCCGCCCTCTCCGAGCGCATGCAGTCCGAGACCAGCACCCGGTTCAAGGACTGGGTCGACCACTTGGTCGTGTCCGACCAACCTGGCCTCGGCCGTGACCTCGCCGGGCTGGGCTACGAGCGGCAGGCGAGCCCGTACGGAGTCGGCGTGCCGGTGTATGCCCACGATGGGGGGATCTTCCCACGGATTGCGATTGCGATCGGGGTTGGGCCCGAGGTGCGCGAGGTGGCGATCAAGGTTGAGTCCGTCGCGGCGTTCTCCCGGGCGCACGACCTCGGCCTGGAAATCCTTGGGTACCCCCTGGGCCCGTACCGCATCGGTCGCGTGATGGGCAAGCGAACCGGGCTCGCGATCGTCGAACGACGCGGGTATTTAGGGTTCGAGCCGTTCCCGGGCGAACTGGCGCGCGAAGGGCGGATGCGACCGCACGCCGCGCGGGAGGCCTTGGCCGCGCGCGAGCTCTGGGAGGCACGCCGGCGCCGGTTCGACGATGACGCCGAAGGGTTCGACGCAACCGAGGCCACACTGGCCCAGGTGATCGAGCGCGCCGGCTCGGTCGACCTGGCGTGCCACCTCGTCTTCGAGGTCGAGCGCGACTACTGGCAGGCGCGCAACCGCGCAGCGCAGGTGCAGAAAGCCCGGCAGGATCGATTGGGGCTGGGCTGGGCGAATCACGACCACCACACGTTCCGCTGCTCGCGGCGGTTTTTCCCGCGGGTGATCCGGATGTTCGAGGCGCTCGGCTTTATCCTCCGCGAACGGTTCCACGCGGGCGAGCACGCCGGCTGGGGCGCGCAGGTCCTCGAGCATCCGACGACGGGAATCGTCATCTTCGCGGATTTGGACTTGGCCGCAGACGAGGCCGAGTACGACTTCGCACACGACGCGCTACCGGACCTCCCGCGGCCGAATACGGTTGGACTGTGGGTTGGCCTGCACGGCGAGTCGATGCTCGAGGCTGGGATGCACCACCTCGAGGCCCAGTTCGACTTTGATGCGCTACGCGAAGGCCTGAAGGCCGAAGCCGGGATCGAGGTGATGAAGCCCTTCTCGGACTTCCCCTTCCTGCGCCAGGCGTTCACGGCGGGAGAGCGCTGGCCGGTCGCGAAACACCGCGCCGACCGCTGTCGGGCGCAGGGATGGATCACGGCTGAGCAACATGAGAAGTTCCTCCGTGAAGGAGCGCTCGGGAGCCACCTCGAAAACCTCCAGCGCCGGGAAGGATACAAGGGGTTCAACCAGCAGGCGGTGAGTGCGATCATCGCGGCCACCGACCCTCGGTTGCACTGAACCAAAGCGTTCACCACAAAGACCACAGAGGAAAAGACCGAGGAAGAGGGAGTCTCATCGCGGAGAGAAAGGCAGAGAAAACACAATTCACCACCGCTTGGCACAGATGGAGCACCGATTTGAAATCTCGGGCCCAAATGGGAATCGTATCCGTGTCCATCTGTGATTCAAAACTTTGCGCTTTTCTCGGTCTTTTCCTCTGTATGCTCTGTAGTGATACCTCTTCAGTCTTTGTCCCACCCTTCCGCGCCGATCAGTTTGACAAAGCGACACGAAAGGACCGTTCGCGAGACCGGTTTCCCGTTTTGCTTTCGGACGACCGTCAACTCTTGACCCTCTTCAGGCCCGAGGGGGGCGACCAGAAGGCCGCCTTCGGCGAGCTGTTCAAACAGGGTCGTGGGAAAGGTCGGAGCGCCGGCGGTAACGAGGATGCGGTCGAAGGGGGCTTCCTCGGGCCAGCCGAGGGTGCCGTCGCCGACCCGGAAGCGGATGTTCGTGCGGCCGAGACCGTCGAGGAGGCCGCGAGCACGGAGTGATAGGGTCGTATGGCGCTCGATCGTGAAGACCTCGGCCGCGAGGTCGCTCAGGACGGCGGTCTGGTAGCCGCTGCCGGTGCCGATCTCCAGGACGCGCTCCGTTCCGGCCAGGGCCAGCTCCGCCGTCATCACGGCGACCATGAACGGCTGGCTCATCGTCTGTTGGAGGCCGATCGCCACTGCGCGGTCGGCCTGGGCCTGTCCGCGGACTTCGGGAGGAAGGAAGCGCGCGCGGGAGAGCCGGGCCAGGGCGTTGAGGACTCGGGGGTCGTGGATCCCCCGGGCCCGCACCTGCCGGACGATCGCTGCGCCGGATGCGGGGTCAGGCGGGTTGCGTTTGGACATGGCTGCTCACCTCGTCGAGCTGAAAGTCCTTGACTTCGAGCTGCACCTCGCGCCGGCCTTTCCATTCGTTGATCGACGGGTGAAAGGCGACCGAGCAGAGCGTGCCGGCCGCGAGCTTCTTCCCTTTTTCCGTCATGTTCCAGGCGATCGCCTTGGCCGAGGCCGTTCCTTGCGAAAACCGGATCTGGAGGTGATTCTGCCGGGGTCCCACGACTCGTGGGTCGCCCAGCACACGTACGCCGTTGGCGACGAGCAAGGGGCGGGGGTTGCCCATGCCGTGGGGCTCGAGCCGTTCGATCTCGTCGACCACAGCCGGCGTGAGCTGGCCCAGCATCACTTCGGCGTCAATAGTCAAGGTCTTCTGCAATTGTTCGGTGGTCAGAGAACCGCGGCAATGGCTCTCGAACTGCTCGGCGAACGTCGGGAAGTGGCTTACCGGCAGCTTCAACCCGGCCGCCGCGCGGTGGCCGCCGAAGGCGAGCAGACCATTGGAGCACGCCCGGATGGCCTCATACAGGTCGAATCCGGGGATGGAGCGAGCCGACCCCTGGCCGACCTCGTCGCCGAGCGCGACGACAATCGCCGGGCGATGGTATGTCTCCATCAGGCGGCCGGCGACGATCCCGATCACGCCAGGGTGCCAGCCGCTCCGTCCCACGACGATCGCGCCGCGGTCGGAGATCCCGCCGAACACTTTGATCATCTCGTGTGCTTCGGCCACCATCGACTGCTCGACTTCCTGCCGGCGCGCGTTGCAGCGGTCGAGCTCCGAGGCGATCTCGCGGGCCCGCGCGGTGTCGTTGGTCGTCAGCATCTCGACGGCCATCATCGCCCGCTCCAGCCGCCCCGCCGCGTTGATCCGGGGGCCGAGATTGAAGCCGATCATCCCGGACGTCAGCTTCTTCTTGTCGAGGCAGCCGGAGACTTCCAGCAAGGCCCGCAGCCCTTCGCTCGGGTTCTGGCCCATCCCGGCAAGGCCGTGCCGCACGAGGGTGCGGTTCTCGTCCTCGAGCGGGACCACGTCGGCGACCGTGGCGAGCGCCACCAGGCTCATCGCGCCAACCAAGAAGTCGCGAAGGTGGGGCGAGGCCTTCTTGCCGTCGCCAAAACTCTTGCAGACTTGCCAGGCCAGCTTGAACGCCACCCCGGCACCGCAGAGGTCGCCGCAGTGGTACTGGCTGCCGGGGAGACGCGGGTGGACGATGACGTCCGCCTCGGGGAGATCGGGACCGATCGTATGATGGTCCGTGACGATCAGCTCGACGCCCAGCTCGCGCGCCCGCCGCGCCTCGGCGAGCGCCGAGATCCCGCAATCGACCGTAACGATCAGCTCGGCTCCCTGCTCGTGCACCAGTCGCTCGAGGGCCTCGCGATTAACTCCGTAACCCTCCTCGACGCGGTGCGGGATGTAGTAATCCACCTGCCCCGCGCCGGCAAGTCGGAGGCAGGCCCAGAGGATGCTCGTCCCGCAGACGCCGTCGACGTCGTAGTCGCCGTAAATGACGATCTTCTTGCCTGCGCGGATGGCGCGGACGATCCGATCGGCGGCGTCGGCCGCGCCGGGAAGGGACGCGGGGTCGTGCAGGCTCCCCACCCGCGCGTCCAGAAACGCCTTGGCCCGTGCCGGTTCGTCGATCCCCCGGTTGATCAGGAGCTGCGCCGTCAAAGGCGAGAGCCCAGCGCCTCGGCTGAGGGCCGAGACCCGGTCCGGGTCGTGAGGCTTCAGCCGCCACCGTGTGGACATGAGCGAGTTTTCCGAGGCGAGCACTGGACCGAGGGATCGAACGTCATCGCACCATCTTAGCCTAAAACCAGCCCTTCCGCTTCGCCCAGATCCACATTACGACCGAAGGGACGACCATCAGCACGCACGAGGCCCAGAACAACCCGGCCCTTGGCCAGGCGACCTGGAAGGCGAGGCGCTCGCCGAAAAAGTTCATGCCCCAGAAGCTGGTCACGAACGAGATGGGCAGAAACATCACGGTGACGATGGTAAGCGCCTTCATGATATCATTCGTGCGATTCGAGATGGCCGAGAGGTAAGTGTCGAGGGCGCCGGAGATGAGGTCGCGGAGGCTCTCCGCGATGTCGTGGACGCGGACGATGTGGTCGTACACGTCGCGGAAATAGACCCGGTGGTCGGCCGCGATCGGGTCATAATCATCGCGCGCCAGCCGGTTCAACAACTCGCGCTGGGGTGAGAGGACGCGGTGGAGGCGGAGCGACGCGCGTTTGACCTGAAAGATCGCCTGGACGGTGTGCGTGGTCGGTCGGCCAAACACCTCGTCCTGGGCCGCGTCGATCGCTTCCTCGAGGTGTTCGATGGCGGGAAGGTACTCGGCGACGCTGAGGTCGAGAATGTGGTACAGCAAATGATCCGCGCCGTGGCGGAGCCGGTTCGTCGGGTCGCGCTGGATGTTTCGGCTGAGCTCACTCAGGATCGGCATCGGCTCGATGTGGTACGTCACAACGTAATTCGGGCCGAGGAAGATGTCGAGCTCGTGCAGGCGCAGGCCGTCGGTCACAGGGTCAAACTCGATCGTGTGAAAGACCACGTAGAGATAAGCGCCCCAGTCGTCGACTTTCGGAAGATGCTTTTCCTTCAGGGCGTCCTCGATCGCCAGCGGATGGAAGTGAAACACATCGCGGAGGAGTGCCTCAGCCTTGCCGTTCGCATCGCCGCATTGCTCTTCGATGTCGACCCAAAGCGTGCCCTCCCGGTCGTCGATCGCGTCGGGCAGGCGCTCGACCGGCCAGTCAAAATGAATGGCGCCGGTGCCGTCGCGGAAGACGATCCGAACGTTTGGACCCACGCTGTCGGTCGTGTTCGCGGAATGATCGGCGCGGAGCGTGGTCATCGCGTCGTCTCCAACCTATCTGGGAGTGGTCGCCCGTGCCGCAGCTTCTTCAGCGAGGTCGAGGTCCAAGGTCGTCGCAGGGCCTGGCCGTATGGTGCGCCGGATCGTGCTCTGAAAGGAGCGGAATTGATAACGGTACGGTCCGGCGTTCGGCATCTGCGCGAGCCCGACCATGTTCGTCCCGACCGCCACGCCATCAGCCGCGAAACGGCCGTCGGGTCCGACGGGCGCGACACGCAGGTTGCCGACGGTGCCGGCGACGGGGTAGAACTCAATCCAGCCGCCGCCGACCGGGCGGCGGCCGATGCGAACGACTCCCGTGACCCGTGTCGTCGGCGCAGCCACGGGCCCCAACTCCTCGCGGCAACCCGCCATGAGCACAGCCAACAACGCGAGGAGCGCCGGCGGCCGGTAGCGACTCCCGTGTGCTCGTTCGACGCGTTGCATGCCGCCTCCTCTCACAGAAGCGCTTGCCCGCCCGGCGCGATCCAGGGCAAAATCGCCGCCAGCAGGTTGCGCAGAACCTCGGATTCTGTCTCGTCGCCTCCCTCGGGACCCCCTTCGCCGGGTCGAAGACGAACCAGGTGGCCACCGCTCGCTCCTCGGCCTGCGTGCGGTCCGAGTCGGTCGTCGTATGCAAAGAACAGGCCCCCTTGCTGGCGCTCTCCGGCGAGCTGCCCCAAGGTCCCTCGCACGACGATCACCCCGCCGCGCTGATTTAGCCCCGCTCGCGTGCCCGCATCACCCCAGGCGAGAAAGGATCCCCCTTCCATGCCGTAGCCCAGGGCCGGCCCGCAGTCTCCCAGGATGACCAGAGTGCCCGCGCGCAGGCTTCGCCCGGCGCCGTCGGCAGCGGGTCCCCGGCAGACCACAGTCAATCCCGGCGCACTCAAGGCAGCGGCCAGCTCGGGGCCTGCCCGCCCCTCGACCTCGACGACCGCCTGCCAGGCGCCGGTCAACCCCGACGCGAGCAACCTCTGCCCCTCTGCGCCCGTCAGCCGCACGCGCGGGTGCCCCTCGTCCAGCGCCCGCACGAGCTCGGCGTTGATCCGCTCGTAGTCGCGGATGTCGGGAATCGAGACCGTGGGAACCGGCGTCTCGCCGGCGGGTTGCGTCATTTCCCGTCAGGGGCTGCGGCGACCTGATTGCCCGGGAAGGCCTGACCGCCCGGCACGAGCCGCGTGTCCGCCGGCGGGTTCTTTTGCAAGAACTTCCGCAACGCGTCGACTCGATTGGCCAACTGCTTCTGAAGGTCTTTCTGCTTCCCGCGCGGGGCGTTAAGCAATTCGACGGATGCCTTGTACACGGACTTTACCAGATCGTCGACCTGCTGGAGGAACGGCTTCGCCTGGTTGAAGCCGGCGTGGTTGCCGGGCACCTTTAAGATGCCGGCGTCGCGGACCTTCGGATCTCCCTCAAGCGCAGGGTGGATCTGGTAAAGGAGGAAGCTCGTGTAATAACGCGATTGATTTTGGTTCGCGTCGAAAACGTCGACCACCTTGTCGCCCAGATCGGCCGCGACCTCGGCGACGTTATGCGCCACAAGCGAGAAGTTGAACTTGCTGAGGGCATTGTCGATGCGCATCATACCCAGCGCCCATGCGGCCATCGCGCGGACCTCGGGGCGTGCTTCTTTGTCGGCGAGGAAGCGCATCGCCACGTTTGCGAAGACGGGCTGGTCCGGCTTCTGAGGTGTCTTGGCCTGCCGCAAGGCCCCGAGCGCCTCCAGCGCACGCATCTGGGCGAACCACGGGAGATCCTTTTCTTTGTCGAGCCAGTCGGCAATGGCCTTGGCCGCCGTGCCCGCTTGGGCCGCCGCCACCTCACGGGTGCCGCCACCCGCGGCGCTCGTAATCCCCCTGGCGGCCCAGATCTTGACCCAGACCGTCTGATTCGCATCTGCCAGTTGCTTGACGAAGACAGGAATTGCTTCCGGATTTCCGGTCTGCCCCAGGACGATCATCGCCTCGATGCGCGCGAACAGGTTGTTTTCCAGCAGCTTGGGTAGGGTCGCTACGAGGATGCGGTTGTATTCGGTTAAAAAGGCGGTGTTCTTGTTGGCCTGGGCCTTGTGCAGCACCTCGAGCAGGTCGTCCGTCCCCTTCTTGATCTCGAGTGCCTTGCTTCCTCCCTTACCTTCGACGAGCGCCGCGACGTTGGCCGGGTTGGTCAACATGTAGGTGGCACCGTCCACGAAGCGCTGGATCACGGCACGGTCGGCGTTCTCTGCACCGACGGCCATGTTGACTACGCTCTTCTTGCTCTGGTCGGGAAGGCGGCCGATCGTCGTGAACTTTTTCTGGAGGATCGCCTCGGCACGCGGATCCTTGAACACTTCGATGGCGGGTTCTTTCTTCGGTGCCTCGGGTTCCTCGGCCGGTGCCTCCCCCTTCGCCGCGTCCGCCTTTTCACCCTTCTTCTCGTTCGGCTCGTCGTCGTCCTTCTTCGAGGCGTCCTTCGCTTTCGGCTCGTCGTCCTTGGACGCATCGTCTTTGGTCTTCGACGTCCCCGTGGCGGTTTTCGAGCGCGCCTTGGTTGTCTGTGCGTCGGCAACGCCAGCGCAGACGAACAGGGCAGCGATCGTAAGCAACACCCACGAGTACCCCCGTGGATTCCTCGGGGCGAACGCTTGGATCATGTTCGCGAACCTTTGGTTGAACCCCCGCGACGCGCCCCCGACTCGACGGAGGCCCCGGGAGAGTGGTTTCCGCGTCGGGGATTGAGCCGTTGAATGCCAGTCGTCAAACCGCCGGGCCCGCCGTTCACCGGTCGCCCCACATGCGGCCGCGCAGTCGAAGAGGGGTGGCTCAATGGTTCCGGCCAGCTCGGCCGTACACTCCGCCTTTCCCACGCAAAAACCAGCCCCCGCCCGCAAAGTCGAGCGCTGGCAAGAATGCGAAAGACAGAGCACGTCCATTGAGGCTTTCCTGATTCAAGTTAACCTGCCAAAGTACCCCTGTCAAGTCGCCCAACCACCCATAGTCTCCATCAGTTTTTTAACAATTTTCGAGCGTTTCTGAAACAAACGAGAGGGTTTGGCGCTGTGGTCGAAGCGGTTTCGGGGTCGATCCTTGTTTTTGGACGCCGGGCGACCGCGCTTCGTTCCCGAAGTCGTGTGTGCATGGCGTGATTGGAATCGGCAATGGTTCGGCGGCGGCGGCTCGCCGGGGAGTTGTCCCTATGGGGCGAGGCCCGTAGAATCGTGGTCGACTGGCCTCAGGGCGGCCTTGGTCTGACCAAGTCGGATTTCCGTCGGAGGGGGTTGGTGTTGGGATGGTCGAACGGAACTATATCTTCCCCGGCGTCATCGAGCTGAACGTTCAGGCTCGGCGGCGGCTGGGGGTGAACGTTTACCTGATCGACGGCGGTAAGGAATACGCGTTGATTGACGTGGGGTTCCTCGACGAGCTGCCCGACGTGCTGGAGCTGATCCGGCAGTTGAATTTCAGCCTCTCCGCCTGCAAGTTGATCGTGGCGACGCACGCCGACGCCGACCACACCCAGGGCCTGGCGCGGGCGCGTGAGGTGCTCAAGTGTAAGGTCGCGGCCCATCCCAAGAGTGTCGCCCCGCTTGAAGAAGCGGACGAGATCCTGACGTACGCCCGGATCGACGCCCAGAACATCCACATTCCCATGCCGCGCTGTAAGGTCGATCAGACGATCGACGAGGGGGATGTGCTGACGATCGGCGACAAGAAGCTGGAAGTGTGGAGCACTCCAGGCCACACGGCGGGCCAGCTTGCGTTCCGGATGGGTCCCCTGCTCTTTTCGGGCGACAACATCTTTCGCGACGGCTGCGTCGGC
>JARLIH010000073.1 GCA_031291845.1 Isosphaeraceae bacterium | reverse complement strand
GGGCTCACGTGCGCCTCGATCGGCATGCTGCTGGAACACCGGGGTCTGCGGGTCCGGCTCCAGAAGTTCGACCCCTACATCAACGTCGACCCGGGGACGATGAGCCCGTACCAGCACGGCGAAGTCTACGTGCTCGACGACGGGGCAGAGACCGACCTCGACCTCGGACACTACGAGCGGTTCACCCACGCGAAGCTGACCCGCGACTGCAACTACACGACCGGCAAGATCTACCTCTCGGTGATCCAGAAAGAGCGGGAGGGGAAGCATTACGAAGGGCGGACCGTCCAGGTCATCCCTCACGTGACCGACGAGATCAAGGCCGCCGTCCTCAAGCTGGCGACGGACGACGTGGATGTCGTGATCACCGAGATCGGCGGGACGGTCGGCGACATCGAGAGCCTGCCGTTCCTCGAGGCGATCCGCCAGTTCGCGCTCGACGTCGGCCGTGAAAATTGCCTCTTCATTCACCTGACGCTCGTGCCGTACCTGAAGGCGGCCGGCGAACTCAAGACCAAGCCGACCCAGCACTCGGTGAGCGCCCTGCGCCAGATCGGCATCCAACCCGACCTGCTCATCTGCCGGACCGAGCACCCGATCTCGGCGGGCGACAAGGAAAAGATCGCGCTCTTCTGCAACGTCGAGCGGAAGGCGGTCATCGAGGAGCGCGACAAGGAGTTCACGATCTACGAGGTGCCGCTTAGCCTCGTCAACAGCGGCCTCGATGAGATGCTGGTCAAGCGGCTTGGCCTGAAGACAACCGGCCCGCTCGACATCAGCGATTGGCGCGAGCTGGTGGACCGGGTCAAGAACCCCGACCACGAGGTGCGGATCGCCGTGGTCGGCAAGTACATGAAGCACCGGGACGCCTACAAGTCGGTCTACGAGTCGCTCGACCACGCCGGCATCGCGAACCGGACGCGCGTGATCGTGCAACGGATCGAGGCCGAGGAGGTCAGCGACGGTGTCGTGGCGAGCCTGCTTGCGGGCGTCGACGGCATCCTCGTGCCGGGCGGGTTCGGCATGCGGGGGATCGAGGGGAAGATCGAGGCGATCCGCTTCGCCCGCACGCGCAACATCCCCTTCTTCGGCATCTGCCTGGGCATGCAATGCGCGGCGGTCGAGTTCGCGCGCGGCGTGCTCGGGATGGAAGACGCCAACAGCACCGAGTTCGATCGCTCGACCCAGCATCCCATCATCTCGCTGATGGAGGACCAGACCTCCGTCCGCCAGCGCGGGGGGACGATGCGGCTCGGCTCCTGGCCGTGTGAGCTGAGTCCCGACAGCCTGGCGTACCGGGCCTACGGTCAGGATCTCATTCACGAACGGCACCGGCACCGCTACGAGTTCAACAACGCCTACCGTCGCCAGTTCGAGGAAAATGGCCTGGTCGCGACCGGCATGAGCCCCGATGGGTCGCTCGTCGAGATCGTCGAGCTCAACGACCATCCGTGGTTCCTGGCCGTGCAGTTCCACCCCGAGTTCAAGTCGAAGCCCACGAGCGCCCACCCGCTGTTCCGCGACTTCATCGCCGCCGCACTCGCCCACCGCGAGGCGAGCCGGGCGGAGCTGGAGCTGCGCTGAGAGGAGGAGTGAGCATGGCAACGGCTATCCAACCCGTACCGCATACGGCGGTCCCCGAAGCCCAATCCATCCTGCTGCCAGGCGTTCGCTGGCAGACATATAAGGCACTGGGAGAAGACCTCGAGAGTGCGAACTCGCAGGTGCGCCTTACCTACGACCGGGGGAGCCTGGAGATCATGACGCATGGTTGGGCGCACGAGGTCTATGCGAGCGGGTTCGCCGCGATGATTGGCGTGCTCTGCGAAGCCATGGAAATCGAGTACGTTGCATCGGGCTCCGCGACCTGCCAGCGGGATGATTTAGAGAAGGGCTTCGAGCCAGACCAGTCGTTCTACTTTCAGAACGCTCATATCATGTTCGGCAAGCACGCGCTCAGCCTTCCGGAGGATCCGCCCCCGGACCTCACCATCGAAGTCGAGATCACGCGGACGGCACTCGACCGCATGGCGATCTTCGCGGCGACCGGGGTGCCCGAGGTCTGGCGGTTCAACGGTGACGTTCTGTCGGTTCACCGGTTGAACGATCATGGAACATACGTTCGCGTCGAGCGGAGTGAGCATTTCCCCGACGTCCCGATCCAAGAACTCGTTCCCTTCTTGCGCCGCCTCCTGACGCAAGGGCTCATGAGTTGGAGGAAGGAGTTCCGGAACTGGGTCGTCGACCGGCTGGGCGAGCGCGGAACGGCCGCGGAGGATGCCACGTGACACGTTCCCAGAAAACCCCGGAGCAGGTCTCCCAGGTGAGCGCGCGACATTTTGAGACAGGCCAATCGGTCCGGTTCACGGTCAAGGCGGGGCTCATCGCCGACGTCGAATGCGCGAGTGGTCCGGACGACTTTCATTCCCAGGACGATTGGCTCGCTCCCGCGTTCTGGGACATCCAGACCAACGGCCGCTGGGGAATCTCCTTTTCCAGCCCCGACCTCACCGCGGAACAGGTGGTCGACATCGTCCGGGCGCAGGCCGCGCTTGGAACTGCGAAACTCTGTCCAACGCTGATCACGGCCCCCGCGGATGACATGGTGCGCGGCGTCCGTGCGATCGCGGCTGCGTGCGACCGGTTCCCGGACGTCAACGAGCGCGTCGTCGGGATCCATCTGGAGGGACCCTCGATTTCGGCGGTAGACGGCTACCGAGGCGCCCACCCGCGGGAGGCCGTGCGGGGCCCCGACTGGGATGAGTTCGAGCGCCTTCAAGAAGCGAGCGGGGGCCGCGTCGTCCTGATCACGCTGGCACCCGAACGCCCCGGCGCCATCGACTTCATCCGCCGGGCCACGGCGGCGGGCGTGACGATCGCCCTGGGCCACACCGCGGCCGACGGCGCGACCCTGCGGGCGGCGGCCGAGGCCGGGGCGAGACTCAGCACCCATCTCGGCAACGGGATCGTCGCGACGCTGCCAAGGCATCCCAACCCGATCTGGGAGCAAGCCGCGCTCGATGAGCTATCGGCCTCGCTCATCGCCGACGGCCACCACCTCGACCGCTCCACATTACGTGTGCTGGCACGGGCGAAGGGACCCGAGCGGCTGGTCCTCGTCAGCGACGCCAGCCCACTCGCCGGACTCCCCCCGGGCCAGTACGGCGAGTGGGCCGTCGACCCGTCCGGCAAGGTCGTCGTCGCGGGCACGCCCTACCTCGCCGGTTCGAATCAGGACCTCGACGTGGGCCTGCGTAACCTGCTCGAGGCAACCGATTGGACGCTGGCCCAAGCCCTGGCCACCGTGACCCGGAACCCTGCGCGCGTGCTCGGGAAGCCCGAGCCCGTGCTCCGCCCCGGTGCGCCGGCCGACCTGATTCGCTTTCGGCACGACCCCGCCCGGCGAACGTTTGAGTTGGTTGCGACGTGCGTCGGCGGTCGCTGGATCGAACCGGGGCCATAAACAACCCACGAAACAAAAAAGACCGCGCCCGGGAAAGACTCCCGGGCACGGCCGTGTGACCTTCAGTGACCGACGCGGACGCTCACGCCTTCTCGGCCGGGTCCTTGCCGTCGACCCAGTCGCCTTCGAGCTTCTGATAGTCCTTCGGCGTCAGGGTCGAGCCTTCATAGCCGGCGTGCCAGCCGATGACCTGATTCGGCTTCCCGCGCTCGTGGCTGACCTTCTCCCACTTCTTGGCCCACGACGTGTCGGCGTCGGTGATCTTGCCGGTCTCCTTGTCGAAGAAGAGGGCCTTGCCCTCGCGGTACGACTGGACGCCCAGGTTGACCGTGGCGATCGCCGCGTAGCCGGTCTCGGCCGGGCAAAGGGTCTCCGGGTTGCGCGAGCGGAGGCACTCCATGTAGTGGTCCCACAGCGCACGGGTGTCGTCGCGCGGCTGCTCCGGCTTGTGCCGGTCGCCCCCCTCGCCCGTGTTCGCGCCCGGAGGGGCGGGCCGCCCTTCCAGCTTCTGGGCCGCGACCGAGAACCCTTGCTTCGGGTCCCCCTCGAAGCGGATCGTGCCGGTATGGCCGCGGATCACCTCGCCAAGCTGCACGTCGTTGCACATCGTCGCCGAGATGATGACCTGGCACCCCTCGTCGTAATCAGCCACGACCGTCGCCACGTCGGGCACGTCACGACCGTCGTACTCGAGGTAGAGCCCGCCGCCGCCGACCACCCGGCGCGGGAAGCGAACGCCCATCGCCTGGATCAGGTGCGTGAGCTGGTGCACGAACAGGTCGGTGTACATGCCGCCGCCGAAGTCCCAGTAACAACGCCACTGGGCGAACTTCGCCCGGTTGAAGGGCTGGTCGGGCGCCAGGCCGAATTCCGTCCCCAGGAACATCTTCCAGTCGACCGTCTGCGGGGTCATGTCCTTCGACAGCGGGTAGTACCGCCACTGCCCCATGTTGCTGTTGCGGTAGTAGCTGGTCTGTCCCTGCATCACGTGGCCGATCTTGCCGGCCGTGATCAGCTCGTTCGCCATCTTCCAGCGCGGGTCGGCGGTCGACTGCACGCCGACCGTGAAGATCTGCCCCGTCTTCTTCGCCGTCTCCGACACCCGCCGCGCCTCGTCGACCGTGTGCGTCATCGGCTTTTCACAGTAGACGTCCTTGCCCGCTTCCATCGCATCGATCGACATCTTGGCGTGCCAGTGGTCCGGCGTCCCGATGACAACCGCGTCGACATCCTTGTTTTCAAGGACCTTGCGGTAGTCGACCTCGGCCTGCTTGCACTTGGTCCGGCTTTTGGCGTTCTCGCGGTTCTTGTCGTAAACGTCGGCCACCGCGATGATGTCGACCGGCTTCCCCTCATCCTTCATGGCCAGCAGGACGCCGATGTGCGCCTGGGCGCGCCCGCCGGGGCCGAGGATCGCAAAGTTGATCCGGTCGTTGGCCCCCTTCACCTTGGCAACGGCGGGGTGGGCAAAAGCACCGGCGGCCACCACGGCCCCTGTCGCCACGCCTGCGGTCTCCAAGAACCCCCGACGGGTCACCGACGTCTTCTCAGTCATCGTTGCGTTCTCCACAGCAGGAATCGAGACGAAACGCGATGCGGCGGTGGCAAGGGATTGCGCCCCGTCGACGCTACTCTGTCGAAGGTAACGCTACCCCCACCCCCGGTCAAGCACGTGAGTCATCAACAAACCGGGTCGGGCCAACGTCCTACACCCAAAATCAGCGCAATACGCTCATGTTTCGCAGAGCGTAAGCACACGCATCCAAGCAATCCTGCAAACAGGGTATTGACAATCCGGTCACGAGCGTGATGATAGAGAATAGGGGATTGGAGCGCCGCGGCGGGGGAGAGGACGACACGATGGAGTTCGTGAAGGAGTCGCGAATCGCTGCCCCGCGGGGGGTGGTGTTTGCGTTTCACGAGAGCCCTGGGGCGATCTTGCGGCTAACTCCACCTTGGGAGCGCGTCGAGCTTATTGAGGGGGGAGAGTCGCTCCAGCCGGGTCAGCGGGTCGT
This sequence comes from Isosphaeraceae bacterium, assembly GCA_031291845.1. Classification (GTDB taxonomy): domain Bacteria; phylum Planctomycetota; class Planctomycetia; order Isosphaerales; family Isosphaeraceae; genus DAIDJG01. Next base: position 20,873 of record JARLIH010000073.1, on the reverse strand, counting down.
GCTCAGAACCTGGATCGGCCCTTGGCCCGTGCGCTGGGTGGCGGAACACACGGAATACGAGCCGGGGAGACTGTTTGCAGACCGGCAGGTCCAGGGTCCATTTTCCCGGTGGTACCACCGCCACCGCTTTCTGGACGACGGCGCTGGCGGAACGCTCTTGAGAGACGAGGTGGAATACGAGCCGCCGCTCGGTGCCCTCGGGCGGTGGCTGGGCGGTGGTGTGCTCGAACGCAAGCTTCGTAAGTTGTTCGACTACAGGCATGAAACCACGCGACGCATTGTGGAAGCCGGCGATTTTCCGGACGCGGCTAAGGTTCTGTTGGCAGGGCCGTGATACTTCAGACGCTGGTTGCGGTTGAATCGGTAAGGGGGGCAGTGAGCGATTGCCGGACGAACCTTTGGCCGTACGACACGTAGGAATGTGGTCGCAAGAAAGTCGTGTGAAAGAGGAACGTTTCCCGCAGAATTGCGCTGTTCCCGGCGTCTAAGACAAGGGTAAGATGAAAACGACCGACCCTCGTGTGGACCTGCCCCGCTCGACCCGGGCATTGGAGCGTGGTCCGGACAATCGACCCACGGCGCGGGCCCACGGAACTATGCCTCGCACGACGAAATGCACGAGTTGCGGCACGGTACTCAACATCCCCGCGGAAGCCGCGGGGAAGCGGTTGAAGTGCCCCAAGTGCGGAACGAAGTTCCATGCCGACGTGGCGTCCTCGGGGACAATCAGCACTCACGACGCGACGCCCGCGGATCCCTCGTCGCAGGAGATCCGGCGCGGTCACGGCGACCTCGATTTGCCGACGTCGTCCGGCGACCTGCGAGAGACCTTCGACCTGCCGTTGCTCGGCGAGCTCGCGGCGGAAACGCGGCCTGCGAAAGCGACGCCCGCGCGGCCGGCGAATGACGCCCTGGCCCTTTTCGAGGATGGGCCGCCGAAGCCTACCAGCCGCCGGCCGGCCGGCGCCGAGGCGCGCTCCAAGGCTCGGCGCTGTCCCACGTGCGGCGGTCACATCCCGGTTGGGATGTCGATCTGCCAGACGTGTGGCCTCGACCTCGAGACGGGCATGCGCGTGGGCCTCGACGACGACCTCGCGCCGCCGCCTCCGGTCGCGTCGAGCAGTCTGCCGCTCCACGTCATGCTCGTCGGCGGGATTTGCGCGCTCGGGGGGGGGCTGCTGGCGGCCTACTCGGCCTATCAGTCGATCGAGGGGCAGCCAGGCTGGCGCTACTTCATTCCCGTTTGCCTGTTCGCGGTGTTCGCCGCCGTGCAGTTCCTGCGCGGCAAGTCGCCGAAAATGCTGCTGGCCGCGTTGACGCTCGGCGCCGTGCTGAACGTGGTCGGACTGATCGTGATGCCGATCGTGTACGCGAACATGGAAACGAAGGTCATGCATCGTGTCCCGGCGCCGGACGATCCCGACGCAGTCGACGAGGTGATCCAGCCGGTTGCCGAGCGGCTCGATACCGACCGGATCACCACGGGGATCTTGCTGCTCGTGGCGTACGCCCTCGTCTCCGTCTACCTGATCTCGCCGTCCGCCAGCCGGCCCAGCAACCGGCGATAAATATCCATTCCGTAACGTAAGTTCGCGGCCAGTCACACCTGGTTACACTCACCCGAAGCGCACGCGAGGTCTTATGCAACGCCTCGCATGCGCTTCGGGTTCGTGTTCTGGCGAGGGACTTACGGAACAAACTGCTAGTACAGCCAGGGTGTGCCGCCCAGAGCACAGAATCCCTTCCGGAAACCGGCTCGCGGGGGCTGGACCAAGCCTTACGCCGTCGCGCTGTCGAGCGGACTGCGCCAGATTGGCCGGGTCGGGAAGAGGACGCGGGCCGCGTCGAGTGCGGTTCCGGTGGACGACTCGAACCCGTCTTCCTCGGCCGCGCGCTCCACGTCGATGTGGCCCATCAGAAGGCGGACGAACGTCGGGGCGCCCAGGGTCAGGTGCCTGCGACTCAGCTTGTCGGGCTCAACCCGCGAGCGGGCCGCCGTCGCCTCAACGTGGAGCAGCCAGCGCCGGTCGTCGACTGTAAAGCCCAACTCCAAGGGGAGCGCGACCCCGGCCTCGACGGCCCGGCGCGATAGCTCGGGCAGGATCGCGTTCAGGAACCGGTCGATGTTCGGCACGTGGCACATCGATGACGTGCCGTCGTGCTCGTCCTGGTCGATCACCTTCCCCAGCGCACGGAACGGGTCGAGCACGGGGTGATCGGGGGGCGCGTGGACAATCACTTCCGGGTAGGCGCGCTCCAAGGCCTCCGCGCGGACACGCCCCAACAGCGCTTTGAGCGCCTGCGGATATGCCGGGTGCGAGGCGATCTCCAGGATCTTGTGGTCCTTCACGAATGCGTAGCCACGCACCGTCTCGCCCTGGCACGCCACCCAGATCACGTGCGCATACTTGCGCCCGATCATCCAGCGCCAGTAATCCTCCGAGCGGAGCACCGTGCCCGTCGTCCCTGCGTACTGGAGGTCGTAAAGCGCCATCAGGTCGTTCAACTCGACCTGGCGCCAGGGGCGGACGTGCCAGAAGCCCCCTTTGCCCTCAATGATACCGTCGCTCGCCTGGGGTAAGTTCCGGCTCAGAACCTGCCCCACCGTGTGCCGGCCGCAAACGCCCCAACCGAGCGAACGATAAAACTGCGGCATGCTCGTCGTCAGCGCTTGGACCGCGAAGCCCGTTTCCCGCGCTCGGTCGTCCGCAAGCCGCATCAGGTTCTGTGCGAACCCGAGCCCGCGGTACTCCGGGAGCGTCCCGACCCACATTACGCCGTTCAGCGGAACCGTTGCGGCGGTCCCGTAACGCACTTGCCGCTCGGTTAGGTGCACGTGGCTGACGATCCGACCATCCACCTTGACCAGCAAACGCTGCGATGGTTGGTAAGACGGGTCACTTAACGCACCCAGAAAAGATTCACGATCTGGACCGTGGAATACGTGGAGGAGGGTCTGATAAACCGCCTCGTGGTCGGCTTCAGTGCCGAGGCCATACTCGACGGAGCCGCGGCGGAAGGGAAGCCGGAAGACCGGCGCGGGAGCTTTCATCGGGACGTGCACCTTGCTGCAAACGCGCCGCGGCCGGTTCGCACGGAACTGGCGTCACTGCGGGATTCTGGACGGCTTCTCCGGAACCGAAACCGCCGCTTCACAACGTCTTTTGGACTATTCTAAGGCGTCGGACCAGCCTTCGCCGCAACTTAGTGGCCGGGGTGCTCATTTTTTTGACGAGCGTCCGGTCCAACGGCCGCCATGGCATCATGCACTCGTGTTCGGGAGTGCAGTATGAAGGAGTACTCCCGGCTGCGGGCCAACGCATTGCGCTGGAGTCCCGACACGATCCTTGCGCGCTCGGCCTCGAGTTGGCTGCGGGTTTCGGCGACGCCCCCCTGAAGGGCCTCGTTGCACTGCCGGATCACGCGGAATTGCTCAAGCCGCTCGGCATGCGTGACAGCCGGCCGGGTGATGGCGGCGTGCTTCGCCTCGATCCACCGGCGCGCGGCGGCGGGCGGCTGGCCACCCAGGTTTCGGTCGGGGTTATAGGTCAGGTCGCGCAACGCCCGCTCGGTGGCGTGCAGCCGCTCAGGGGTCGCGGGGTCGGTTCCCAGGTCGAGCCAGAGGGTCAGCGAGAGGGTCAGGTAGGCCGGGGGCGTGATTCCGAAGAATTCGTGCACGATTTCGTCGCCAAGTTCATCGTACTTCGCGCCGCCAATCCCGTGGACGAACAGGTCACTGAGGAGCAGCCGTGCGAACATGGTCGTCGTCAGCGCCCGGGTGCGCAGCCGGATGCCGCGCGCGGGGAGCGCGAGGAGCTGATCGATCGCACAGCAGGCATCGCGATCCGGGGCCAAGGGGACCTCGAGGAACGGCTCATCCTCGCCGTCCACGCGCAGGAGCATCGTGCGGGCGAGTTGACGTGCGAGCAGCGGCCGCCGGCGCGGCGCGTCGGCGCGCCAGACCCAGAACGGGGCCTCCAGCCAGTCGTCGCGCCGGCCGAGCGCGGGCACCGGGTGATGCTTGCTCCGGATCCCGTAAAGCGCCCGGTACCGCGTGAGGGCGTCGTTATGCACTTGCTGAAAGCGGGGGAGCTGCGCCAGGAGGTGCGACGCGAACCAGAGGAACCCATCCGACTCGCAGAGGGCGCTCAGGGGGACCTCCCAGTTGCGCGCGCCCCAGGACGCCTCGACCTCCCTGCGCGCCAGCGCAAACCGGACGCCCAACCTCGACGTGTGCTCCCGATGGCGCAAGGCACGGGGCCAGAAGTCGTCGACCAACGGGTCCGGTACGACGTTCCCGAGCTCGGCCCGGACGCGCTGGGCGAACGTGGCGAAAAGGGCTTCGTCCCGAGCGCGCAGGTCCTCGAAAGGGACCTCGCCCCCCCACTCGTCGAACTCGACCAACCGCGAGCGCAGCTCGCCGGCCGCGCGGTGCGGGACGCGGACCGAAGCCGACTTCGGGATGTCGTTATCGACGACCAGGTTGAGTCCGACCGCGGCGTGTTCACGGGCCAACCGCGCGACAGCGAAGTTCTTGACCCAGACTCCCGGATGGAAAAGCTCCGGCTGGTGGCCGGTTGCGACCAGGTGCGCCTCGGCTGGATGGGCCTGAGGCAGGTCGAGGCCCGCCCGGGTGTGATAATCGCGTGCCTTCTCGATCGCCTGCGCCCGTACGAGCGAGCGCAGCCGCCCGAACCGGCGGCCCTGAAAGTCGTGGTCCCAATCGGCCAGGCGTTGGGAGTTCGCGGTGAGCAAGCCGCCTGCCTGCGCCAGCGGGGGGTCCGCAAGAACGGCTCCGTCGACAGCGGGGGCGCGCAGGCGGTGGGTTTTCATCAACAGCGTCCCCCGGCGACCGCAAGACCCGAACGCTGCAAGGCCGCCTGGAAGACCGTGCGGTAATGGTTGAGCCGGAACTCCGCGTTATCGAGCGCACCGCCGAACGCGCGCGCCTCGTCCAGGTAGATAAGCGGAACGGGCACCTCGACGATCGACAAACCGTGCTCGACGGCCTGGACCCAGACCTGAAGGGGCATCGCGTAGCCGTCGTCGGTGATGTCGAACTTCTCGAGTGCTCGGGCGCGGTACGCCTTGAACCCGCAGAAGGCGTCCGTCAGGTGCTGCCCGAGGCATTCGTTGAGCCAGCGGGTCACCTCAACATTGATCCGCCGGCGCTGCTCGGGAGGCCGCTGGCCGGGGTCGAAGACCTGGAGATAGCGGCTGCCCGACACGATGTCCGCGTCCGCCAGCCGGGCCGCGACTTGCGGGATCAGCGAGGGCTCGTGCTGGCCGTCGCAATCGAGCGTGACCAGGCCGTCGTAACCGGCTTCCAGCGTGCGCTGAAATGCGCTGCGTAGCCCCGCGCCGTAGCCCCGGTTGGTCGGATGGCGGATCACTTGCACGCCGGGGAACTTGCGCAACAGGGTGGGCGTCTGATCGGTCGAGCCGTCGTCGACCACGAGCACGTCGCCGGCATAGCGCAACACCTCGGCCAGGACCGGCTCCAGGTGCGCTTGCTCGTTGTAAACGGGAATGGCGGTGAGCAATCGCATAACGGTTGGGCCAGAGGGCCTAAAGTCTCACGAAAAATTCGTCCCAGTTTGAGAAGACTTTCGCATTTTAGGTGGACAAGGTGTGAAGTCAACGTTCCGGCGTCCGGCACCACGCCGACCCCTTGACCGTGCCTGGAGCCGGCTTCTAGCATGGGACTGTTCCGGACTTCGGGCGCGGCGCCAGCGCCGGGCCGTCGGTCTTCCTTCCATCCCTTATCCCGGTAAAGATTGATTCTGATGAGCGAACCAGAAACCGCTGCGCAACCACAGGCTGAAACGCAGCCCGAGCCGCAACCCGAGCCGCAGCCTGAACCCTGGACGCCCCAGCGAGTCGCCGAATGGAACTCGTATTACGACCTCTACGTCATGCTCGGGGTCTTGCTTCTGGCGTTTGTTGTTTCTGCGAACAAGTTAACAAACTCCAGCATCTGGAATCAGTTGCGCGCCGGTGAGGTCGCCATCGCTCAGGGTGCGCCCCTGGTGACCGACACATTCTCGTACACCGAGCCGGGGCGGCGTTGGGTCAACATTCCGTGGCTGTTCGAGGTGTCGCACGCGGCCCTCTACAAGCTGGCTCACGACATGGTCTCGCGCGACCCGGCCGACCCGGCCGCCTCGGCGGCAAAGGCCGACCAGGTGGGCGCGGGCGCGCTCGTGGTTTTGAGCGCGCTCGCGCGTGTGGCGGCGGCGCTGTTGCTTCTAGGCATCCGGCGCCCGGGCCCCGGGCTCTGGTGGTCGGCCGTTTGCGTGACGCTGGCACTGGGGGCCGCTTACAGCCCGGTCGGCCTCATGCTTGGGGGCATCGCATTGCCTGGCCAGGTATCGTCGGGAACCTGGGGGCTTCTGCTCCTGGCACTCGAGTTATTCTTACTCCACCGCGCGACCGTGCTCGGCCGCCCCGGCGCACTTTGGGGGCTGGTCCCTTTGTTTCTCCTTTGGGCCAACATCGATGAGTCGTTCCTGATCGGCCTGTTCTTCCTCGCGGCCGCCGTCTTGGGGCTGCTCGATCGCCCGCTATCCCCGTCACAAGAGAAGGGGGACCCGGAACAAGCCCCCATTCCCAGCTTCACGCGCGGACTGCTGGTGCTCGCCGCGTGTGTGGGCGCATCGCTCGTGAATCCCTCGGTTTACCACGCCTTCGGCGCGGCGGTCACACCCCTCCTGACTCACTTCCAGCCAAAGACCGATGTCCGCACCCTCGAGCAAATCTCGTTCTTCAGTCCCGAGATCCGCGATGAGGCGCGCGGAGGTGCCGTCTGGCGAGGTCTCGTGGCCTTTTATCTGGGCGTGGTCGCCATTGGTCTGTTCTCCTTCGTTCTGAACCGACGGCGTTTCTCTCTCGGTCGGTTCCTGGTGTTCGCACTGGCGACCTTGCTCTGGGGCTATCTGATCCGTTACAGCGGCGAGTTCGCGCTCGTGTTCGCCGCGACGCTCGCCCTGAACGGCCAGGAGTGGTATCAGGACCGGTTTGGCACGGAAGGGCGGCTCGGACGTGGCTGGGCCGTCTGGTCGACTGGGGGGAGGGCGCTCACGATCGTCGCCGTGTTCGTCCTTGTCGCGCGGGCCTTGACGGGCTACGGGAGCGTGCTGGGGGACCTCCAGTTCGGCTTCGGTTACGACCCCGACGTGTTCGAGTTCGAGGCTGCCGACTACTTGAAGAACGTGCCCCTGAAGGGAAACGTGCTGAACACCACGCGCCGTCAGGGAGACGCCCTCCTGTGGCGGGCCTACCCCCAGCGCCAGACGTTTATCGACAACCGGCACAACCTCTTTCCCCAGAGCCTCTTCAACGAGCTACAGGAGATCCGGGGCGCCCTGAAGACCAACGATAAGGACAAGTGGAAGCCGCTGCTCGACAAGCACAATATCAGCGCGGTGATGCTGGACATCACCAGCTCGCCGGTTACCTATCAGCAGTTGATGCAAACGCCGGACTGGGTGGCGTTCTACGACGACGGCAGCGTGGTGATGTTCGGGCGGTCGGACGCGGACGCCGCCGACGTCGCCTACTTCAAGGCGAACCGCCTCGACGCCGAGGTGATGGCGTACCGCCTGGGCAAGACGATCCCTCCCCCCGTGCGTCCGCCGTCGCAGGTCACGTGGATCGACAAAATCTTCCAGGGGAAGGCGCTCAGCCGCCTCCAACCACACGACGATGCGGCCAGGCGCTGGCTGCAAAGTATCAACTTCGAACCGGCCGTCGGCGCGCTGCCGACCCCCGCGCAGTGTCTGCTCGGGATCCGCGAGGCACGGACCGCGCTCTCCCACAAACCGGACGACTACGAAGCCTTTCGCATCCTGAGCGAGTGCTACCGCGCGCTGATGATCCAGGAGGCAGCGATCATGCAGGGCATCAAGCTGGACCCCGAGAACGCGTTGCAGCTTGCCCAGATCACGCCGAGTCCGATGCTCGTCATGACGCGCTTCCGCCAGCGCGCGACGTGCCTCAACTTCGCGATCCAGACAACGCCCCCCCCTCGGAACAGTAACGAACGGCGTGCGCTCCAGGCGCTCAACCTCGATCTGTTCCGGCTGTATCTCAGCTTGAACTTCCGCGACCTCGCGCGGGATCAATTGCAACAGGCCCTCCAGGACAGCAGCACCGAGGACTTCGCGCCGGAGGCCCACGCGGCCTTGACGCAGCAGCTCGGCCAGCTCAATGACCTGATCAAGCAGGTCCAGGACGGCATGAGCGACCTGTCGATCGAGCGCCAGGCGGGACCGCTCGAGCGTGCGGCGTTCGCCCTCCGTAACGGCGCACCGGGCCTGGCGATCCAGGAACTGGAAGAGGCCGACCGCACCAACCTCAGTCCGGCCCTGGTGAAACCGCAGTTGCTCGACCTCTACTGCGACACCGGCCAGCCCGAGAAGGCGGCCGAGATCCTGGGCGCCGGCAGCCCCGACGACCCGTCGATCGGGACCGAGCCGGGCAGCGCTGCGTTGCGCCAGGGGCAGGTGTACTTCCTGCTGGGGAACTACGAGGATGCCGGCCTGCTCTGGGAAAAACGCGCGATACCCCAGTTGCGGTTCGACCGGAGTGAGCGCGCACTCTCCCAGCTCCAGTCGCTGCTCCGCGGCATGCCCAAGCCGGCGGTCGCCGCCCTCAACACCCTTCCCGTCAAGGTCAATACGCAGGCGGCCTGGGAGTACGACCTCGGCCTCTGCCGGCTCGAGTCGGGCGCGCCGGACTCAGCCGCCGAACACTTCACCAGGGCGCTCGAGCTCAGCCCCGACATGCAGCCTCGCCGGCTGATCGCCTACTATCTCGAGAAGATGGGGAAGCCCGTCCCGCCATCGACGAAGGAGAAGGAAAAACGCGAGGAGAGCGACAAGGAGAAAAAGAAATCGGACGAACCGGCGAAGAAGCAGGAGGAGAATGAGAAGGGAAAGGCCGGCGGCAAGGATGCGGGTGCTGAAAAGGAGAAGGTGAAGGAGATTCCGGCCGAAGCAAAGAAGTAAGTCGGCCAAGGCGATCGACGCTGCGGCTCAGATGTCGTCCCCGCGGACGGACGCGCGGGTGATTGGAGCGCGCGGGATCGAGGTGACGGCAGTCCGAACCGCGGAAACGGATGACCGATGAAGCGGAAAGCGCTCGACCTACTCCTGCTTTCGATCCTCATCCCCGGCGCCATTCTCGCCTGGCAGTCCGGGCGAGAACGGAGCCGCGTCTCAGCGCAGTATGAACGGCTCCGACGCGTTGCCGGCGACTTGCCGATTGCAGACCCATCGAAGATCTACATCCGTGCCTTGGATACCGGGGAGCCGTTTCATTTCGCGTGGCGCGTCTACTTGCCTCCGAACTATCAGTTGGAAATACGCCATGACGGTTCCTCCAGCTCCTCCTGGTCAACCAGCGCCACGGAGTTCATTGCCCGCGTGCGAATTCGCGAGGACGAACGCGGAGTTCTCAACATCTACACTCACTTCTCAGGCACGAGCGGTCGCAGCAGCTTCGGAGACGCGTCGCTTGCCGAGTTCTTGCGCGTCCACGGTCGTGAAGTGCAGATCGAGCAGTTGGGGGGAAACGAGGTCGACGTCGTCGACCCCAAACAGACGGCGTCCTTCTTGCGACTGACGTTTCCGGGGACGCTGAGCAAGGAAGCCCAGGAAAAACTTTCGCCCCACGCGCGGTCGTTCTATCCGAAACTGTTCCAACTCGAGTTCGGGCCCAAGCCACCGAACCCGTAAGGGCCCCTTGCGGGAGACCGAGTCGATGCCGGAACTCGACGACCCGTCGGCCGATCCAGTAACGGTCCAACCCTCAGCCGATCGCCCGTCACGAGCGCGGTGGCAAGTCGGATTGCGGACTCTGATCTTGCTGGTTCTTACGATCGCGGTTTGGATGGCCGTCTTGGTGAACCGCCGGCAGACCGCCGCACTCGGCCCGCGAATCAAGGCCATGCAGCCCCTCGCGCACGAACTGGTCGTCGATGATCCGCAGAAGATCGCGGTCGTGAAACGAGAGGAACTGTGGTTCGACGACAACGAGTGGGATCTGTATGTGCCGGCCGGCTCGTACCGATTGTGTATCGCGACGCGGGGAATCGCCGAAAACGCGCTGGCACCGGTCGTCAAGAGCGTACCACTCGCGGCGGGTAGGCACCTCATTGCGCTGGAGCAACAACGCGCGGGGGGCATCTGCCGGACCGCGGTGACACGTCGCGGAAAGACGATCATGGCCGTTGAGGAACCCGCGGATTGGGATCCCGGTACGGGATCCCAGGGGGGGGGGACAGTACTCCCAGTGCGAGCAACTCGCCACCAATCAGCCGGCCATCCTGTTCCGGCGCCGTTTCATGGGGCCTCGGGACGCCAAGGGTTCCTCCCAAACTCCGTCCGGCCCGACCCAGGGCATCTTGCTCTGGATCGAGCCCGCGTCGGGTCCCGAAGCCAAACCCTGATTGCCGACATCGTGGCCGGTGCAACCCGTGCGACGTCTGCGGCCGCCGGCAACCACGGGCGCACCGGGCTATTCCTTACCCTGCCGATCCACCGCGCGATCGAGGCCAGCGAGCCGCAAGTCGAAAGGTCCCTTCTCGAACGGCAAGAACTTCTCGTCCGAACCCAAAACCCGATCGATCCAGTACACCTGAACGGGCTTCGTCGTTTTCGAGAGCACCTTCGTCAGCGCTTCCGGCAGTGGCACCTTCTTGGCCCCGGCGCGGGCCACCAGTTCATCGAACGACTGCCCAAGAGGCACAACGTGCCCCTCCGCGTCCTGTTCCCAGACCACGGCGAACCCCTTGGCTCCTCCCCTCGGGAAGTGGAACGCGAGGATGGCCCAGTCGTCGGGTATCGACAGGACGCTGTCTCCCAGATTGGCCTTCGAGACGAACTCGCACGCTCATGCGATACCTCCCGCGCGTGACTCCTGGTGCACGCACGCCCCCCGCGTCGCCCAGGTCCGCGCTGGGAATCCTTGCAGGGACCACGGACCCACCTTAAAGATGTTTGCCAGCAAAAAGCCCGTGCCCTTCGTCGAATTGACGAAAGTGGCCCCCCGGCGTTCAGCGGCTCAAAATGCGCACAGTGATGCCCAGCGACTGGCTGAGCGCAATCATTTCGCCGAAGATGTCGCCATAGGCGACGGCGATATGGTTGCTCATGTAATGAGCCATCACCGTTTCCATCGAGCAGCCGAGGTCGGCCGCCATGAAGGGCCATTGCCGGGTCGTGCCGCGCCACCACGTTTCGCGAACGTCTGCCGGCAGGGCGACCGACTCGCCGCGGCCGAGGTCCATGACCAGACCCCCGCGGCGATCGATCCAGAGACGCGCCCAGGTGATGGCGCCGGGAAGGCTCACTCCGGCGAACGTGCCGCCCGGGATCGGAAAGTAGCCGGACGGCTGACGGTAGCTGTGCACGCCCTTCAAGCTGCCGGTGTCGTGGTTGAACGCGTACGCGCCGCAGCTCCCGGAGTTGAGCAGGACCCACAGCCAGCGCCCTTCGTGTTCGGCTCCCCAGCGGACGTCGTGGAACATCACAGCGCCGGGCAGGCCTTTCGCCTCCAGGACGCGCTTCATGAGCTCCATCGGGACGAGATTCCCCTGGTCCGCCTCGGTGCTCGTGATGACCGGGTGGCCGTTCCCCTCGGGGCGCGCGTGCGAGTTGAGCAGGCCCTCGCTGAAGTCGCTCGGCGGGAGCAGCTTCAAGAGACCGAGCTGGTACTGCCACCCCAGGCAATCGGCCTGGAATTCGTCCAGCAGGTCGAGCACCGCGAGGTAACACCGCAGTTGCGCGCGGGTGGCCTCGGGCGTGAAGTCCTCGGCCTCGGGCCCTTGCCAGTGAAACGTGACACCCCGGTCTTGCACGAACCGGAACGCGTCCTCCACCCGCGAGTCGCTGACCGTCCGGACCCGCTCGACGAGCCAGGCCTGGTCGACCTTGTGCTCGCTGAAGCCGATCGGATAGAGCAAGCGCGGTCCGAGGTAGCCGTTGATCATTCCCATCGACGTATCGCCGAGCATCAGGGCGAGCACCCGCTTGCGCTTGATGTCGGCGCGCACCCGCTCGGCCACCTCAACCGCGGCCGCACTCACGGCCCCAGCGCCGTGGAGCTCGCTCGTGTCGTAGCCGATCCGGCCGGTCGAGCACCATTCGTCGAGCCGTTCCATGAAGCGCGCGTCGGCCGTCCAGTCGGGCGCATCGGTCCAGACCCGCGACGCCGCCCGGCCGACGCTTTCGAGCGACGCCCCCGTGTTCAGGAGCGCGACCAGACCCGGCCAGGTCCCCGAAAAGTTCGATGCCAGGAGCAGGGGGTTCTCCTTCCCCACTACGCCGTCCACCGTGTGCGGCGCGTAGGTCCAGTGAACGAACACGCCGACCATCGGGTCGTCGATCGGACCGAGCTGTGCGATCGCCTGGTCGGGGCGGGTCACGTACCCGTCGACCACGTACGGCGACCGCCCCAGCTTCTTGAGCGCGGCCACCAGTTGTTCCGTGGTCTGACGCGCCTGCGGCAAGGCCCACTCGTTCGGCTTCGCCCGGTAATCGCCCGGCCAGAAAATGGCAACCTTCTTCGACATGTGGCACCTATGTGTGTCGTACGTCCGACTGCGGTAGTGTGTGGTTCGGGATTAAGCCAAAGTGTATAGTGCCTCTCCAACAAGGGCCACTGGCAACCGGGGGATCAGCCCGGCCGCTTCCACCCGACAAACCGAGAGCGCGCGATGTACGACCTTGCAGTTTTAGGTGGGGGCTCCGGTGGCCTGAGCGTCGCCAGGGCAGCCGCGCAGATCGGGGCGAAAGTCGCCCTGATCGAGAAGCATCATCTCGGGGGCGAATGTACATTGTCCGCCTGCGTACCCAGCAAGGCGCTGGTGCAGGCCGCGCGGGTCGCCCACCTGGTTCGCACGTCCGACCGGTTCGGCGTCAAGACGGCGCCCGCCGACGTCGATTTCGCCGCAGTGATGAATCGCATTCGCGCGGTGGTGGCTGACTTCGCCGGCGATGGCTCCGGCGAGTCTCTCCGCGCCCGCGGTATCGACGTCTACCGCGGCTCCGCCGCCTTCACGGCCTACGACACGGTCCTGTTCGACGGCAAGACGCGCATCGAGGCCGAGCGCTTCGTGATCGCGACCGGCTCGCGGCCCGCGATCCCGCACATCCCCGGCCTGGCGGACGTGGGCTATCTGACCAACGTCTCAGTCTGGGAACTGACCGAGCGGCCGTCGACGCTGATCGTCCTTGGAGCCGGTCCGAATGGCGTCGAGTTCGCGCAGGCGTTCGCGCGCCTCGGCGTCCACGTCAAGCTCCTGGCCGACTCCGACCGGATCCTTCCCGGCGAGGACCCCGAGGTCTCCGAACTCGTCAGGTCCCACCTGGACGCCGAGGGACTCGTCGTCAAGACCGGCGTCGAGCTGACGCGGGTCTTCCTGCGCGACGGCCAGAAGGTCGTGGCATTCCGCGATCGAGTCACGAAGGACACATTCGAGGCCGCCGGGACGCACATCCTCGTCTCGACCGGCCGCTTGCCGAACATCGAGGGGCTCAATCTCGACGTCGTCGGGGTCCACGCCGACCCCGAGCACGGGATCCACGTGGACGAGCACCTGCAAACGAACGCGAACCGGATCTACGCGATCGGCGACGTCCTCCACCGGCACGACTTCACCCACGCGGCCGAGCGCGAGGCCGCCGTCGTGTTTCAGAACGCGGTCTTGCGGATCCCCAAGAAGGTCGACTACACCGCGCTTCCCTGGGCGACGTTCGTCGATCCCGAGGTGGCTACCGTCGGCCTGACCGAGTCCGTGGCGAAGGAGCGCCACCCCGACGCACTCGTGCTCCGCGCCCGCTACGACGAGCTGGACCGTGCCCGGATCGACGGCCGGACCGAGGGGTTCGCCAAGGTCGTCGCCACGCCGGCCGGCAAGGTCCTCGGCGCGACGGTCGTCGGCGAGGACGCGAGCATGGTCCTCCAGGAATTCGTCGTCGCGATGGAGCATGGCTTGACGCTGGCCGATATCGCCCGGACCGTGCACACCTATCCCACCTACGCCGGCCTGGCCCGCAAGGTCGCCAACCAGTACAGCGCGACCCGCCTCGGAGGGGGCTTCGTGCAGTCGGCCTTGAAGTGGTTCCTCGGCTACCGTCCCCGACCCGACGCGGCGGGCGAAGCGGCAAGAATGACCCAGGCCGCGACCACCGAAGAGGGGAGCGGACACGGACATTGAGCGGGGCTCACGGACGTTTCTCGCTTTTCCTTGCCAGCCGCCGGGCGAAGCGATCGACGTCGATCACCCGCCGCCGGTGCAATCCGCGCGCGACAACCTCCGTCCCGTCGTGGGCTTCGACCTGAAACGTGACGACCGCGCCGTCGACGCGGATCACCCGGGCCTTGCAGACGACGGTGAAGCCTTCGGGGACCGGCGCCAGGTGCTCCACTTCGACGTACGTCCCCACGCTCCGCTCGTGTTCTTCCAGGCAAGGGGCGATCGCCCCGCGGGCAGCGTATTCGAGGTGCGCGACGAGCCAGGGGGTCGCCAAGACCGCCGGCATGCGTGTGTCGGCGAATGTGATCCGATTTTGCGGGCCTACCACGACCCGCTCCTCACCCGTCATTCCGGTCCGGGGAACCGACATCATCGCGAATTCGGGGAAAGCCCCCGCCTCGTGCTTGACCCCTCGGGCGAAGATTTCGATAATGATTATCGATCATCCCACGACTGGGGCACAGTCCCTGATCGTCTTTCCCCCGGCATGGCCTCCGGGGGCGGTTTGAAACATTAACCCCGGACACACGTTATGGCCGCTGCTTCGCTTGCGGGCAAACCGCGCAAGGTGATCCCCAAGATCCTGGCGGTGATCCACGCCGACGGCTGCACGGGCTGCGAGGCGTGCCTCGAGGTCTGCCCGGTTGACTGCATTTATAAGGTCCCCGGCGAGGAGTACGCCAGTTTGCAGACGTGGTGCGATGTCGACCTCGACCGTTGCATCGGCTGCAAGCACTGCGCACAGGTCTGCCCGTGGGACGCGATCGATATGATCGACACGATCGACGTGGCGCAGCATGTGGCCCTCAAGGGGGGGCCGCCCGAGTACGTCGAGCAGCACTGGGACGACCTGGTCGAGGCGGCCCAGCGCAACGCCGAAGGATTGCTCGCCAAGAAGAAGTGATCCGGACGAAGCCGTTTCCCTCGACGAAAATCCTCGCGACTCGCCACGCCCCCAGCGCGGTCATCCGGCCTGGCCCGGCCGTGCCGCTGCGCTCGTTTTGCGTCCTACCTCAGCCTGACGCCACACCCTATGAATTGATTTCTCGACGGGAGGTCACTGGAATGCGCCGAACTTTCGGAAAGCTTCTGCCCCTGGCACTCGCCGCCCCTTTCCTGCTCGCGGGTTGCGGGGGTGCCGGCGATGAAACGAGCGCCCCGCCTCCGCCCGCGGGGCCGGCGACGGGCGCGCCGGCGGCGGGCAACATCGCGGCGAGCGACGCCGCGCCCAAGGAGGGATCGCCACCGCGCAAGGTCGTCACGCCCGAAACCGTGATCGATAGCAAGGGCCTCTCCAAGGTCGTCAAGGAAGAAGAGAAGGGGGGGGAGGCCGCGGCCAGCCCGAGCCCGACCGACTACCTCTGGCAGCTCGCAAAGGACGAGCTCATCCAGGACGAGCCGCTGACGCCCAAGCTGCCGCGCCCGCTCCCCGCGCTGACGCTCAACGTGTATGTGCCCGCGGCCAACCCGCTGACCAAGGGGAAGGTAGAGCTCGGCAAGCAGCTCTACTTCGACCCCCGCGTCTCGCTCGACGGCACCGTGAGCTGTGCGACCTGCCATAACCCCGAAAAGGGCTGGACGGACGGTGCACCGGTCTCGACCGGGATCGACGGGCTCAAGGGAGACCGCAGCGCCCCGACCGTTCTGAACACGGCATATGGCAAGACGATGTTCTGGGACGGCCGCGCGCCGTCACTCGAAGCCCAGGCGCAGGGACCGGTGCAGAACCCGATCGAGATGGGCAAGCAATCGTACAAGCAGATCATCGAGCGTCTGCGCACCATCTCGGGCTATCGGGAGCAGTTTCAGAAAGTGTTCGGCACCGACGTGACCCTCGACGGCATGGCCAAGGCAATCGCCGCGTTCGAGCGGGTGACCGCCGTCTCCGGAAATTCCAAGTACGACAAGTACACCGCCGGGGACCTGAAGGCGCTCGACGACAGCGAGAAGCGCGGGATGGTCCTCTTCGGCCTGCGGGCAAGCCCCGACGACGACTTCAAGACGGACGCCGTCCTCAAGAAGGCCATGTGCACGTCGTGCCACGTCGGATTCAACTTCACCGACGAGCAGTTCCACAACCTCGGGATCGGCTGGGACCCCGCCCAGAAGAGCTTCAAGGACAAGGGACGCTGGGCCGTCACGCCGATCGGCGCCCGGAACAACGCCGAGATCGGCGCGTTCAAGACCCCGACCGTCCGGGACGCCGCCCGGACCGGCCCCTACATGCACGACGGTAGCCTCAAGACGCTCGAAGAAGTCGTCGAGCACTACAACAAGGGGGGGAACCCAAACCCCTTCCTCGACAACGACCTGAAGAAGCCCCTGAACCTGACCGACCAGGAGAAGAAGGACGTCGTCGCCTTCATGAAGGCCCTGACCGGCGAAGAGATCGCGGTCGAGCTGCCCAAGCTGCCCGCAGGCCCCGACGGCAAGACGCCCGACCCCCGTTCAGCCTTGAAGGCCCCGGCCCCCAAGACGGCGTTCCACCCGTCGACCGTGCGCTGACGCGCCGGAACCCCCTCGCTCGGCGTCACGCCCAATCAGGACGCGGAGCGTAGGAACGAGATGATACGGCGATATCAACGAACGTGTGGTCGTCGAGCCCGGTGGTTCCCGCCGGGCTTTTCGTTGCGCCTCGGGGGCCGTGGTACGATAGGAGCGCTCTCCGCGGGTCGCCTTCCTCATTCGTTCATACTCATCATGCGCGATCCGCGGCGTGGAGATCTTTCAATGCGCATTCCTCTACGCACACTCGTCGTCCTGGGTTGTCTGGGCGCGCTCGTACTGGCGTGTTACGGCCCCGCGCTGCTGGCCGGCCGGCAGTTCGCCTACCGCGACGCGGCCCACTACTACTACCCGCTCTACGAACGCGTTCAGGCCGAGTGGGAGAAGGGGCGCTGGCCTCTCTGGGAGCCGGAGGAGAACGGCGGGATGCCGCTGCTGGGCAACCCGACGGCGGCGGTCCTGTATCCCGGCAAGGTGGTCTACGCGATCTTCTCGTACCCCTGGGCCGCGCGGTTGTACATCGTGGCCCACACGCTGATTGCGTGCGGCGGGGCCTATGTCTTACTGCGCTCGTGGGACACGAGTGTGACCGGATCGATGCTCGGAGCGCTCAGCTATGCGTTCGGCGTGCCGGTGTTGTTCCAGTACTGCAACGTGATTTTTCTGGTCGGCGCGGCGTGGCTCCCGTGGGGACTGCGGGCGACCGACCGCTGGCTCCGCCTGGGCCGTCGCGGAGCGCTGCTTGAGCTGGCGATCGTGCTCGCGTTCGAGGCGCTCGGGGGCGACCCCGAGGTCGCGTACATGACGGGTCTGTGCGCCGGCGGGTACGCCCTCGGCCTCGCCTGGCTGCGCGGGCGACCCAAGGAGGCACCGGCGCCCCGGCTCTGGCCCATCGCGTTCGCCGGTGCCGGTCTGGCCGTGGCCTGGGTCGTGCTCACGCTCTTGCTGGCCTGGAAACTGCCCGCACTCCGCCCGATGCCGAAGCAGCCCCCGCCCCGCGCGTTTCCGTGGATGCCTTATGTGCCCCCGGCGGTGGCAGCGGCTTGGGGCCTGGTGGGGCTGGTGTTGCTGGCGCGCTGGCGCCGCTCGGGCCCGCGTGCGGTCCTCGGACCGATGCTGTTGGGCCTGGCGGCCGCGGGCCTGCTGGCGGGCGCGCTGGCGGCTGCGCAACTGGTTCCCGTGGCCGAATTCACGGGGCTCACCGCCCGCGCAGCCGGCGAAGGGCCGCACGACATCTACCCGTTCAGCCTGGCACCCATCCGGCTCGTCGAGCTCGTCTGGCCGAACCCGTTCGGGACGAACTTCGCGGGCAACCGCAACTGGCTGCCGCTCGTCCCGCAGACTCCCGGCGGCTCGAAGATCTGGGTGCCGTCGCTCTACCTGGGGGGATCGGCGCTCGTGTTCGCCCTGGCGGCCCTGGGGTTCCGGAACGGTCCCCCGTGGCGCGCCTGGCTGTCGGCGATCGCACTCGTCTGCCTTTTCGCCGCGCTCGGCGAGACGACCAGCCCGCTCTGGTGGGCGCGCTACGCGCCGCAGGTCCGCGCGTACGTCGGTCCTCACGACCCCTCCGACGTCACGTCGATCCGCCAGGACCTGTGGCTGCGCGACGGCGACGGCAGTTTCTACTGGTTCCTGGCCACCGTCGTTCCCGGCTTCCGCCAGTTCCGTTACCCGAGCAAGCTGTTGAGCTTCACCGCGCTGGCCGTCGCGGGCCTGGCGGGGATCGGGTGGGACCGGACGGCCACGGGCCGTAACCGGCGGGCCGTCGGCCTGGCCACGGGCGCGATCGGGCTCAGCGCAGTCGCATTCGTTGCGGCCTGGACCCAACACGGAGCGATTCTTCGCGAACTGTCACGCCGGGCGGAGGGGTTCCACATGGCGTTCGGCCCGATCGACTGCACGGGGGCGTTGGCGGAGACGCTGCGCTCGCTCCTGCACGCAGCGCTCGTCAGCGCGGCGCTGCTGGTCCTCCTGGCGCGCCTACGGCGCGAAGGGCTACGGGTCCGCCACGAGGTGTTTCTGCTGGTGCTCGCGTCCGCGGACCTCGCCCTTGCAAATGCGCGATACGTACTGACGGCGCCTCAGAGTCTGTTCGAAACGCGGCCCGACGTCGCGCGGCGGCTCGCCGAGGCGGAGCAGGCCGACCCTTCGCCCGGCCCCTACCGGGTCCACCGCGTACCGATCTGGGAGCCGCCCCGCTGGTACGAGGAGGCATCCCCGCGCCGGGTTCTCGACCTGGTCGAATGGGAGCGCGCGACGATCCAGCCGAAGTATGGATTGAAGTACGGCATTGATTACACCCGAACGCTCGGCGTCGCCGAACTGTACGATCACGAGTGGTTTTTCGGCCCGTTCCTCTACAAGGCGAGCGCGGAGGCCGCGCGGTTGATCGGAGTGCCTGTTGACAAGCGTGTTGTCGTGGCCCCCCGCCGCGGCTACGACCTGTGGAACTCCCGCTATTTCGTGCTGCCGATGGCTCCGCAATGGACCGATGAGCATCGCGGGTTCGCCTCCCTGCTGCCGAGGACCGAGCGAGTCTACCCCGCACCGGACGCTTTCGAAGGACCTGGGGGCCGAGAGAAAGAGCAGCGCTGGGTGACGGAGCAGGATTGGCAGATCCGACGCAACCTCGATGCGTACCCCAGGGCGTGGGTCGTCCACTCGGCGCGCCGGATCGGGCCCGTCACGGGGTTGGACCGCGCAGCGCGCGACCAGCCGATGCAGGAGATCTTGTACGGCGGCGATCCCTTCTGGTACGACCCGACGCGCGTCGTTTACGACCCCCGGACACTCGCGTGGCTGGAGGCGCCGGACACGAGCGCGCTCTCGGGCAAACTCTCCGGAGCGCGGACCCTCCCCTCGGAGGCGGTCACCTTCTCTCGCTACGAACCTCAGCGCGTGGAGCTCGACGCCTCGCTCGACTCGCCGGGGCTGGTTATCCTGTCCGACGTGTTCTATCCCGGCTGGACCCTCACGATCGATGGGAACCCCGCCCCGATCTACCGGGCCAACCGCATGATGCGCGGAGCGGTGGTGCCGTCGGGCAAACATCACCTGATTTATACATATGATCCCCGCTCGTTTCGCGTCGGCGGCGCGATCACGCTGGGGGCATTGGTGGCGTTCGCAGTCCTGTGCATCGCCGCGAGGCGCTGGCCCGTCGAGCCGCGCGTGGTAGAGTGTTCGTCGGGTGCATGAAATGCACCGTCCAGGCCGGTGCAATTCATGCACCCAACACGATGTTTTGCGAGCTTTTCCTATGCGACGGTTCATCCCACCCACGGTCTTCCTGCTGCTGTACTCTTCGGTCTCGGCCCAGACGGCGAGGCAACCGAAGGTGGCTCCCGGCCCGATGGAGCCGAACTGGGACGTGATCCTCAAGGAGCGGTACGGCCTGTCGATCTTCGACGACCTGCTCAACCCCGTGAAGACCACGCCCGAAGCCACCCCCGGCCTGTTCAAGAAGTCCGGCCCCGGCCCGGTGACGTTTACGCCCGTGATCGCCCTCGGCCTGGTGACCACCACGCGCGGCGGCTGGTACACGCCCGGACCCGACGACAAGTCGCCCAAGAAGCACGACCTCTGGGCCTACACCGTCCGCAACACGGGCGACGACCTCCAGACCGGCAAGAACGTCCCGCCGCCGCTCGCCGACGGTGCCAAGACGACGTTCGACCCCGGTGACGCTCAGTTCGGGGTCTGGGTGTCGAACGACGGCTTCACCGACGGCGGCGTGTACACGCAGCCCCAGGTCGTCGCCGCCGTGAACCAGCGGTTGGCCAAGCAGCCGTACAAGGCGATGATTTATCCGAATAAAGACAAGGCCACGGGCAAGGTCATCCCGCACAGCTACCTGATCGGGTGGGAGTACTCGACGAACGATGATTTTCAGGACGTCGTCTGCCGGGTCGACAACGTCGAGCTTGTGGACGGCGGGGCGAGATAGCCCGTGCAGCGCTCCGCTGCCGTGATGTCGCTAGAGCGGTTTGCGGCCGCGTTGCGCACAGGCGAAACGGCTTGGTGGTTCGCACCCCCCCCGGGGGGGGGGGGGGGGGGGGGGGGGGGGGGGGGGGGGGGGGGGGGGGGGGGGGGGGGGGGGGGGGGGGGG
>JARLIH010000072.1 GCA_031291845.1 Isosphaeraceae bacterium | reverse complement strand
TGAAGACGGTCAGCGCCGACAGCTTGCCCCACAGCTCGGGATACATCCGGCCCGTCATCTTGGGCCACCAGTAGTGGACGCCCCCCAGGTAGGCCATGACGGCGCCGCCGACCATGATGTAGTGGAAGTGGGCGACGACGAAGTACGTGTCGTGCACGTGCACGTCGATGGCCAGCGACGCGAGCATCAAGCCGGTCAGGCCGCCGATCGTGAACAGGCCGATGAAGCCCAGGGCATAGAGCATCGGCGTCTCGAACGTGATCTGCCCCTTGTGCAGCGTGGCCGTCCAGTTGAACACCTTGATGGCCGACGGGATCGCCACGAGGAAGCTCAACATGGAGAAGACCATGCTCCCGTACATCGACTGCCCGCTGACGAACATGTGGTGGCCCCACACGAGGAAGCCGAGCACGGCGATCCCGAGCAGGGCATACGTCATGAATCGGTAGCCGAAGATCCCCCTGCGCGAGAAGCAGGTCACGATCTCGCTCACCACGCCCATGCCCGGCAGGATCATGACGTAGACGACCGGGTGCGAGTAGAACCAGAACAAATGCTGGAACAGGATCGGGTCGCCGCCGAGCTTGGGATCGAAGACGCCGACGCCCAGGCCGCGTTCCAGAATCAGGAGGAGCATCGCCACCGCGACCACCGGCGTGGCGAGCACCATGATCAGGCTCGTCGCGTACATGGACCAGGCGAAGAGCGGCATGCGGAACCAGGTCATCCCAGGGGCCCGCATCTTGTGGATCGTGACGATGAAGTTCAGGCCCGTGAAGATCGACGAGAACCCGGTCACGAACACGCCGATGGCCGCCGTGAGCACGCTCGTGTTCGAGAACATGGTGCTGTAGGGCGTGTAGAACGTCCAGCCGGTGTCGACGCCGCCGGCGAGCATCGCCCAGCAGACGATGCCGCCGCCGATCATGTAGAGGTACCAGCTCGCCAGGTTGATCTTCGGGAACGCCAGGTCGCGCGCACCGATCATGATCGGCACCAGGAAGTTGCCGAGCACCGACGGGATCGACGGCACGAGGAAGAAGAAGATCATCATCACGCCGTGCATCGTGAAGAGCTTGTTGTACGTCTCGGGCTGGACGACGTCCCCCACCGGGGTCATCAGCTCCAGCCGCATCAACGTGGCGGCTGCGCCACCGATGAAGAAGAAGACCGTGATCGAGATCATGTACATGATCCCGATCCGCTTGTGGTCCGTCGTGAGCAGCCACGACCAGATGCCGTAGCCGGCAGTCAGGTAGTTGTCTTCCAGGGGCTGCGGCTCGACGTCGACCGTCGCAATTGCGCTCATCGCTCCACCCTCTCGTTCCTGGCCAGCGACTTCATGTAGGCGATAAGCTTCAGGAGCTCATCCTCGCCGACCCGCCCCTCGAACGTCGGCATCACCGGTTTGTACCCGGCCACCACCTGTGACTTCGGCAGCAGGATCGAGTCGCGCAGATAGCGCTCGTCGGCCGTGACGATCTCGCCCGTTTCCAGCGGCACCGGATGGCCGAACACGCCGTCCAGCAGAGGCGCTCGCACGCTCGATTCCACACTGTGGCAACCGCTGCACCCGAGCTGCCGGAAGAGCCGCGCTCCCGACGCCGCCAGCGACTCCGCGACCTCCCCCTCCTGAAGCCAGCGCTGGTAGTCGACCGGGTCCATCACCACGACCGACCCGATCATTCCCGAGTGCTTCGTCCCGCAATATTCCGCACAGAACAGGTGATACCTGCCGACCTGCTCCGGCTTGAACCAGAGCGACGTGTAACGCCCCGGCAGCACGTCCTGCTTGATGCGGAAGGCCGGCACG
Source organism: Isosphaeraceae bacterium (assembly GCA_031291845.1). GTDB lineage: Bacteria > Planctomycetota > Planctomycetia > Isosphaerales > Isosphaeraceae > DAIDJG01. The sequence continues at coordinate 122,550 of JARLIH010000072.1, read as the reverse complement.
TAGAAGCTATGGATCACGTCTTGCGACGTCATCGTCAGCCGCACCGGCTGCCCGAGCGGCACGTGCAGCTCGTTGATCTCCTTCTTCCCCTCCGGGTGCTTCAGCTCCCACATCCACTGCCGGCCCAGTACGTACACCTCGAACGCGTCGGCCGGCGCACGGTACTGCTGGTAGAAGACGACCGCCGCCCAGATGAACAGGCCGAGCACGATCACGAAGGGAACGAAGATCCAGATGAACTCCATCAACGCGCTCGAGCCCGAGACGCCGGTCCGGTCGGCCTTCGAGCCGCGGCGGTACTTGATGGCGAAGAAGATGACCAGGAAGCAGATCGCCAGCGTGAAGAACAGGCTGAACGCGGCGAGGGCGAGGAAGATCGCATCCACGCGCCACGCCATCGAGGAGCCTTGTTCAGGATATAAGGGAAAGTTCCACATGGCTATTCTTCAGGTCCCCTCTGATCGATCGTCTCTGGTAGGGCCGGCTGTACGTTAGTTATCCGCTTTCCGCTCCCGCCGGACGGTGACGAACATGAATGTGCCGAGCCCCGCCACCGTAATGACGCCCAGGACGCGCAGGACGCTCATCACCACGAAGTTGTACTTGCCCGTCAAGGGGTCGTAGTGGAAGCAGTACAGGAGCAGTTGGTCGATCGGCGTGCCGATCTTCCCCTCCGAGGCCTCGACCAAGCCGAGCCGCAGGTCCTTGGCCGGGTAGTCGAGCCCGTAGAAGTAGCGCGCGATCTTCCCCTGGGGCGTCACCACGGTGACACCCGCGGCGTGCGCGTACTGGCCCGACTTCTCGTCGAACGCGTAACGGAAGCCGACGGCCTTGGCGAGTCGTTCGATCGAGCTCTGGTCCCCCGTAAGGAAGTGCCAGCCCTTGTCGGCCCCTTTACGCCCGTAGCGTGCGAGGTAGCCGCGCTTCTTGGCAGCGGCGAGTGCTGGCTTTTCGCGCGGATCGATGCTGACCGTGACGACCTCGAACTCCTTGCCCGCGTCGAACTTCAAGGGCTTGAGGCTGCGTGCCAGCGCATTGAGCTCGAGCGTGCAGAGCATCGGGCATTCGTAGTAGTTGAGCGTCAGGATGACCGGCTTCGCGCCGAAGTAGTCGCCCAGCTTGACCGTCCGGCCCGTCTCGTCGCGGAACGGCAGGTCGAGCGGAACCGGGTCGCCGAGGTTCTGGTCGAAACCGACGTTCACGAGGATGCCGGGCGGCGTCTTGGGGGCAGCGCCCAAGGGGCCGGGCGCCGTCGGCTCCGCCGGGGCGGCGCCCAGGCAGGCGACGAGGAGCAGCAGGATGCTTCCACGGCGAGGGAGCGAGTTCTTGTCCCCTTCCCGGTCGTGGGCGCGAGCAACGGGCGCTCTCCGCCGGCTCTGGGGATCGCGCTGGCGAAAGCTGCTCACGACACCCGACGACAAGGCGCCCTCACCCGGCCGCGGCGCGGCCGACCTCTCCCGGGGGGAGAGGTGATCACAAAGACCGCGCGCTTGGGCATCGCCTGATACGGGTCTCATTTGGCCTTCTTCTCTTCATCCCGCCGGATGATCTCGGCCTCCGTCTTGGGTCCCTTCCCCTTGGGCACCCCGCGCTCGACGATCAGGTCGATCGCGCGGTTGATCGGGATGACGACGACCCCTGTCTTTTTGTCGTAGGCGTACTGGCCGAGCCCGTCGGTCTCTTCCTGGCGCAGGCGGTCTTTCTGCGCGTAGAGGTTCGTGAACGGGTTATCCTCGAGCTTCGCGTCCTCCTCGACGAAGCGCGTCGGGGGCTCCTCCCGTTCGAGGGTGAAGATCATGCCCTTCAGGAACATGACGACCAGGACCGTCATGATGACGACGCCCACGCCTGCGATCAGGATCGGGCGGACGCGGACGTCGGTCGTCTCGTAGCCGGGCCCCTGTGCCGGGTTGTGGGCAGGTTGCGCGCCGTGGTCCATGGTTAGTGGTGCTCCCCTTGGTGGGCGAGGACTTCTTCGAGCAGCGGGTCATGCTGCGGCAGCAGGCTGCGCTGGGCAAGCAGCCAGGAGAACAGGGATACCCACAGACCGCCGATCCCCACGAGCGCAGCGACCAGGAAGACGGGCGTGAACCATCCCGCCTTCGGGAACGCGGGGATCACGAGCCAGATGTCGTTCAGCCACTGCATCAAGAGGAGCAGGGCCGCCACGCGCCAGAGGTTCTGCGAGACCCGCTTGTTGACGCGGAACAGGAGCAGGAAGAACGGGACGAAAAAGTGGAAGACCATCAGCAGCAGGGCGAGCCAGCGCCAGCCGTGCTCCGAGCGCCTGAGGTACCAGGGGATTTCTTCGGTCAGGTTCCCGCTCCAGATGATCAGGAACTGCGAGAACGACATGTACGCCCAGAGCATCGTGAACGCCAGGAGCAAATTGCCGAGGTCGTGAAACGGGTCGGGCTTGGCCATGACCGTCAGCGGCTCGACGCGGCTCAGCGACGAGGCCGTGATGATCATCGCGGCCAGCGCGCTCAGGCCGCCCCCCACGAGCAGCATTGCGCCGTAGATGGTCGAGTACCAGTGCGGCTCGATCGACATGCCCCAGTCGATCATGGCGAACGTGATGGCCAGGAAGGTCAGGACGAGGCCGGGAGCGCTCATCGCCTGGAGCCGCCAGGTCGCACGGGGGTCTTTAGTCCGGTCCTGCACGCCCGAGCCCCAGCGGAGCAACCCGGCTAAAAGGGACCAGAGTCCGAAGTAGATCGCCGCGCGAACCACGAAGAACTGCACGTTGAGGTAGGCGCTTTTGTGCTGCAAGGCGTGGTCCGCCGCGACGACCTCGGGGCGCGACCAGGGGTAGAGCTGGTGCAGGCCGAGCAGCAGGGGAAGAAAGAGCAGGGCCATCAGCGGGATGGTCATCACCGCCGCCTCGAGCGGCCGGCGGATCAGGAAACCCCACGCGCCGCCAACCAGGTAGTGGAGCAACAGCGCACAGAGGCAGCCGAGCGAGATGTTCACCCAGAACAGGAACGCGACCAGGTACGAGGGGAACACCGCTCCGGGGGCGGCGAACGCGCCGAGCAGGCTCAGGAGCAGGCCGGCGCCCCCTGCCATCAGGCCGAGCCGCGGCAGGCGGTCCCAGGGCGCTGGGAGGGTCGTGTGGGCGTCGGGGTTCATGGCGCCTTCCCTTCGATTCTCAGGGTGTCCCGCCTCTCGGCCGGGACGTCGTCGAGCGTCGCGTGGCGGCTCAGTTGGAGGGCGCGGATGTAGGCGACGATCGCCCAGCGGTCCTCGGGGGTCACGCGTGCGGCGTACGAGTACATCGCGCCGTAACCTTCGGTGATCACGTGATAGAAGTGCCCCACGGGGGCGTCGCGCAGGCGGTCCTGGTGGAACGTCGGCGGTGGCGGAAATCCGCGCTGAACGATCATGCCCCGGCCTTCGCCCATGCGATCGTGGCACGGGGCACAGTATATGTCGTACCGCTGCCGGCCCCGTTCCAGCAGGGGGCGCGTGACCTTGAGCGGGATCGTGTCGACGAGCAGGTCACCCGTCTTCCCCTGGTAGAGCGCCTGGTCGACCCGCAGTTGCCCCCGCGCCACGGTGCCGGCCACCGGCATCCGGGCCGATTGGCCGTCGGGGAAGAAGTCGCTTTCCTGGTAAGTCTCGACCTTGGGCTGCGTCACCATGTCCTGCTCGCTGCACCCGGCGAGACCGAAGAGCGACAGCACGAGCGCACCGGCCAGGCCCTGGCATCGTGCTCTCGTTCCCACGCTCTGTGTCCCGATTCTCCAGGGAACTCCGGCCGCAGAGCGGCGAAGAGCGCGTCCCCACGCTGAGCGCGGGAACGAGGAGAACCACTCCGGGCTGGAGATCTCAGTTTCTCTTGACATAGTTATCAACATTCAACAAGGAACTTCATTGATCGTCTTCGGCCCCAGTCCTTCCAGGAAGAGCTTCGTCCCCTGGCGGTCGAACCGGGGGTCGTCGGCCTGGATACAGAGGAAGAAGCGGTTGCGCGACGCGAGCGCGAAACCGGGCACATTGAAGATCGGATGGTAGGGCATCGGCAGTCCGTTCAGGCCGAGCATGCCGAGCACCGCCGAGAGCGAGGCGAAGAGAATCGTCAGCTCGAACGTGATCGGCACGAATGCCGGCCAACTGAAGAGCGGGCGGCCGCCGACGTTCAAGGGGTAGTTGATCACGGCCGAATAGTACATCATCACGAGCGCCGTGGTGGCCCCGAGCAGGCCGCCGACCAGCACGATCGCCGGCATCCGGTTGTGCGTGAAGCCGATCGACTCGGCCAGGTCTTCCACGGGGAAGGGGCTGTAGGCATCGAGCTTGCGGTAGCCCTCCTCATAGGCGCGCTTCGACGCCGCGACCAGCGTCTCGGGCGTCGTGAACTCGGCGAGCAGGCCGTAGAGGTGGGGGTCGGCGTTGGTCATGATGGTCGGCCCAAACACGGCGTGGAGGACAATGTGCAACCCGCGCGCGGGCGGTCGTGCGCGACGCCCAGCGCAGGCTCCGGGCGTGCCACCCTGCAAATTCGATGAGTCATGACGACGCCCCCGCTTTCTGTTCCGCCCGCTCCTGCGTCTCGGCCACCAGCTCGCGCATTTCGGCGATCGAGATCACCGGCAGGAACCGGATGAACAAGAAGAGAAGCGCGATGAACAGCCCGATCGTCCCGAGGTACGTCGAGTAGTCCCAGAACGTCCCGTGGTACATCCCCCAGGCGGCCGGGACGAAGTCGCGGTGCAGGCTCGTGACCACGATGACGTACCGCTCGAGCCACATACCAATATTCACGACGACCGACACGATGAACAGCACGGGCACGCTCGTCCGCGCCGAGCGCAGCCACAGCACCTGCACCGTCAGGCAGTTGCACAGGATCAAGAGCCAGTACGTGTGCCAGTACGGCCCGAACATCCGGTTGTGCATCATGAACTCTTCGTAGGTGCTCGCGCTGTACCACGCCATGAAGGCTTCCATGGCATAGCCGTACGTCACGATCATGCCGGTCGCCAGCAGCACCTTCGCCATGTTCTCGAGGTGGTGCATGGTGATCATGTCTTCGAGCTTGAACGCCTTCCGCAAGGGGATGGCCAGCGTCATCACCATCGCGAAGCCCGAGTAGATCGCCCCCGCCACGAAGTACGGCGGGAAGATCGTCGAGTGCCAACCCGGTACGATCCCGACCGTGAAGTCGAAGCTGACCACCGTGTGCACCGAGACGACCAGCGGCGTCGCCAGCCCGGCCAGGAGCAGGTAGGCCGTCCGGTAGCGGTGCCAGTGAACGGCCGATCCGCGCCAGCCCATCGCCAGGGCGCCATAAACGATGCGCGCGAACTTGTGCTTCGCCCGGTCGCGCAGCGTCGCCAGGTCGGGAATCAGGCCGACGTACCAGAACAGGAGCGAGACCGTCGCGTATGTCGAGACCGCGAAGACGTCCCACACGAGCGGACTGCGCCACTGGGGCCACAGGGCCATCGTGTTCGGGTACGGCATGAGCCAGTAGAAGAACCAAGGCCGGCCCATGTGCAGCAGCGGGAACAGCCCCGCGCAGGCGACGGCGAACAGCGTCATCGCCTCGGCAAACCGGTTGATGCTCGTCCGCCACTCCTGCTTGAGGAGCAGGAGGACCGCCGAGATCAACGTCCCGGCGTGGCCGATCCCGATCCACCAGACGAAGTTGACGATCGCGAACCCCCAGCCGACCGGGACGTTGATCCCCCAGATCCCCACGCCCCTCAGAAAGAGGTAGGTGACCGAGGTCAGCAGCACCATTGCCAGGACGAAGCCGATCGTGAACCCGGCAAACCAGCGCCAGTTGTAAGGACGCACGAGGACCAGCGCACTGATCTTGTCGGTCACCGAGGCGAAGGTGTGCCCCGGGGCCAGCACGGGCTCTTGCGGTCGCTCCGCGGTCTCAGACGCCATCAGGCGGCCCCCTCAGTGGTCTCAAGCTCAGGATTCGGGTTGCGCAGCTTTGCGATGTAGGTCGTGCGCGGGCGCGTGTTCAGGTCGGCCAGCATGCCGTAGTCGCGCGGGTCGGCCTTGAGCTGCGCCACGCGGCTCCCCTTGTCGTTGATGTCGCCGAAGACAATCGCCCGCGTCGGACACGCCGCCTGGCAGGCGGTCACGACGTCGCCGTCACGGAGCGGCTGCCCGGCTTCCTCGGCCGTGTAGCGCGCGGCGTTGATGCGCTGAACGCAGTAGGTGCATTTTTCCATCACCCCCCGCGCCCGTACCGAGACGTCCGGGTTGTTGAGCAGCTTCAGGCTCGGCGGGTTCTTCTCGTTGTACACCCCCGTCAGGTCGGCGAAGTGTAGGAAGTTGAAGTGCCGCACCTTGTAGGGACAGTTGTTCGAGCAGTACCGCGTGCCGACGCAGCGGTTGTAAATCATGTTGTTGAGCCCCTCGGCGTCGTGCACGGTCGCCGCGACCGGACAGACGAGCTCGCACGGCGCGTTCTCGCAGTGCATGCAGAAGCGGGGCTGGTGGTACGTCTCGGGGTTGTCGATCGAGCCGTGGTAGTAGCGGTCCAGGTCGATCCAGTGCATCTCGCGCCCTTTGATGACCTGCTCCCGCCCCACGACCGGAATGTTGTTCTCCGCCTGGCACGCGACGACGCACGCGTTGCAGCCGATGCAGCTATTGAGGTTGACCGACATCCCCCAGGAGTGGCCGTTGTAGGGGAAGTCGTCGTGGTAGAGCGTGTCCGCCTGCCCGGGCGCTTCTTCGTGCCCATGGTCGTGGGCGAAGTGCGGGTCCTTGAGGAAGTCGGCCAGCGTGGCCACGCGGTAGATCTCGCGCTTTTGCTCCTCGCGGCCTTCAATGATGTCGTCGCGCTCGGCGTCCTTGCCACGTTCGATCGGGCGGTGGTTCTGGGTGCAGGCCAGCCGCATCGTCCTGCCCGTGGTGATGACCTCGGTGCCCGACCCGAACCAGGGCGCGTCGCTCGTGCGCAGGGCGTAGGCGTTGAACCCAATGCGGTTCCCCACGCGCCCCGCACGGGTACGGCCATGACCGAGGGCGATCGCGATCGACTCGTCGGCCTGGCCCGGCGTGACCCAGACCGGGGCCTGGAGCGAGCGCCCCTGATAGCGCACGAAGACGACGTCCTCGCTGGTCAGGCTGAGGCGCTGGGCCGTCTTCGGGCTCACCAAAGCTGCGTTCCCCCACGCCAGCTTGCTGATCGGCTTGGGCAGCTCTTGCAGCCAGCCGTTGTTGGCGGACCGGCCGTCGCCGATCGTCGGGTCGACCTGGAACGTCAGCTCGAGGCCTTCCGCGGCGGCGGGGCCGTCGCCGAGCGCCAGGTCGCTCTTCACCTTCACGTCGTTGACCGGCAGGGCAGTGCCGGCGACGACCCCCTCGTGGAGCGCGGTGCGCCAGAACGTCTCGAAGTCCGCGTCCTTGTGGAGCTCCTTCCAGGTATCGCGCACCAGTTCGTAGCCCGAGCGGCTGGGATGGCGGAGCAGGGCGGCGAGAAGCTCGGGCATCGAGCGCCCGTCGTACAAGGGGGCGATCAACGGCTGCTGGATCGTCGCGGTGCCGTCCGAACCTCGGGCGTCGCCCCAGGTTTCCAGCTCGTGCGCCTTCGGGACGTGCCAACCGCAGGCGACGGAGGTCTCGTCCTCGTACAGGCTCAGGTGGGCGCTGAACGGCGCGTTCGCCAGGCGGGCCTCGAAATCGAGGTCGGCCGGTGCATAGTACGCCGGATTGCCGCCGAGAATCAGCAGCATCTCCACGGGCTTGGCATCCGACAAAGGATCGAGCGCCTTGGCCAGCGCGCGGAGCGACGCGTTCTGGTCGACCGGGTTCGCCTCCACCGGAGCCGAATACTCGACCGTCTTGCCGACGTTCCCGAGCGCCTCGTTCAGCGCGTGGGCCAGGGCGTGAACGGCCGGCGGCTGCGTCTCGCCCGCGACGATGAGGCAGGCCCCCTTGTGCGCCTGGAGGTCGCGTGCCAGCGCGTCGACCCACCGCTTCTGGTCGGCCGCCGTGCTCCCCGCGACCTTGACGCCGAGCGCCTGGGCCAACCCCCGTGCAAACCCCTCGATTGCCCGCGCGGGGAGGGGCAGCCGGTGGTCAGCCATGCTGCCGGTGATCGTCGGGGTGCTCTCGACGACGTAGAGCCGGTTCATGTTCTTCGGCTCGCGCCTCAGGCCGAACTCGCGGGCATAGCGCAAGTGGCCGGGGCCCCGCGCGAGGAAGTCGGCGTCGAGCGACAGAATGAGGTCGGCCTTGTCAAAGTGATAACGCGTGGCGACGTCCTGTCCGAACGCCAGCCGCGCTCCCAGCCGAGCGGCGTCGCCGCCCGCCGGCTCGTACTGGTGCCACTTCGCCTCGGGAAACTCGGCGAGCAGCGTACGGATCAGGCGGGCGAGTGTGGGGGACGTGACGGTCTCGGTCAAGATGTGCAGTCCGGCCCCTTTTTTGGGCCGCTGCGCGTCGAGCGCGGCCACCGCCGCGGTGACGAACAGGTCGAGGGTGCTGATCTCGCGCCCCCCCTTGGCCGCGCGCGTCACCACCTGCGAGCGGTCGGGGTCGTAGAGACCCAGCAGGCTCGCCTGCACGAACGGGTTGACCGCGCCGAGGCTGTCGGGCTGCTGCTCGTTCCCCTCGAGCATCGTGGGCCGCCCCTCGTGCGTCTCGGCGACCACGCCCAGGGCATAACCGCCGAGCGTCACGGCCGAGGCGTACTTGAGCGGCTTGCCCGGCACGATCTGCTCGGGCATGCGCACGTAGGGGACGATCTTCTCGACCGACCCCTGCTGGGCGCAGCCGCTGAGGCCGACCCCCGCCAGGGCGAGCGACGCCCCCATGAGCTGGAGGAACGTGCGGCGGCTCGCCGGGTCGGTCCACTCCGACGCCGCGACCGGGAACTCGCGGTGGAGGAACTCCTGGAATTCCTCCGTCTCCGCCAGCTCGTCGAGGCTGCGCCAGTAGCGCGGACCGGTCTCGTCCGCCAGACGAGCGCGGAGCGCGGCCAGGTCGGGGCCGCCCGTCTTTCTCGGGTGCATGTTCATCGGTGGCACGTATAGCAATCCGTGAGACGGTTGACCGGAACGTCGTACGCTTTGATCAGCTCTTTGCCGAGCGCGGCCCGATCTTTGCCGACCGGCGGCGCCCAGTCCATGACGAAGACGTCCTCTTTCGGCCGGATGTTCTTCTCGGGATGGCGGTGGCAGTCGAGGCACCACTCCATCGTGAGCGGCTCCTGCTTCCACATCAGCGGCATCTTGTCCACGCGGCCGTGGCAATTCGTGCAGCCAATTCCCTTGCTGATGTGGATGCCGTGATTGAAATAAACATAATCCGGCAGGTCATGGACCCGGTTCCAGCGGATCGGCTCGTTGTCGCGCAGACTTGCCCGCACCGGCTCGAGCATCTTGCTCTCGGTCCAGATTTGCGAGTGGCACGTCATGCACGTCTCGGTCGGGGGGATGCCGGCGAACGACGACTTCTCGACCGACGTGTGGCAGTAGCGGCAGTCCAGACCCAGGCCCGTCACGTGGTGCTCGTGACTGAACGGGACGGGCTGGTCCTGGACGACGTTCACCTGCGTCACGTAGGGCGAACGAAAGATTCCGTACACGATCAGCAGCGAAGTCAGCACGAAAAACACAGCGCCGAAGATGCTGACGCGCGAGACCGTGTTCATACTCGGGTGGAAAATCTGCGTCATCCTGCGGCTTTCACTCCCCTGCGACCTTCGCCTTCCAAACCGGGCCGGACGCCGTGCCGATTCCGCCTGCGAGGCAAACCTCGCGCCCTTCACGGCCGTGCTCACGGCGGCCCCGGGCGTACGGTTTCGTCCGCCGCCCGTCATCGGCCGTTGTCGCCGCAATGCAGCGCTCGGCCAGCTTCCCGACAGACCGTTCCCGGCACCCTCTCGGGCTAAGCCGAGACAATCCCAACAACGGCACCCGAACTCCCCAGCGGGAGCAAGGGCGATCCAGCGGCGTTGGGCCATGGCGGGGGGGAGCCGCTCTGAACCCGCCCCAGCCACCGCATGATCGCGGGGCCGTGACTGCCGGCAGAAGTCTCTGTCCGTCCGACGGCGTTGCCGTCAGTCGGGTTCCGATCATAGCCGCATGGGCGACGACTTGCCAAGGGGTCCTCTCACGAAAACCGTGCACCCGCCCCTCGCTCGGCTCTTGTACGCGGGTCGGACGGGCTCGCCGTTTTTCGTAACGTCTCCGCACGACAGGACGAACGGCAAATCCATCAAGATTTTCCAGATTGCCGCGTCGAAGCCGTCTTTTTTGTTTGCCTCGACCCGAACAGTCCATCCGACGGCAGCCACGCAATTTGGTGCTCATGTTTATTCAGACTCCCCACGCTCTGGGTACGAGCGACCAAAGGGCGTCACGGGCCAGGTACAATCCCGTAAGGTCTTGTAGAGGTGTCACCGGCCAAAATGCTCCTCGCGCGGCGCGGGGCGATTGCCAAGTCGCAGCGCGAGGGCCTCCGGCGTGAAGGGGGGGCACGCCCGAGGTCTGCGACGGGCGTGGTCGACCCGCCAGAACGGTGCGCCACCTCGATCAATTCAAAATGGACTTGGCAATCGTCTTGAGACACGGCGACCGGCCGTAGACGGACTCGTCCCGAATCGTCAAACTAGAATATGGCTTGTCGCGGCGTCCTCGTCCGCGCGGATGCTAGCCAAGTCAAGCTCGTCTCGATGACGGAGACGTGCGAACAGGCCTCGGGGCCGGACTTTATGAGTGTCGCGAATCGTCCCGGTTGGCTGCGCTATGGCGCGGCGGTGTTGGCGGTGGTCCTGGCCGTGGCGCTCACGAGGCTGCCCGCGGTCGGGCAGTTCCTCGGCGTTCTCTTCTTCCTCGCGGTCTTCGTCAGCGCCTGGTACGGGGGGCTGGGACCGGGTCTCCTCGCGATCAGCCTACCCATGGCGGCGATCTTCGCGGGCCTCGCCGCCGCCCGCCGACCACCGGCCCCGCAGCAGGCGACGGGCCTCGCCGTGTTCCTCGGGGGGGGCCTGCTGATCACCACGCTGGTTGAAGCGCTCCACGTGGCACGCCGGAAGGCCGAGCAGAGCATGGCCGAGGCGCAGCGGCACCAGCAGCGCCTGCGCGACGCCGACCGGCTGAAGGACGAGTTCCTGGCAATGCTCGCGCACGAGCTGCGCAACCCCCTGGCGGCGATCGGTGGCGCACTCCAGCTCTTGCGGCGGCAAGGGTGGCCCGGCCCCGGCGATGAGCGCGGCTGGAGCCTCGACGTGCTGGAGCGCCAGTCGGCCCACCTCGCCCGCCTGATCGACGACCTGCTCGACGTCTCCCGCGTGTCGCGGGGCAAGATCCGCCTGCGCCGGGAGCGGCTCGACGCCCGCCTTGTGCTCGAACGCGCGGCCGAGGCGGTGCGCGTCCCGGCCGTCGAGCGCCGCCACGAGCTGCGCCTGGCGCTCCCCGAGGAGCCGCTCTGGCTCGAGGCCGACCCCACACGGCTGGAGCAGGTGCTGGTCAACCTGCTGGGCAACGCCGTGAAATACACCGAGCCCGGCGGGCGGATCGACCTGTCGGCCGAGCGCGTCGGCGCGGACTGGGTCTTCCGCGTACGCGACACCGGCGCAGGCATCGATCCGGAGATGCTGCCCCACATCTTCGACCCGTTCATCCAGGCCGACAAGACGCTCGACCGTTCCCAAGGAGGTCTCGGGATCGGCCTGACCCTGGTGCACCGGCTGGTCGCGCTGCACGGGGGGCACGTCTCGGCCACCAGCGACGGGCTGGGGCAGGGGAGTGAGTTCGCCGTCCACCTGCCCGCATCCGCCCCGCCGCTGGGTGCCGTGCCCCGCCCCCTCTTGCTCTCCGCGCCGCCGACCCCCACGCGCCCCCTTCGCGTCCTGGTCGTGGACGACAACACCGACACGGCCAAGAGCCTCACGCGCCTGCTCCGCCTGTCCGGCCATGAGGCGTACGTCGCGCACGACGGCCCCTCGGCCCTCGACCTTGCACGCGAGGAGCGCCCCGAGGTCTTCTTGATCGACATCGGTCTCCCCGGCATGACCGGCTACGAGCTGGCCCAGCACCTGCGCCGGGAAGGGTTCGCCAGCGCGACGCTGATCGCGATCTCGGGCTACGGCCAGGAGCAGGACATTCAGCGCTCGCGCGACGCGGGCATCGACCACCACCTGGTCAAGCCGATCGACTTCGACTCCTTGCTCGCCCTCGTGGCCCGCGCCCACCCCGAGCGCGAGCCCGGCCCGCGCCTCCTGGCCAGCTCCCATTGGCGCGAGCAGCGGGTCTGACGGCGCGGGCCTACGCCTTCGTGTTCTTGCCCACCCAGGCCGCGATCGCCTCGCGGAACTGCGGCTTCATGATGCAGTTGATGTGGCCGGCGTCCTCGATCTCGACCACCGGCCAGTCGTGCCGCAACGGCCGCAACGGCGCGACGTACATCCGGTTGATCGGGTCGCGGTCCCCCACCAGGACTTCGACCGGGACCTTGATCCGCTTGAGCTCGTCCTCCGTCAGCGCCAGCTTGCCGACGCCGCGCAGGAAGGCGGCCGTGCTGGGCGAACGGTCCCGCTGGCCCATGCGCTCCCAGACGCGCTGGAGCCCGCTCCCCTCCCGGAACCACCCCATGCCCCCGATCAGACCGGACGACACACGCTCGGGGTGGGTGGCCAGCAGCTTGGCGGCCACCATCCCCCCCACCGAGTAGCCCACGACGTGCGCCTTCCTGATCCTGAGATGATCGAGCAGCAGGACGACATCATCGACCAACTGCAGGCCGTAGGCGTCGTCCCCCTCGGGCTTGTCCGAGCGCCCGTGCCCGGGAAGGTCGAGCGCAATGACCTGGTGATTTCTGGCCAGGTCGCCGAAGACGCCGGTCAGCCTCCAGTTGACGTCCGCGCTCGAATGCAGGCCGTGGATCAGGACAACCGGCTCCCCTTCGCCCGCGACGACATAGTGGATCTTCACCTCGCGGGCGTCGAAAACGCGCGACGCCGGCTCCGCAGCCCCCCCAGGGCGGCCGCAGAGCAGGCTGATTCCCAGCATCAAACAGGCCGACCCCCCCCGACGAAGCCCAACCACCGGACACCTCCTCAGGTTCAGCTCACGCCGCCCCGATCCTCAAAACCGTATCGGACGACACACCATATCGCCAAGCCTCGCCTGCCCGGGCAGCGGCGCTTCGCTCGCGATCGCACAAGTGCATATCGAATCACGTGTGCTTCCGGCGGCAGCCTGATAATTGAGCGGAGTGCCCCGATCATCAACACCGGTCCGGCCCCGCCGCACGGGGCACACGTGCGATCCCCACTTTGTTGCACGTTCGTTAAACATCGAAGCCGACACCACTTACGAAACGCCTTTGGTGGGCCCGCGCCATCCGGCACGCAAACTGCTGTGCATGCTCGATCACTTGAGTCGTTGTACGCTTCGAGAACGAGACGCAATGACGTGGCACGGAATTCATTGACCATCTTGTTAATCACACCTAAGTCGAACACCCCACTGACCTCATAACCGGCCTGGGTCTGGAGCACTCTTACGCCGCGACGCAGCGCCCGAGACTTACCCAACCCACCACCACCGCCAACCCAAATTCCCGCGTGATTGGTACTCGGCCAATCGGTCGGGTGCGACGGCGTTGACGCCCTTCCCTCGATCGAGGAAGGGACCATGCTTCGTCCGCGCCCGTAGCCGTATTACCCTGCCGGCATCTTAACGACGGAGCTTTCTCATGAAACGGACGCGACGGGCTTTCACTCTCATCGAACTCCTGGTGGTGATCGCGATCATCGCCGTCTTGATTGCGCTGCTGTTGCCCGCCGTTCAGGCGGCGCGCGAAGCGGCGAGGCGCAGCCAGTGCGTCAACAACCTCAAGCAGCTCGGCCTCGGCCTGCACAACTACGAGAGCACCAACTCGGTCTTCCCCTTCGCCGGTGCAAACTATGGCTGGTGTACCGGCGGCACGCCGACGAACCATAAGGGGGAGCACATCATGAACCTCAACGGACTGGCCACGATGCTCCCGGTCCTGGAGCAGACGGCGGTCTATGCCTCGATCAATTTTTCGCTGCCGATGTCCGACCTGGCGCAGGGGACCAGCGGCGCCTACGTGTCGCAGGGGAGCGTGACCGGCTCGGCACTCGCCAACACGACGGCCGGGACGACCAAGATCGCCATGTTCCTCTGCCCCTCCGATAATGGAACCCCGCTCAACGTCGCCGACGGTTCCAGCCCGAACTACTACGGTGCGATTTCGGGCAGCTCGCTCCAGTCGTACAAGACCAGCTACGACTTCGTCAGCAACGCCACGATCACCTGCAACCTGTTCGCGGCGAGTGCGCCGCAGAGCCGGATGATGTTTGGTGAGAACAGCAACACCACCATCGCCATGGTCAAGGACGGCACCTCCAACACGATCGCGATGATGGAAAAAACTTTCAACGTCTACAACGGCGACGGCTCCCCCTGGCTCTACCGCGACTGGGTTGAGCCCGGTGTGGACCCCACGGCGGGCGGGATCAACCAGTGGAACTATCCCTACGTGGCGAACACCCGCCTGGTCGGCCGGCTGGGCTCATGGGCCTGGGCCGGCAGCCTCCACCCCGGTGGCGCCAATGCGCTGCGGGGCGACGGGAGCGTGGTCTTCCTCAAGGAAACCACCGACATGAGCGTGCTGATCAAGCTGTCGTACATGTCCGATGGTAATGTCTTGTCTTCCGACAGCTATTGATATTGCGAGGTGACGTTTTATGGAAGCGAGTCACGTGAATTGTTCCGCCGCCCGGTACGTTCAGGCGGCGATCTGGGGGGCTGCCCTGTTGCTTGGGGCAGCCGGTTGCGGCGGCGGGCAGCAGTCGACCGTGGCGCTGGTGCCGGCGGTCGGCACGGTCACGATCGATGGGGCTCCGCTGCCGGAGGCCGTCGTGCAGTTCATCCCCGCGGGCGAGACCCGAGGCCAGGGGGGAAGCGGCTTGACCAACGCCGAAGGGGCCTACAAGGCCGCCACTCCCTTCGGTGAGCCGGGCTTGCCGACCGGTGAGTACAAGGTCGTCATCTCCAAGCGCGCGCTCCCCACGGGCACCGGTGCCGCCGCGGCCGCCGGCCCGGACGCGGAAGTGCTCGCGCCGGCGTACTCCGACATGGCGAAGACGACGCTCAAGGCCCGTGTCCCCGCCGGGGGGGAGGCGACCAACGACTTCGCCCTGCGCGCGGTGAAGAAGCCGCCCAAAGGCTGACAGCTCCGGAACGCGTGCAGGGGACGGCGGTTCTTAGCCCTCACGCTCGAACGCCATTGTCCGCCTCTCCGCATCGGGCTCGACCCAACCGAGGAGCGCTTCCCCCTCCTCGGCGAGCTGAGCCTTGGCCGCCGCCGGTAAACGCACGAATGGCGAGAGGGTCAACGTGGCCGTCTTCTTGCCACGGGCGGTCTTCCACGTTCCGGCGACGAAGCCGTCGACCAGGAACGTCGGCAAGACCTGAAGGTTTCTTGTCGTCACCTGCGTACGATGCTCGTCCGCAATGATCCGCGTGCGATCAGCGTGCGATAGGACCAGGTTGTCGAAGCCGGGAACGAAGCGCACGGGCGCGGGCGTCTCCTCGGCCGGGCGGGGGGCCTCGGGCAGGTCGAACAGCTCCCTTTTGCGCTCGTCGCGGAAGGTCTGGAGCTGCGGCCGGAGCCGCTCCAGCACGTCCCGCATCCCGACCAGTCCCGACCACGTCTGAACGTCGGCCGCCGCCGCCGGGCCGAAGGCCGCGAGGTAGCGCAAGACCAGCGAATCCGCCTTTTCCTCCGACCCCGGCGCCTTGCCGAGCCACGACTCGGCCACGGCGAAATCGGCATCGGCGGGGAACCCCCAGGCCGACGCGTCGGGCACCATCACGAGCGGCAAGTGGGTCCGCACCGCGTAGCCCATCGCGCGCTCATCGGCGCCCGGGAAGACCTCGAGGAATGCGTCCCGCAGCTCCGTGAACGTGCGCGGTCGCTCCTCGAAGCAGCGCCGCGCCAGGGTTACGAGGGCTGGGATATCCAGGTCCTTCGCCCGCTCACGCAACACCGCGTGCATCCCCGCGCTGAGCCCCGGCTGAAGGGGGCCGCGGAGCACCAGGTAGTCGGCCGCGCTCATGAGGTGCAGCGTGCCGCGCATCAAGGTCGCCCGGACGATCGCGCGGCCCTGGAGCAGACGCGAAAGCGCGGCTCGCTCGAAACCCGCGACCCGCGTCCAAAGTCCCACGAACGGCGGGTGCGCCTGCTGCGCTTGCAGCCCCACGAGGCGCTCGACAGCGCGGAGCGGCGTGACCGCCTCACGGGCCAGCAACATTTGCCGGGCCAGCAAGGCACGGTTCAGCGCCCTGCGGGAGAGAGTTTCGGGCTTCATGCCCGAAGCATAAAGAACCGTGACGAAAGGTCAACGGGAGACGCGCGACGCACGGGCCGGGATCCTCCCCGGCCCCGAACGTCACAACCAACCCTTACCCGACGATCCGGAGCGCGAGATACGGAACAAGGTTGAACAGGATGATACCCGTCTTGTACAGCGCGATCCCCGCGAAGTTCACGGCGTCGAACTGTTCGACCGACAGCCGGAACCAACGGCCCCACAGCCGGTAGAGCCGGCCGTGGGGCAGCACGAAGATGAAAAACCAGACCAGCAGGAGGCCGTAGTTGATCGCCGTGCACCACAAGAGTGCGCTACGAACCAGTTCGATGCTCATGAGCGATCTCCCCGACGGTCACATCGAGCGTTGGGGGCGTCGTGTCGACGCGTGCTTCACGTCCCCCTTTGCACGATCCTCGCTCGCATCGCCGGAGCCCGTCAAGGATCCGGTGAAATCCTCCAAGCACGCGAGGACTGGGAAGACCTCAGTACTGATCCGAGCTCACGACTTCGCCGCCGTTGCGCGTCGACAGCTTCTGGTAGACCCCCACCTTCGCGCCGGCGCCGATCAAGAAACCATAGTCGCTCGATGCCGGCGGAACCGCCGCCGGCGCGGGGACGGCGCCTTGCGGCATGCCGTTGACCTGGGGTGGCGGGACAACCCACGAATCGATCGAGTCCTTCAGAAAGCGAACCGACCCGTCGCAGAAGGCGGCGTTGATGCCGCCGGAGTGAAAGCTCATCCCGTTGAGGGGCGCCCAGGAGGTGAGGGCGCTGTTGCTCGGGTCGTTCGCCGGGTCGGAGTAGTGACGGCCCCAGTTCGGGGGAAACCGCGTTTCGAGGCACCAGTCGGTCGGCTCACCCACGTTCCATTGATGGATGAAGCCCTGCGTCGAGGTCGAGAACACGCCGTGGCCGTTCTCCGAGTACATCATCGTATTGCTCGTGCCGTCGGTGATCGACGCGATCGTGACCTTGCCTCCGGGGATGATCGCCCCTCGGGCGTAGTTGGAGATCAGCGGGTCGTCCGTCGCGCCTCCCGGCCCCCAGACAGCGCCGAAGGCGTCGCACGGGCCGACGTTCCCCGAGTAGTGGTTGTGGAACTGCATGAACGTCGGCGGGCCGTACTCCATCGGGTTGGATCGGAAGGCGGAGGGATCGCTCGGGCAGAACAACGTCGCGAAGCCCGTCCCGGCGACCGTCCAGTTGTCCGGATAGAAGTAGGCGAGGGAGAAGTTCGCCACGTTGTAGATCGCGTTCTGCTCCAAGAAGGGGCAGAGCCGCACGAAAGACGAGAAACCGAGGTTCCCGCCGTTGAAGAGCATGGCGGGCGGGAGCGAGCCGTTGGCGCTCTCGTAGTTGGCCGCCGCCAGGCCGATCTGCTTCAGGTTGTTAACGCACTGGGCGCGACGGGCCGCCTCGCGTGCCGCCTGGACGGCGGGCAATAAGAGCGCAATCAAGACGGCGATGATCGCGATCACCACCAACAGTTCGATCAGCGTGAACCCTCGGCGTTGAGGGTTACCAGTCTCGTCGCGGCACATGGCCACCTCCTCAAAGATCAGGAGACGAAGCGGGTGCGGAAGGGAAGAAGGAGAGGAATTAACGATTCGAGCATAGGGAGAGGCCGGCTCACTGCCGGGCGTTGGAAGGGAGCCCGCGCGCCTTGCCGGGCTGGAATGCGGGCTTCGCCGTCGGGAAGCGCGGCTTCGCCGACCGCGCGATCTCGATCGACTCCGCGCTTCGGCCGCTATCATCGCCGCAACCGGCTGCAACGATGATCGGAACGCAGAGCACTAATCGAATCCATAAACGCGAATGTCGTTTTGTCATACTCATGAGCGGGGGGCTTTCCTTGGTGGCAGGGGGAAATGACGTCGGTCGCGGGCAACCGACTGGCCCAGGTCAACCAGGTCGTACATCGTCGGGAGCAGGGCGCGAATCGATCCGGCCGAATCCGGGTGCAGGCCGGGGTACGCGTCCAGGTCGATCGTCTCGCCCGACTGGAGCCGGCGCGTGATCTCCTCGGCCAGCTCGGACAGCGCCGGGCTCGGGTTCACGTCATCGCCGGCAGGGGGGCCCTCACGACGATCGATCATAGGTCCACCTCCAGGTGCCCCCGCATGTGGATCAAGGCGCGGAGCAGCCGCGCTTTCACCGCCCCTTCCGTGATCCCGATCGCATCGGCGATTGCGCCCGTGCTGAGCTGTTCGAGATAGCGCATCACGAGCACCTCGCGGTCGCGCGCCGAGAGGCTGGCCAGCGCCGCCATCACCTGCTCGTGCCGCTCTTGCCGCGAGAGGCGGTTGCTGGGGCTCGTGTCCGCCGCGACGAGCTTCCGGACAAGGATCCCCGCGGAGTCATCCGGCAGGTCGGGGACCCGGTCCTCCCGCGTGATCGTGCGGCGCTGGGCGACGATGTGGCGACGGTGCGTGTCGATCACGCGCTCCCCCGCAAGCTGCCGCAACCATCCGAAAAAGGGGAGTGCGCGATCCCGCAAGTATTCATCCATCCGCCGGGAAGCATCCGCCAGCGTCTCCTGGACGACGTCGGAGGGATCGACGCGCGCCGCCAGCCGCCGGTCCAGCCGCGAGGCGACGACACGCCTGAGCTCATCGCGATACCGTTCCAGCAGCGCCTGCCGTGCCGCGAGGTCGCCCCGGATCGCCCGTTCAATCAGCTCGGCAATGGTTCCCGTTGTTTCCGTCATCAGTCGAGGATCACCTCCCAAAGGTCACTCCGCAGCTCGCGCAGAAACGATACGGAAAAAATGAAAAAAAGACGTAAGCGTTCGCCAGTTGGTACACCGTCGTCAACTGGGCAGCCCTCTGGGGTGTCTTTGTAGGGTGCACGAAATGCACCCTACAGGATCTTGGGGAGACACCGGAGTCCTCGGGGGGCGTGGCGCCGAACGAAGTTCCGCTCGACCACGCCCGTCGAGAACTCCGGTGTCTTTGTAGAGTGCAGGAAATGCACCCCACAGGGTCTCGTTTGAACCGTCTCGGGCCCGGCGGCCCGCTCAATGCTGCACGACACCCGCCGGACCGACCGGTTCCCCGCTGCGAGCATGGAGCAAGTCGTCGAGGCGCCGGGCCGACTGGAGAGTCTCGGGATGCTGCGGGCCGAGGATGCGCTGCTGGGCTTCGAGACACGTTCGCAACAGTGTCTCGGCTTCGTCGAAGCGGCCGAGGGTCCGGAGGAGGGCGGCGAAGCTGCTCGTCACGTAGAGCGTGCCCGGGTGCTCGGGGCCGAGAATCTGGCGACGCAGCTCCACGCTCTGGCGGAGCAGGGGCTCCGCCTCGGCATATCGGCCCTGGTCGTTCAGGACATGCCCCAGGTTGTAGAGGGAGGTCACCGTCTCCGGGTGGTGCGGGCCGAGGACCTCGCGCTGGATGGCGAGGCACTCCCGGAAGAGGCGCTCCGCCTCGGCGAATTGCTGCCGCTTCTCCAGGACCGCGGCCAGGTTGTTGAGCGTCGTCAGGCTGCTGGGGTGCCTTGGCCCGTTCCGGCTGCGCCGTTCTTGCAGCACCTGCCGATAGAGTGCCTCGGCCTCCTCGGTCTTCCCCTGCCGGAGATAGATATCGCCGAGATTGAAGAGCGCCGAGAAAACGATGTCGGGGTCCGGTTTGGGAGCGCGGCGAGCGTCGTCGAGGCAGGTCTGGTAGAGGAGCTCGGCATCGGCGAAGCGACCCTTCTCCCGGTAGACGCTGGCGAGGTATTCGCTCGATCGCAGGGCGACGACATGCAGCGGCCCCAACGTCCTGCGCGACTGCGCGACCGCCTCGCGCAGCAGCGGCTCGGCCTCGTCCGCGCGACCGAGGTGGGTCAGGAGATGCCCGCGTTCGGACAGGGCTTCCAGCCGCGCGGGGTCAGCGCTCGGGGGGAGTGCGTCGAAGCGCTCGGACGCTGCGCGGTAGTGCGCCTCGCTCTTCGCAAACTCGCCCAGGCCATGATAGATGCGCCCGATGGCCAGGCGGAGGGTCCCTTCGATCTCGGGCTGGCCGGCAAACGACGATCCCACGTTGGCCGACGCGCGGTCGAGCACTTCCAGCAGCGTCACTCCGCGCTCAACGGAGCTCTTCGCGGGCTCGGCCTCGACGAGCAGCCCTTCGATCAGGAACCGGTTGATCGCGTCCGCCTTCGCGGCCTGCTTGCGGGCCTCCTGTTCGGCCCCGAATAGCAAACCCTTCTGACGCACCGCCTCGCGCCAGTTCCAGGTGACGCCGGCAAAGCCGACCAACACCGCCAGAGTCAGGGCCGCCGCCAGACCGGCCTGGAAGGGCTTGCGCCGGCACCATCGCCAGGCGCGCTCGACCGGTCCGACCGGCCTCGCGGCGATCGGCCGGCCGTCGAGGAAACGCGTCAGGTCGTCGCCCAGGTGCCGGGCCGTCTCGTAGCGGTTCGAAGGATCCTTCGCCATCGCCTTGGCCACGATCGTCGCCAGGTCGGCCGGGACCGCCGGATTCAGCCGCCGCAAGGGGGCGGCCTCCTCGTCGGTGACTCGCCGCAAGATCTCCTGGCGGTCGTCCCCCGGGACGGCCGGGTGCAGGGTCAAGAGCTCGTAGAGCGTCACTCCGAGCGAGTAGAGGTCCGTCCGGCGGTCGACCAGCGCGCGCTTGCCGCGGGCCTGCTCCGGGCTCATGTAGCGGAGCGTCCCCGGCAGGTCGCCCGTCGTCGTCAACCCTGCGCTCCCTTGAACGTCGGCCATCCCGAAGTCGGCCACCCACAGCTCGCCGTAGAGGTCGAGCAGCAAGTTCGCCGGCTTCACGTCGCGATGGATGATCCCCTGGTCGTGCGCATACTCAAGCGCCTCCGCCGCTTGCACCCCCAGCCGGGCGATCGTCCGGAAATAGACCCGGTTCCGGATCGACCGGCCCACCGCAAGGGCGGACACACCCCCATCGCCCCCCGTCGCTCGCGCTTCCTCCGGCTCGGGGCGCGCCAGGGCGAACCGGCCTGAGGTGAGGCCCACGGCCAGCGAAGAGACGGCCGCATCGGCCTCGTCCGCCGAGCCGCCGTCGCCCAGCCCCCGCAGTACGCCAATCACGTCGGCCAGGCTCCCCCCCTCGATGAACGGCATCGTGTAGTACGGCACGCCGTCAACCAGGCCCACGTCGTGCACCGACACGATCCGAGGATGCCGCAGCCAGCCCGCCACCTGCGCTTCGAGCTGGAACCGCTGGAGCGCGCGCGGGTCGAGCGCGGCGATCCGCGGCAAGACCTTCAGCGCCACGTGACGCCGCAGCGCAACCTGCTCGGCCTCGTAGACGATCCCCATCCCCCCCCGGCCAACCTCGCGCACGATCCGAAAGTTGCCAAAGACCGGGCCCCCCTCCTCGCCATCGCGCACCCCCGCCACCGGCGAGTCGGCGCCCACCCGGCCAAGATCGGCCAACCCCCGCATCGCCGGCAGCAAGGCGTGCAGCGCCTCGGCACGAGTCGGGTACTGCGCGGCGAGCGCCTCGAGGTCGACCGTTTCGCCCGCCAGGAGCCGTCGCGTGAACTCCTCGACCAGCTCGACCAGGACCAGGTCCACCTCGCTCATATCCGACCGACCGTGGGCTCGCGCAGGTTCCACGTCCGCCTGGACCGCGGAGTTGCTCAACGTCTCGTCATATGGCATCGCACAGACCCCGGGCCCCAAGGACATTGCGACGTGTCGGGCCAAACCCGAGCCACTGTCCAAGGACGGGAGCGAAATTACCCGAAGCGCTCACGTGGCCTTGAATCGACGCTACCGTCGTTGACAAGGACCCAAGGCGCCGGCGGTCCGGGGGAGAGGACTCACAACCAACCGGCGCACTGAGGCAGGACGATGAAGGATCAACCGCGTCGCCGCTGTTCGCTGGCTTCGCCCAAACGGGACCGAACGATCCGGCGCCGGCTTGATCCGCCAGACCACAGTCTCATCAGCATTATTGGAGATCCAGGCGCCTATTGTCAAGCTGCGGCAGTCCTGGCCCGGGGTGATTGCAAGCTCGACTGCGGGCAGGTCTGCGTGGCCGGGGGCTTACCATCCACAACAGCTCGGAACCCGGGGGAAGAACCAGGCGGCCCTGGTCGCAACCACGCCTGGGCCAGGTTTCTCCACGCTGAAGACTCCTCGCGGAAACCGCCGCGAGTGCCGTGTCGGGCTTCGCTCCTCGCCGTACGCACCGGAATGGCCCGCGCTGTCAATCCGCCGCAAAGGGCAAGAGACCAAGTTCACAACTCTGCTGAAAATCGATATCTATCTGTTATCAAAAAATTTGGAATTCTCGTTGATTGGGTACGGCCAGACGTGGTACGATCGGAGTGGGCCGCGTGGTGTGTTCGAGGACCATCACCGCGACATCCCGGAGCCGCGCGCCGATGGCGCCACGCCGGAGGAGGCCGCTGCCAAGTTGGCCCGTGAGATCGGGGACGTGGCGGATCACTACCACCGTACGCTGCTCAGGCGGGTCCTCGGCGACGTTCGGGCGTACTGCCACGGCGGCACGGACCGGAAGTCAATCTTTGAGGAGGCGAGTCGATGAGATGGATGGCGATCGGCGAATGGCTGGTGCGCGACGACCAGGTGGCTGCGATCCAGCGGACGACCAAGGGGGGCGCGACCCTCTACCTGATGAATGGCGAGACGTTGCAGGCGACCCGTCAGCAGTACGATGATATCCTGCTGGTGCTCGGAGCCAGCGGCGACAACGACGTGGCCGCACTCGCCAAGGAGATGAGCGAACCCGTCGGGGCCGCCTTCGGCACCATCTCGCTCCCCGACCTCTGAGATCCAGGGAACGCGCGACCGAACGGGCCCATGTCCGAAGTTCCCGACCGCGCAACCGAGGATCACGGTTGCTGCGGGTGGGCGCGGAGATTGTCCGCCGCCAGACGCGCTGTTTCCTCGACGCGCCGGGCGCGCGTTGCAGGCTTCTTGGCCGAGGCGATCCATTCGAGGATGCCGCGTTTTACCGACCGGGGAAACGCGTCGAAGTGCTCGGCCGCCCTCGGATGACTCGCGAGCGCCGAGCCCAGGTCGGGCGGGATCTCGAGCGCCTCCACGGCGTCGAGCGCGGCCCAGGATCCGTTTCCCTTGGCCGCCTCGATCGCCGCGAGCCCGGCGGCCGTCATCAGTCCCTCTGCCACCAGCCGTTCGACCCGCTGCTTGTTCGACTGCGACCAGCCCGAGCGCGCCTTCCTCGGCGCAAACCACAACATCGTCCGTTCCTCATCCAGGGAACGCGACTTGGAGTCGACCCAGCCGAAGCAGAGCGCTTCTTCGACCGCCTCGCCATACGCAACGTGCGGCTTACCGGTCGCCTTCTTGAAGCTGATCAGCCAGACCCCCGCCGCCCGCGTGTGGTGCGCCTCGAGCCAGGCCCGCCACTCGGCACGGCTTCGCGGATGGGTCGAGTCGTCCGGCGCATTGCCCATCACCTCTCTCCAGTCGACCCGCCGATCCGCGCCGGCGGCGCCGGCCATTGGTGCAATCGCGAATCTCGCCAGAAAAGCACAACCCCTCGTTAAGACTCAAACATCCTGCCGTTCTTACATGCGCTCTGCGCTGCGATTCCTCGAAAGCGATAGAAATTCATGGAAAAGAAAAATAATGTTCCTTACGATGTGCTGCTGTCATCGAGCCGTGGGAGACGCGATCGGAGCCGATTATGCCGAACTCGCTGTTTGCTGCCGATTTCCAGGTGGTGTACGACCAGGCGAAAGCACAGGCCGGCCGCCCCGGTGGGCCCTTCGCCTCGCCGGCGGACTGGCGCGACCAGTGGATCTACTTCTTGATGGTCGATCGGTTCAATAATCCCAAGCCAGGTGCTAAGCCTAACGTTCCGCCCTATGACAATGCGAGCTTCTCGGGATTTCAAGGCGGCACGTTCTCCGGAGTTCGCCAGCAGCTCAAGTACATCAAGGGCCTCGGTGCCGGCGCGATATGGCTGAGCCCTGTGCTAAAAAACTTCCCGTTCCGCGGAACCTACCATGGCTATGGTATCCACGACTTCCTCCGTGCGGAGCCTCGGTACGCCGACGACCCGAAACACGCGGACGACGAGCTTCGCGCCCTGGTCGACGCGGCGCACGCGGCCGGCCTCTACGTCGTCTTCGACATTGTACTGAACCACACGGGCGACGCATTCGCGTATGACTGTGACCCGGGCGACGGCGATTGCGTCAATTCCGGAGGGGCCGAGGCACGTTACCGCGACCATGCCGTTGACGTTCACTGGCGGGACCCTGCCGGCAACCCGCGGGGAGATACCCAGCCGATCGAGTCCATCTCCCCCAAATCGGTCGACGCCCTCGTCTGGCCCGCACAGCTCCAACAGAACGCGTTCTTCCGCCGCCAAGGTGGAGTCGGCGCCCCAGACACGTTCGGCGACTTCGCGTCGCTCAAGCAGATGCGAACCGACGACCCCGTCCTCCAGGGATTCCTGATCCGAGCGTACCAGTACGTCATCGCCCGGTACGACATCGACGGCTTCCGGATCGACACCCTCCGCTACCTCAAGGGGGGTCTCGCGCGGCTGTTCGGCAATGCGATTCGCGAGTTTGCGCTGAGCATCGGCAAGAAGAACTTTTTCACCTACGGCGAGGTCTTCGACCAGAACGCCGAGGTCGACATCGCCCGCTTCATCGGCCGAGGGACCCAGGACGGCGACGACCTGGTCGGGGTCGACGCCGCCCTCGACTATCCCCTGTTCGACGCGTTGAAGGGCACGATCAAAGGGTTTTCCGCGCCCACCGCGGTGTCGGGTATGTACCACTTCCGCAAACAGGTCGAGCAGGACATCCTCAGCTCGCACGGCGATGCGACGCGATTTTTCGTGACGTTCCTCGATAACCACGACGTGAAAGAACGCCTGCGGTTCGAGGACCCGGCCTCGCCCCACAAGTTCGACGACCAGGTCACGCTCGGCCTGGGCTCGCTGCTGGCGCTGCCGGGCATCCCGTGCGTCTATTACGGGACAGAACAAGCCTTGCACGGACGCGGCAACGACGAAGCCGTGCGCGAGTGCCTCTGGGCTAGCCCGTCCGGGTTCGACGAACATAGCAGCTTTTATCAGCAGATTCAGGCGATGGCCGACGTGCGAGGGTCTCAGCCGGCCTTGCGCTACGGCCGGTTTTACTTCCGCCCCCTGTCGGGCGACGGCGTCAATTTCGGCCTCAGCTCGTTCCCGCACGGAGTGCTCGCCTTCTCGCGAATTCTCAACGATGAAGAGGTCCTGGTCGTCGCCAACACGTCCATCGACACGGGGCTGTCGCTCGACGTGATCGTGGACGGGTCACTGAACGCCCCGGGGGCGGTGTTCCGAGTGCTCTACAGCAACAAGGCCACGCCGGCCGCGCCCGCACCCGTGGCGCAGAAGACCGGAGTGACCGTCCAGGAGGTCGACGGCTCGATCGGACACGGTCCGCTCAGCACGGTGCGAGTCACCCTCGCGCCGATGGAGGTCCAGTACCTGGGTCGCTGACCTCAGCGCCGGGTGCAAGCCAACCTCGGGCTTCTCGCCGATCACCGGCGGACTTTTCGGGGTGGGAGGCTTCGATCATGAACGAGCCCGACAAGAACTCGAACCTGCCCACCATCCTTGTGGTGATCTTGGCCCTGTTCGGCCTGACGCGGCTACCGCAGGGAACGGGGAAGCGTTCCGGGGAGGAGCCCCAGGCGCAGGCCGACGTCTCCAAGGAAGACTCCAGGAGCGAGCCAAACGAGGCGGACGGGGACGACCTCGGACCGCTGACCACGCTGAAGGACCATCGCGAGCACTTCGTACCGCACGTCCCCCATTCGGAGGCCAAGAACCGGACCGACAAGGAATGTTTGCTCCGGTCGACCAAGGACTTGCAGTTCTTGATCGTGACCGTGCCCGACCCCGACGGCACGAGCATGAGCCACGAGTTCGACCCGATTCTCAGCGCGGTCTTGCAGGCGACGGAGAGCGCGGGGTACATCGCCGTACGGCACTGGTTCCCGTGGGATCCGCCGCCGCGGGGGCCGAAGCCGACCCGGTTGGCGGGAAAGCTGGGTGCGCAGTCGGTCGATGTCACGGTCGGCGGGTCAGCGGAGCTAAAAGATAAGGACACCGCACCGGGGGGCGTGCTTTGCCGCCGGTCGAAGGCATCCTCGAAGGATTATGATGACTTGTTGCTGCTTTTGCTGGTCCCCGAGTCTCCCACGCGGGGCGTGGACGTGGCGCGGTTCGGCTGGGCCGTCGATCTCGTCCGGCGCTACCAGCGGGCGCACGGGCGCAGCGACCCGCGGATCCGGATCGTGAGCCCGGTCTTCTCCGGGTCCATCCCCTCGCTGACCCGAGCGCTGAAAGTCGCAATGCGCGACAGCAACGGCGCGACGCCTCAGTTCCTGATCTACAACGGCGCCGCCGTGAACCCAGACCTGGAGGTGCTCTTCGCGGCCTTCCCCTGCGGGGACGTCAAGTTCCGCTCGACGGTCCACCACCTCTGGACCCTCGTGAAAACGGCCCGTGAGTTCATCCTCGACACCTCGATGACGCGTGCCAGTCCGGTCCGGTACGCGGTGCTACTCGAAGCGAACACGCCGCTCGGCCAGGGGCCGACGAATTTGTCGAAGCCGAGCCCTTGGGAGGACCGACGATTTCAACTCGACCTCTACAAGTTCCCCATGAAAATCTCGCGGATCCGCGAGGAATACACCGCGCGGGGTTACTACCGCTCGAACGAGCCGGTTGAGCTCGCGACGCCCGAGCGTTTGTCGCTCCAGGGGATGGCAGGCCGGGAGGGGGACACCGACCTGATGCCGATCTTCACACCCGCTCCGACGGCCGTCGGCGGGGAGATGCTCCTGTCGCAGACGCTTGATGAGCTGGCCCGGCGGAATTACGACTGGATCGGTATTACCTCGACCAATATTCACGACCGGCTGTTCCTGGCGTACAAGGTCCGCCAGGTCTGCCCCGATGCGCGGCTCTTCTTCACGACCGGCGACGCGCTCTACTCTCACCACGGTATCGTGGCCTACCTGCGCGGGGCCCTCGTGGTCTCGACCTACCCTCAGCGCCTGGCCAACCAGGCGTGGACGAGCGGCGCGGGCTTGCCGATGTCTCCTCGGGTGGCGTTCGCCTCGGATGATGCCGAGGGGATCTACAACGCGACCGCGGCGCACCTGTCCGAGCTGGATCCTGAGCGCCCGGCAACGTTCCTCGACTACCAGATGCCCGGCCAGGAAGGCAGTTCGTACACGGTGCCACCGGTCTGGATCAGTGCTGTCGGTGAGCGCGGTCTCTACCCATTGGCCGTACGCAACTACGGCACCGACGAGCCCGCTGCACCGTCACCCAGTCCGGAAATCGGCAGACTCCTCGAAAAGGAGTTGCCGACGCACCACGCCCCTGCAGCGAGTGGAACCGAGCGCACAGGCAGGGGACCAGCGAAGTCTGTCAGGATCGCGCTCGAGGCTGGACCGGTCGTGGGGTTGATCGGCTTGGGAATTGTCGGCGCGGTCGGAGGCCTGTGGTCCGTCCCTGCACGGCGGGCCGAAACGGGATCGCGCCGGCGCAGACGGGTCCTGGCTCTTCGATGGCTCCGCGACCGAGCCGCCCACCCGGTCTGTCTCCGCCGCGCCGTGCTGGGAGCTGTGGCGGGGCTGGCCGTTGCCGGCCTGGTGGAGCTCGTCGTTTGGTGCGGGCTGGGTCCGGAGGAGGTCAAGGACCTGCTGATGCCGCGGCTGCACGCGACCTGGATCGTCGTGTTCCTGGCCGCCGGCAGTGCAGGATTGATGGGCGCGGGGGGATACGTCTGGGCCTGCGGTGCAGCGCGGCCCCTCTGGGCCTACGTGGCAGGAGATACGTCGCCCTCGCGGGCCGGCTGGCTACGGGTCCCGTTGCGGGTCCGGAACCGCGTCGATCATCCGTCCGGGCGCCGGCTCGCCGCGGTGGCGGCCTTGGCCTGGCTCGTCTTCTTGGTGTTGCTCGGCACCCCGGCGTGGGGGGCGGCCATCGTGCGGTGGCCCGACTCGGGACTCGACCGTACGGGGCGGCTCGTGCTGACGGCCGGGGGCTTCGCATGGACTACGGGTCTGGTCGCCTTCGTGATCGCTTGGGTGCGCCTGCTGGACATGCCCGGAAACCACTGGCTGCGCCGGCGAGGCACGCGGGTGTTTTGGGCCCAGGCCATCGCCTTCGCTTCGCTGGCGCTTGTCCTCTCACTCGGACTCGTCGCATGGCTCTTCTTACTGTCCGAGGCCGACCTCCGGCTCTACTGCGAACGCGCGTCGCGGTTGATCGACGGGGTCTCACCGCTGGTGCCGCTGATTCTTCTGGCGGTGGCCGGGGGTATCGGCATCGTCACCAGCGGAGGCCAAGTCGGGCTACACGTTCGCTTGGGCCGGGTGCGGCGGCCGCCGGTGCCGGCCGCCGACCAGCCGCACGTGGATGCCGTAGCGAGGCGCGAGTTCCACCAGGTATTTGATGATGTCAGGCGACTCCACGGGCTGGCCGATCGCTCACCGCGGGCAGTGCGCCGCGAGTTTCTC
Organism: Isosphaeraceae bacterium; assembly: GCA_031291845.1. Classification (GTDB taxonomy): domain Bacteria; phylum Planctomycetota; class Planctomycetia; order Isosphaerales; family Isosphaeraceae; genus DAIDJG01. The sequence goes on along the minus strand of JARLIH010000072.1, from coordinate 93,736 downwards.
GTAGTCCCGGTGGTAATGGCGCTACTCGGCATCGACTACTGGATCGCCGGCCTCCCTGGCTCACTGGAACGATGGCCGTTCCACTTGACGATTCTGGCGCTTTTTACCTGGGCCCTGGTGTTGATCGTCAGGCAACTGGTCGAGCTCGCCGCGCTCTGGTGGACGACCAGTTGCTTGCTCCGGCACGCTGCCCGGCTGCCGATGGTCCGGGCCTTTGACCGCCTTCCCGCGCGGCTGGCCCAGCCGGCCTGGGCCGTCGTCCGCACCCAGAAGGTCAATCCGGACGGGTCCGACCCGCTCATCGACCGGCAGTTCCAGGGATTGCTCGAGGGCTACGACCGGGTCAAGCGCAGCCTTGCGGCCCTCGCCGGCCCGAACGCCGCCGGCCTCGAGCCGTTCGATGACCTCTCTAAGAAGTACCGGAGTTCCACTCGCCCCGCGCGGTTCGACTCCGGGGCGTGGTGGGAGACCGTTGCCGCGCTGGCCGCGCTGCTCGGACCGTACTGGGCGAGGCGGTCGGCCGTCACGGCGTTTGCGACCAGCACCGGCCCAGGGGCGATGACCCCCACCGACGACGACGAGTGGCCGGGCGCTAGCACTCAGCGCAAACGCTCACAGCGGCGTGGCTTAGCTCGCGCGGCATCCGTCGCCGGGGGACGGACGGACAACGACGAGGTTCGCCGATGGCTTGGCCACGCTGAAGAATTCATCGCTCTGGTACTCGCGCGGTACGTGAGCTGGTTCCGGCACGCAGGCTCGTCGGTCACGGCATCCCTCGTCGTCGGGCTGGTTGCGTTGGTCCTGGTCCTGACGTCGTACCCCTTCCAGCCTGAGGGCCTACTTCTCTCGGCCCTGGCCCTGCTCACAACCGTGACGATCATCGCGGTCGTCGCCATCGCCTTGCAGGCCAATCGCGACGAGATCATCAGCCGCATCGACAAGTCGGTTCCGAATCGATTCACCCTCGACCGCGAGTTGGTCACCACCTTGGTCACCTACGTCGTGCCGCTGGCCGGCCTGCTGTTCGCGCTGTCGTACGACATGTCGGACCTGATCCGCTCCTGGTTCGAGCCGCTGTTCCGCTGAGTGCTCCAAGGGACAGCGGCAGGCCGAGAAGCGGTCCCCAGGTGTCGTCCTCGGCCATTCTGGGCCCCGAACGGGGCGGCGGTTGGGTCATGTGGAAGCGCGCTCAAGCAGCGCCCACAGGTCCTCTGTCTTCGAGTAACGCCAGGAACCGTGCCTTGCGTTCATGCTGGGCTGCCTCGTTCACCAGCATGAGGGGGGCCCGCGGGATTCTCGGACAGCGCCGACCACGATCTCGCCAACGACGGCCGCCGCCCACCGCGAACCCTGCTCCTGCCGCAGTTCGGCTTCGAGCGGCCAATCCAAGGCTCACGTAGCAACCTCACGGCTCGATATGGTATGACTCTTGCTTAAGGGCGTGGGGCCCTTCCCTGGCATGGCCCTTGGGATCCAAGCCATTCCGGAAAGGCTCCTTCGCGCTCAGCCGGCCTGATTCTTCGGACTGGGAACTCTTGCACGACCAATGCCTGTCGCGGGGCGGCGGGTATCGTCTATCCCGATACCACGCCTGGTGCTAGAGTCACGCCAAGCGCCATTCGGAGTGCGGGCGCCAGGGAATTGCGCAGCGGCCCCGGGTGAATGTGAGGCGGTGCGCAAGACGATTTCGCGGCATGGTTTGAGTCTGCCGCCACTGCTCCTTCTCGGCACGCCGGATGTACGAGCGACCGATTCTCGCGAGACGCAGTGGCCAATATTTGGAAGGTTCGATGAAGGCAAGAACGACGATGCGGGATGTTGCACGCCAGGCGGGAGTGTCGCTCCAGAGCGTGTCCAACGTTCTCAACGGCCGCAACTCACAGATGAGCGAGGAGACACGGAAGCGGATACTCGCATCGATACAAGAGCTTGGCTACCAGCCCGACTCGCAGGCCCGTGGCCTGAGGTCCCAGCGCACGAACACGGTCGCGTTCTTGACGATCGACCCGGCGACCAGGTTCTTGGCCGACCCGTTCCATGTGGCCATTCTCAGCGGGATGGTGGACGTGCTGCGGGAACGGGATTACGCGATGTTCGTGCAGGGACTTGAACCCGATTCGGCGGGCCTTGCCTTTCAGCGCCTCGCCCACCAACGCCGCTTCGATGGAGCGGTCGTTCACCTGTCGGGTCCGAAAGAGAGCCGCGCGCAGCACATCGAGCAGCTCGAACGTAGCGGCTGCCCGTTCGTGCTCGTCCAGGAGCGGCCGTCGGCCTCGACCGCCAGTTGTGTCCTCGCCGACGATCACGGCGGGGCCGCCACCGCGGTATCCTTGCTCCTGGCCCGAGGCCACCAACGCATCGGTTTCCTCGCCACCGCCCGATCGTGGCCCGCCGTCGATGCGCGCAAGGCGGGATACGAACAGGCCCTGCGCGCGGTCGGCAACCGGAAGCCCGACGTCTGGAACGTCGAGCACGAGAGCATCGAGGGCGCAAGAACGGTGATGGAGGATGTCCTGGCGCGCGTGCCATCCATCACCGCGTTCTTGTGCGCCAACGACGTGCTTGCGGTCGGCGCGCTCCAGGCGGCCAAGCAACTGGGCCGAGTCGTCCCTTCGAACGTCGCCATCGTCGGCTTCAACGACTTCGAGTTTGCCCGCTACGTCGATCCCCCGCTCACGACCGTCTCACTTCCCGCCTACGAGATGGGCCGGCGATCCGCCGACATGTTGCTCGAGTTCTTCGAGGACGGAAAGTTCTCCACCCAGGAAGTCCTCTTCCCCGCAACGCTGGTCGAACGCGGAACTGCCTGAACGCCCGCCCGTCTCGCGAACCCCAACGCGCTCGGACTTCCGACCGCGCACGCGGTTTGTGAAGCACATCGCCGTGCCAGCGCGCCCCGCGTGGACGATCGCGCTGGAGCAACTCGCCGTCGCTGCCAATGTTCAGAACCCCTCAGAACGACGGATGCCGGCTGCGATCACATGTGGCTCCGCGCACGCGACCGACCCGAATGAACGGCTCAGCAGATTCCATATCTGTAATAATCGTAATGTGTTCATTATTAGTGAAATTCTATCCGATCATTTCACGATGGACGAGGCGTCTCGACGCCGATCGCACCCCGTCTTTGGCGGAATTCTTGGAACTTTAACGTTAAACCTAAGTGGTTGCCGCCAAGCCGGATACAGGAGTATTGCACGCTTTCCGGGCGCGCGGCCGGTCGTTTTTCTCTTGCAAGCGGAACGAGACATCGGTGAGATTCTCGTAGTCACAAGTCGTATCGTTCCCCATCGGCCCGCTCCTTTTTCCTTTTACCCGTGGAGCTTGTTCTCAATGCGTCGCCGTTCCGGCTTTACTTTGATCGAACTCTTGGTGGTGATCGCCATCATCGCGGTGCTCATCGCGCTCTTGCTGCCGGCGGTGCAAGCGGCGCGTGAGGCGGCCCGGCGGGCCCAGTGCGTCAACAACATGAAGCAGATCGGCCTGGCGCTGCACAACTACCACAGCGCCAACAACGCGCTGCCGCCTGCCAAGATCTTCGCCAGCAGTTGCGTGAACCCCAGGGGCTGGGTGCTCAACACGACCGGGTTCACCATGATCTTGGCCTACATGGAGCAGGTGACCCTGGCCAACGCCTACAACTTCAGCCAGGCGTCGGCCGACGGCGCCACCTGGAACGGCAACACGACGCTCCTGGGGGATGAAGTGGTCAACACCACGGTCGTCGGCACCTTGATCGGCACCTTTGCGTGCCCCTCCGACCAGGCGCCGGTGCAGTACACATACCTGGCCGGCCAGCAGGCGCAGCCCTATTCGTGTATGAACGCGCGGCGGAGCAACTACCTTCTCTGTTCCGCCTCGTACACCGACCTCGATTGCCCGGGGACGAGTCCGCCCGCCACCAACTTGCAAGGCGCTTTCTACAACGACATTTCGATCGGCTTCCAGAACTTCCAGGACGGGACGAGCAACACGTGCATGGTCGGCGAGTCGCCCCAGATGCACTTCTATCCCTACTTCGGGCCGTTCTGGGGCGCGGGCGTCCACACGTCGACGCACGGGCGCGTGCTGCCGACGTCGAACGCGTCGTACACGATCACCCTGCCCAACGCGCCTTACAACACGGGGTCAACGGCCTCCGGCACGAATCCCCAGGGTTACTATGCCTGGACCATGGGAAGTGTGCATTCCGGCGGCCTGAACATGCTGTTTGCCGACGGTGGTGTTCACTGGATAAAAAACAGCATTAGCCCCGGCATCTGGTGGGGTTTGCAAACGATCGCGGGAGGCGAGGTCCTCAGCGCCGACGCCTTCTAACGCGAGCCGGCGCGTCGGTTCGTAGCCCTACGGTCTCGGAAGAGTTGCGTGTTCCGTCTTAAGGTCCTGCGTCGTGGCGGATGCCCGACGTTGTGCGCACCCGGTACGTCTGCCGTTTGCCTCACGATTCGCGGGAGGATTTGATGAAGCCGAGACCGTTCGCCGTCGCCACCCTGGCGGCCGCGCTGCTTGCGGGCTGCGGTGAGGGGGATGAAACCGCCTCCTACACGCTCGTCCCTGTCAGCGGGACCGTACGGCTCGATGGGAAGCCGCTTGAAGGGGCCCAGGTCAGCTTTACACCCGACCCCGGGAACAAGCCGTCCACTCCCGGGAGCGACCTCACCGGCCCCGACGGCAATTACAAAGTGATGTTCCGGGGACGATCGGGAGTCGCGCCCGGCAAGTACAAGGTGGCGATCAACAAGACGAACTCGCCAACCACCTCGAAGAACCTTCCGGAGGTTCTGAAGGACGACCCGACGATGTTCCAGATCGTTCTCGAGGCCAAGGCAGGCGCTCGCACGGTGACCAAGACCGGCGCGCCGGTAACGAAGATCGACGACACGTTCGATCAAGAAGTCGACGCAAAAGGCGGAGTCATTGACTTTGATATCAAGGCGAAGCCGAGCAGCAAAGCGCCGCGCTCGACGAAATGACCCGCCGTTGGTTTTGCCGCCGTTCCCGGCGCCGGGAACGTGATGTCCGTCCTTTGCTCACCCAAGAACGTTCAAGTTAACCCGCGTGATGCCGGCAGAGGCGCGGCCACCCCGACGCGGCCGGGCAGGAAAGCCCTGCGTCCATCACGGTTGGTCTGGATCGATCTGCCGCGGACTTTGTGACGTCATCCCAACTCGCTCTCGGTCGCGATCGTTTTTTTGAATCTCGCCGAGGCGCGGGTTTGCGTTCATCTTTTTTTGGGGCGGACGCCCCGGGAGGTTTCCCAATGGCGAGACGGCGTGCGTTCACCTTGATCGAGCTGTTGGTGGTCATCGCGATCATCGGCGTTTTGATTGCCTTGCTCTTGCCCGCCGTGCAAGCGGCACGCGAAGCGGCTCGCCGCTCCCAGTGCACGAACAATATGAAGCAGATCGGCCTGGCAATGCACAACTACCATAGCGCCAACGGCGGTTTTCCCCCGGCGAAGATCTACGGCGGCATGAACGTCGGATCTCCCTACTACAACGATTGGCCGGGCACGCAGGGGCTCCTGCTGAACACGACCGCGTTCACGCTCATCTTGAATTCGATGGAGCAGAGCGCGCTCTACAACGCCTACAACTTCCAGCTCCCCTCGACCAACGCCACCAACGGCGGCGCGAACGTGAACCCCATCGGAGGCACGAACAGCTACCTGGCGAATACCACCGTGGTGTCGACCACCATCGCGTCCTACCTCTGTCCCTCCGACAGCCTCCAAACGCCCTACACGGGCACCGGCGCCTTTTCGATGACCAACGGCGCGCGCGCCAGCTACCTCCTCTGCGCCAGCCGGTACTACGAGTACTACAACCCGCGCTATTTTTTGGCCGCCTACTCCGCCTACGGCAACCGGCCCCCCGATGAAGGCGTCTTCTCCGGCAGCGACTTCTCGTGTGACATCGCCCGGATCACGGACGGTACGAGCAACACGTGCATGGTCGGCGAATCGACGACCACCAAGTCTTCCGTGGCGTACGGCGGCTTCTGGGGCGCGGGCGTCTGGACGTCGTCGCACGGCCGCGCTTATCCGCCGACGAGCTCTCTCGTGGTTTACGGCTTGCCGAACTACGCGCAGACCACCGGCACCAGCGCGATCTACGCATGGCAAATGGGGAGCCTGCACCCCGGTGGCTTGAACATGCTTTTCGCCGACGGCAGCGTCCGTTTCCTCAAGAGCACGGTCAATCCCTGGGTCTGGTTCGGGCTCCAGACCGTCCGCGGCAGCGAAGTGATCGGTGCCGACGCCTTCTAACCAATCCCTCCTATCCGGGCGGGCGCCGGGGGGAACCGTCTCCTCGTTCCCGCCACAATCAAGGGTTCGGAAGCAATGAAGATGCGAACACGTTTTCTCCTCGGGGTGACCCTCGCGTTTCTCGGCGGTTGCGGCGACGGCGGACCCTCCCTCGTCCCCGTCAGCGGCACGGCGACCGTCAACGGAAAACCGCTGGAGGGTGCCTCCATCCTTTTCGTGCCGGAGCCGAACAACAAGCTCGGACTGGTCGGGCTCGCGACCAGCGGTCCGTCGGGCAGCTACACGGCCGTGACGAACAACCAGCCGGGACTCGTTCCTGGCAACTACAAGGTCAAGGTCAGGAAGGTCCCCCCCGGCAGCGCTCCCGTGGCCGCAGAGTTCAAGGACGACCCTCACATGGCCATGCTCGTCACCCAGGGCCCCGAAGAGCTGGATGAGAGGAAGAAGAAACCGTCCCCCGGTCCGGGCTGGATCGAGGGCGAGGTCGACCGCGAGATTCCCTCGAAGGGGGGCGTGATCGATATCGACGTGAAAATGGCCACCCAGAAATGACGCGCCGCGGCAGCCCGACGCAGGGCCCAATTTTCACGCAACATTAACGTTAAAGACTTGCTGAAAACGCGGCCGGATGCGATGATCTTCCTGACCCGGCGCGGGCACATTGAGGGGAACATCGGCACCGAATCGGAGGGCGAGGGTGTGGAAACACGACCGGGGCAATTGCCGCATGCCGTGAGCCATCGAGCCGGGGCCCATCCGTGGCAGCCCCCGGGACACGACTTGCTCCGTGCCGGTTCGCCGTCTCGCCGGTGGTTCCTGCGCGCGGGGCTGTCGGGGATCGCTGGGTTGTCCGCAGCGCAATGGCTCGGCCTCCGGGCGGCGGCGGCGCCCTCGACCACCTCGGCGCCGAAGTCGGTCATTCTCTTGTGGCTCTCCGGCGGACCGAGCCACCTGGACATGTGGGATCCCAAGCCCAACGCACCGGCCGAGATCCGGGGCCCCTTCGGGACGATCGCCACGAGCGTTCCCGGCGTCCGGTTCTGCGAGCACCTGCCGCGCCAGGCGGCCATCATGGACAAGCTGACCGTCATCCGCACGATGGATTGCTCGGCGAGCGACCACACGCCGATCACGCTCCAGGCCGGCAACCCCCTGGCGCGTCGGACCAACGACGGCCGCGACGGTGGCGGCTATCCGTCCATGGGTTCGGTCGCCGCAAAATTTCGCGGTCCGAACGCCCCCGGGATGCCCCCCTTCGTGGGCCTGGCCAGCAGTTGGGCGGCCGATGTCTGGGGAGCCGGCCACATGGGGGCCGGATTCGAACCGGTCAAGGGGAGCGAACTGGCCGGCAGGTTCCGGCTGCCCAAGGGAGTCGACCTCGACCGCGTCGCCGGACGCGACGCGCTCCGCGCCCAGTTCGACCAGCTTCGAACCGAGCTCGACACGGGCGACGGCATGAAACTCGTCGATCAGTACACGAGACAGGCGCTGGAATTGGTCCGCTCGGGCAAGGCACAACACGCGTTCGAGCTCGACAGGGAAGATCCTCGAACGCGGGACGCCTACGGCCGCGGCAGCCTGGGGTCCAAGGCGCTCCTGGCACGCCGCCTGGTGGAGGCGGGGGTCACCTTCGTGCTCGTCAGCGGGGCCTGGGGCTACTTCGACCACCATGGCGATCACGTCGTCTGGAAGGGGATCGAAAAGGGGCTGAAGCCCTTGCTGCCGCAGGTCGATCAGGCACTCGCCGCCCTGGTCCTCGATCTCGAGGCGCGCGGCCTGCTCGATCAGACCCTGGTTGTGATGATGGGTGAATTCGGGCGATCACCGACCATCAATCGCGAAGGGGGACGCGAGCACTGGGCGAACGTGATGTCGCTCGTTCTCGCGGGGGGCGGGCTGCGGCACGGACAGGTCATCGGCGCAACCGATCGCCGGGGTGATTCGATCCTCGAGCGCAAGGTCATGCCGCAAGACCTGGCCGCCACCGTGTTCACCCATCTCGGGATCGACCCCGAGGCGCACTGGATCAGCGGGCAGGGGAGGCCGACCCCCATCGTCGTCGAGGGAGGCCGGGCGATCACCGAGCTCTTCTGAATGACGCCCGTCGATTCCGGGACGGCAACGCTCCCGGAATCGCGCCAAGGCATTTCGTGGAAGTTCCGCCTCGAGGCAGTCCCTTCGCCGCCTGAAGGCGGGACTTCAACTCTCAGACCGCGGCAATTCGACAACTCGACGGCTGGCCCATCCGTCCCGGTGAGTATTCCCTCCCGGTAGTCGGCCCAGAGTCTTCGTGCCCCGGCGAACCGCTCCCTCCGGTTTGCGCCAGGGCACACGGAAGACGAACACAAGGACAGCCCGCGCGTCCTTGGTGTCGATGGCCTTCGTCTACGCCCGGCGAACGGCCCGGCTCTCGGTTGCCCGGGAGCGAGCTGCTCCGCCGCCAAAAGTGCCGATCCCAGGGTCAGACCTGGGCAGAGCACCACGGGGACGTTCTACGCCCATTGCCATGCGCACATTAGCGGAGAACGTATCCGCTCGTCTCTTTGTGACTTCCATTATCTACGACGGTCAGAATAATTCATTTGACGCTAGATATGGCGACGGTTTAGATTGCAAGCCCATCTACGGGGTAACTTATCCGACGCGGCAGGCATACCGTTATCCGGTATGTGGTTTGACGCTCCGTGCCACTACCCCCTTCGCTATCCGTTCCACCGAGGCAAAGGACATTAACTTATGGCGAATTATGTGTACAGAATTCATCCGGCCATCGGTGTCGGCAGGGTCGGGAACAGTGAGGAATTCTACCTCGCGCCGGAGACCATGGCCGGGCTTCCCGTACCGGAGGACAACGTAACGACCGGCGGCCTGCCGATCCGGCCGGGCACGGAGTCCGAGCATATCACGAGTCATGACTTCCGAGATGCGAACGGCGGCCTGAAACGGCAGGCGCCCCGGTTTCGGGTCTTTCAGTACCCGGCTGCGGCCAAGGAATCCTACCCCAACGGTCAAGGGACCGAGATCCGCATCGGCTCCAAGATAGATGGCAAAATCGTCAAAGATATCATCTGGACCGTGCATCTTGCTAATAAAAAGACTAATACATTTGTGTTGACTGAAGACATCGGTCAGCCGCAAGGAATCTCCAGTTACATCCCGCCCAACTTACCTCCGATCAGGAACGCATCGCCCCTTGATCCGAAGGCGCCACAGCCGGCCGACCCGGTCGCCGTCCTGAACGACCCGGTTCGGGTGAGAAAGCTGACGATTGATCCCGGCCCGCGCACGATCTCCGGCAAGAGTACGCCGGGGGTCCGCTTCGACCAGACGACGACGGCGTCGTTCTTCGACATCAAGGCGAAATCGATCGTTTCGCTCAAGAACTACCCGAAGTCGTTCCCCGGCGATTCCTTCTCTCAGATGGAGGCCCCGGCGGGGGCGATCGACACGCTCGGCGAGATCCAGACCGACGAGCACGGCCGGCTGATCGTCCTGGGGGGGTACGGTCGCGCCGCCGGTTGGATGATCGATGGCGCCTCGCCACCCCTTACGCAACCCGTCAACAACGACCGTTGGTTCGACGATACGTCGGACGGGCCTGTCTCGGCCGTCCTCCTGCTCGACGACGACAGCGTGGCCGAGGTCCACGGCGCGTGGACGACCACGACCGATCCCTCGTTCGCCCCCCAGATCCTGAACGTCGTCTCCCTCTGGGATGACATCTATGACGCCTGGGTCCGGCAACTCGGACTGGCCCCGAAGATCTACGACGCGGAACATGGAGGCTATCAGCGATCGTACAAACCCACATTTGACGACCAATTACTCCCCATTTTCCGCAGCGCTGCGCTCCAGCAGTGGGTCGTCAATCTCAATCCGCACGCGCGGTCAGCGCACGCGGCGGTCGGCAAGATTACGGCCCAGACCGATCCCTTCTCGACCCCGCTGGCGGGCGTGGCGGCGATCTTCCGAGATCCCGACCAGGACCAGTTCGGGAACGTCAGGCTCATGCCGCTTGCCCTGGGCGACGCCAACGAAGGCCTCCTCGCGCTCAGGAAGACGCAGTTTTTCTTCCTGCGGCAGTGGAACCTGGGGCGGGACCATTTCTCCCCAGGCGCGGGGCCCGCGCTCGGGCCTGGCGAGAGCCTGGACAAGGCCACCCTCGTGAATTGCCTCGGCGGCCGGTTCAGCCCGGGCATCGACTTGACGTTCGTCGTCCGCGAGCCCGATCTCTACATCAAGGACTGGCAAACCTCCGGTGCGGGCCCGTTCCGCGTACGTCCCAAGCCTCTCGACTACAGCTCGGTGACGGCCGAGAAGCCACTGCTCACGGCCGGCTACATCCCCCGGCACACGGGCAACGAGGGGCTCGAGCCGGGCGATCTCTCGAAATTCATGGCCATCCCCTGGCACACGGACTATAACTCCTGCGCGACCCACCTCCCGTCTCCCAATCCCCGTGGGAACAAGACGCTCTTCTGGTCGTGGCCCGCGCAACGCCCCGTGGCGGTCTTCGCGGCGAGCGACGTGACCTGGCCGCAAGTGCAGGGGCAGCCCCCCGCGCAACGGCTTGGCGACCAGCGCTGGTCCGTCCGCGGGCCCGGCACGGACTCGACCAAGCCGCAGAACTGGGGGCGATACCAGCCTCCGATCCTCCAGATGGTCGAGAACTGGGTTCGCATCGGCTTCGTCGTCCAGGGCTCGGCCATCGATACGCCCGGAACACCGTTCGACAGCGACAGCTACCTGGAGGTCGGCAGCCAGTTGATCGATACCGGCCAGACTCCCGTGATCCCGTTCCCCAACTACGACGCGTCCGCGGCCGATGAGCGCGCCCTTTTCTTCCAACTCATGAACGTGGAGGACCATCCCGATGTCCTCCCCAGAGCGCGCGAATTCGTAAATGAAAGTCTCGCATGGGCCGAGGCGTTCTCGAACGACGCCGCGAACTCACCGGCCGACCAACTCTTCTTCGAGTTCAGCGAAGACGCGTTCCGGGCCCGGCTCGACCTGATTTATCAAGAGCTCGTCGACGCCGCCGATCAGAGCGATCCCGGGGCCAACCCGCTGTTCAAGACCCGCCAGGACATGATCACGCGGATCGTCCAACTGGCGCCGTTCAACCTCGTCGACGGCGCGTGGCTGCGGAACATCGGCAAGACGGGCCCGATCGACGAGGTCCGGGCGCTCCTCTACTCGATCTCAATGGACGAGCTCGGCGACGGCGACGTCTCGCAGAACCACTGCAACATTTATCTCGACCTTTGCCATTCCGTCGGCTACTACCCGCCGCCGCTGAATTCCCGCGAGTTCGCGTTCGACCCGCAGTTCCTGCAAAGCGCGTTCACCGTACCCGCCTTCGAGCTTGCCATCTCGCAGTTCTCGGAGGACTATTACCCCGAGCTGCTGGGCATGACGCTGCAGCTCGAGTGGGAGGTCGTCGACCTGAAGCCCACCCGCGACCTCATTGAGTACTTCGGCCTGAACCCGCACTTCTATATCATGCACATCGGCATCGACAACGCGGTCAACGGCCACGGCCAGCGTGCGGCGGACGCGGTGCGCATCTACCTGGAGAACATCCGCGCGGTGGGGGGTGATTCCGCGGCTCGTCAGGCCTGGCGCAGGATCTGGAACGGGTTCGTTGCCTTCGGCAGCCTCGGCACCTTTGGGACGGACTTCCAGAACCTGATCCTCAACAAGCCCACCCTCGAGGACCAGATGATCGCCATGATCAAACGCAAGGCGCAGTACGGGAGCCTGAACCACCAGTCGCACATGGTCGGACCGACGCGCATCAACGAGTGGTTCGCGGACCCGCACGGTTTCCTCAAGGCGCTGGAGGTACACAGGTGGATCACCCCCGGCGATTGGGAGAACAGCCGGATGAAGGAGCTCATGAATTTCGAGACGGGCCCAATGTATCGCGTGTTCACGGATGATGAGATCCAACTCTGGGCCGATTACACGCGATCGCTGGCGCAGCCGCCACCTCCCGTCGTCCCGCCAGGGATCTCGCCAGCGCGCGCGATGGCCGCGCTGATCGACCAGCTTCGTCCCATCCAGCGCGGCACGCCCGGGCACCAGATCAACGCGATGGCGGACCCGCAGGGCGAGAGCCACAGCATCGCCTGGTGGTTCGAGCAACCCACGCGTACGATCATGGAAGCGATCGCGTTGCCGGCGAACGGCCTCGTCGTGCCACGGAATCCGGGCGAGAGCCGATTCTACACCCAGCTCATCGCGCCTACCGGTCCCATGGGTTCCGTGTTTGCGCTACCGGCATCGCCGCCGAACACCGGCACCTGTCGTGACGTCGTCCTGAAGTGGATTCAGAGCGGATGCCCGCTACTCGAGACGCAACACGAAACTCTGCGCCTCAACTCGCCGCTGGCCGTCAAGGAACGCCATCGGACCGGTCGCATTTACGGCATGGGAACCGTGCATTGAAGACGCAACAAGTCTTGTCACGCTCTTATCGGCAGTTGTTGTTTGCCTCGCCGCCGCCCGGTGCAGGGCAAGGGCCCGCGGTTGCAAGCTCTTGATCGGCGGCTCGACCATGACCGTAGGCAACCGGTGGGACGTACTGATTCTGGGCGGCGGCGTCGCCGGCGCCGCCGCCGCGCTGGCCCTCGCCCGCCGGGGAATTTCGCGCGTCTGCATCGTGGAGCACGGTCTGCACACAACCCAACGCCTCGGCGAGAGCATTCCACCCGACACACGGGTCCTGCTGCACGAGCTCGGCGTCCTGGAAGAGTTCCTGGCCGCAGGACATGAGGCGTGTCTTGGGAGCTGCTCCTCCTGGGGCAACGAGCGACTCGGCTACAACGATTTCCTGCTCAATCCGTACGGCAACGGGTGGCACCTGGATCGACACAAGTTCGATCGGTTCCTTCTCGAGAAGGCTGTCGAATCGGGCGCAGCAGTCTCCGAAGGGACCAGGTTCGTCGACGGCGAACGAGCCGGAGACGACGGGTTCCGATTGCAACTCGTCGGCGTCGACGGCAAGGACCACGCCGCTCTCGCCCGTTTCGTTGTGGACGCTACCGGGTTACGGTCAGCCTTCGCAAGACGCGTCGGCGCATCCCCAAGGGTTCTCGATCGGATCACCCTGGTTTACGGCTTCTTCGAGACTGCCGACTCGTCGTCGATCTCCAAGCTGACGATGCTCGAAGCCGTGGAGGACGGTTGGTGGTATGCCGCCCGGCTGTCAAACCACCGGCTGGCCGTCGCCTTCGCAACCGATCCCGAGCACATCAGACGAAACGCGTTGCGATCGCCCAACAACTGGCTCGCGCGTCTTCAGCAAACCCTGCACATCGCGCCTCGACTGCGCGGCTGCCGTCTCGTTTCCGACAACCTGATCGCGAGACCAGCGCCTTCATTCCTACTCGACCGCGTCGCCGGAGAGCGCTGGCTGGCCGTGGGAGACGCGGCATCGGCATACGACCCACTCTCGTCCCAAGGGATTCACAAAGCCCTGGCGGACGGTCTCAGGGCCGCGGACGTTGTCGAGGCCTGGCTGACGTCACGGATCGATCAAGCCGCCGATTACCATTCGTCAACGACGGCCCAGTTTGCGGACTACGTGACGAACCGAAATTACTTCTACGACCTGGAAACGCGCTGGCCCGCGTCGCCGTTCTGGCTTCGAAGACAAAGCCGCCGATCGCTTGACGGCGAGTCAGGCCACGCCTATGATTGAGCAGGCACTCATTTTTGGAGAAAGATGGCACGCCCTCTCAGCGAAGAGAAGCGGACCGCAATTCTCGAGTCGGCTACCGAAGTGGTGGCGATGCTCGGCGTGAGCGCTCCGACCGCGAAGATTGCCAAGGGTGCGGGCGTGGCGGAAGGCACGCTCTTCACGTACTTCGCGAACAAGGACGAGCTGCTGAACGGGTTATATCTGGAGCTCAAGACGGACCTTTGCGCCGCCATGATGACCGGCTACCCTGCCGGCAAGAGTCTCATCGAGCGGAGCCGCCACGTCTGGGATCGCTACATCGGTTGGGGTTCGGCACATCCCTTGAAGCGGAGGGCGGTGCGGCAACTGGCGGTGTCCGACCGCATCACCGAAGCAAGCAAGACGCTCGTCGCGAACGCATTCGGGGAGTTCAATGACATGATGCGGGAGTGCGCCGCCGGTGGCGCGATGAGGCACCAGCCTCCGTCATTCGCATCGGCGATCATGAGCGCGATCGCCGATACGACGATGGATTTCATCCTCCGTGAGCCTGCACAGGCCAAGCGCTACACCAAGGCCGGCTTTGATGCCTTTTGGAAGGCGGTCGCCGACTGACTTTTCGACTCAGTGAATGAGCGAGTGCTCGCTCATGAATTAAGCTGAAGAGGACGCGATGGGGACGAGTCAGGGACACCGAACAGCGGCCGCCAAACGTAAGATTCCGGCCGGCGCCGACGGCGGCGGAGGTTCTCTGCGCGGCCCGACCGCACTCACCTTCCCGCCAACGAAGCATCTGACTCGCAAGAAAGGATAACATCATGGATTACGCAACGCTCGGCAATACCGGTCTCCTGGTTTCGAAGCTCTGCTTCGGAACCATGACGTTCGGGGACGGCAAAGGGTTGTTCAAGGTCATCGGCGCTGTTGACCAGGCCGGGGCCGATGATCTGGTCAAGACGTCCATTGATGCCGGGATCAACTTCTTTGACACGGCCGACGTTTACACAGAGGGCCAGAGCGAAACGATTCTCGGGCAATCCCTCAAAAACCTGGACATCGCGCGCAAGGATGTCGTCATCGCGACGAAGGTCTACGGGCGCGTCGGCCCGGGGCGCAATGACATCGGGGCTTCTCGCGGACGCATCATGGACGGGGTGGAGGCCAGTCTCCGCCGTTTGCAGACCGACCATATCGACCTGTACCAGATCCACGCCAACGACTCCGTGACCCCCGTCGAAGAGACGCTCCGCGCTCTCGACGCCCTGGTGCAGCAAGGAAAGGTCCGCTACATCGGCTGCTCCAACTGGCAGGCATGGAAGATCGCCAAGGCCCTCGGCGTCTCCGAATTCAAGAACCTGGCCCGGTTCGATACGCTTCAGGCCTATTATTCGATCGCCGGCCGCGACCTCGAACGGGAAATCGTTCCCCTCCTGGTCTCCGAAAAGGTCGGCCTCCTCGTGTGGAGTCCGCTCGCCGGCGGCTTGCTTTCCGGCAAGTTCAGCCGTACCAACCAGAAGCCCGCGGATTCGCGCCGTTCGGAGTTCGACTTTCCGCTCGTCGACAAGGAGCGGACCTGGAAGATCCTCGACGTGATCGCACCGATCGCGCAGGCCCACGACTGTAGCGCGGCCCGGGTCTCGCTCGCCTGGCTGCTCGCCAAGCCCGTTGTCACGTCGATCATCATCGGCGCGAAGCGACACGACCAGTTGCGCGACAACCTTGCGGCCGTGGAGCTCAAGCTCACCGAAGACGAGGTCAAGCAGCTCGATCAGGTCAGTGCCCTACCGCCGGAATATCCCGGTTGGATGTTACCGTTCCAGGCCGCCGAGCGACTAGGGCCAGCGAACCTCCCGCTCCTGGAGAGGCTCCGTCTGGCGCAAGGCTCCGAAGGATCCCGATGACGGCCGCTCACTGCCGCCCTCTTGTGATCGGCGATCGTTCGTGAACTCTCATATTCGGATCGGACCGCCGAAATCGCCCTGGCGACGGGTGATGGAGGACCCGACCTGCCTGGGGGCGGCTTGGACATCGATTACCAGCCCCCCGGCGGTTCGGAGCCTGTGACGAGCGGACCATCGGTTGCGTACGCCCGCCGCTACCAGCCGAGTTGCCCGACGTTGGCGTTTGACCTATTGCCCTAACGGGTTCCCGCAACGCGTCGGTTCCCCCGCACGTCCCAACAATCCGCCGGAGAAACGGCCCAATGTCGACGGGTGCCATGCTGCACGTTCGGGCTCAAAGTTCGGACGAGAAAGACAAGCGCGCCGCTTCGCCAAAGGAAATCACCAATCCAGCGAGGACGATCCGGTGTATCCGGTATCGTGGGCCTCGAGCGGCGGAGTGGCCGTCGATTCGGGATGGCCCCCGAACGTCACGGGGGGAGGCAGGGCCGTGCCGGCTTTGCGTCCCGGGCTTGTTTTGCGGGACTGAAACGAATGATCGCTTCCACCAACACGGGTCAGCACGAGGACGGCGTCGACCGTCGCGGGTTCCTCAAGTGCATGGCCTGGGCCGGAACGGGGCTCCTCTGGACGGTCGGGGGCGGGGTGCTCTCCTCGCGGACGTTCGGGCAGGATGCCGGCAAGGCCACGGGCGGCTTCCGCTTCGTCCAGATTAGTGACAGCCACATCGGCTTCGGCAAGGACCCCTACAAGAACACGGTGATCCGCACGCTCGAGGAGGTCGTCGCACGCATCAACGCCCTGCCGCAAAAACCGGACTTCCTGATCCACACCGGGGACCTTACCCACCTCGCGACCCCCCGGGAATTCGACACGGTTGCGGAAATCCTCACGGGCGCGAAGGTGGGAAAGATCTTCTGGGTGCCCGGCGAGCATGACGTCATCGGCGATGGGTCGGAATACCTCAAGCGGTTCGGCAAGGGGACCAAGGGGGAAGGCTGGTACAGTTTCGACCATCGCGGCGTCCATTTCCTGGGCCTCGTGAATGTCGCGAGCCAGGGGACGGACAAGGGCCTCGGGGTTCTGGGCGCCGAGCAGCTCGACTGGATGAAGGCCGACGTGGCGGGCCTCGGCGACAGCACGCCGATCGTCGTATTCGGCCACGTTCCCCTGTGGTCGGTGTACCCCCAGTGGGGCTGGGGAACGGAGGACGGCCTGCGGGCCCTGACCCTTCTGAGGCGGTTCGGTTCGGTCACCGTGCTCAACGGCCATATCCATCAGACGCTCCAGAAGGTCGAGGGGAACATGACCTTCCACACCGCCCGCTCGACGGCCTTCCCGCAGCCGGCACCCGGGACGGCACCCTCGCCGGGACCGCTCAAGGGGGTGCCTGCCGACAAGCTCCGCACCCTGCTCGGCCTGACGACTGTGGCCTCTCGCGAGAGAGTCGGGTCGCTGGCCATCACGGATTCGTCGCTTTAGAACTCCTGTCCCATCGGCTCGCGACTGGACAGCGGGGTGTCTGCGCCTCTAGCTTGCGAGAGTTGCGCTGAACGTCGAACGCCGGGAACATCGGATGAGCGCGGACGAAAACGGCCGATCGGCCGCGGAGCAGGGGCCCAGCGACGAGTCGCTGATGGGCCGTCTCGCCGCAGGGCACGCCGATGCGCTCGGCGTGCTCCACGGACGGTACGCCTCGATGATGTTCCACCTTGCGGCGCGGTCGCTCGGCCCGTCCGCCGCGGAAGAGATCGTGCAGGAGGTTTTCTTGGCCGTCTGGCGCAAGGCCGACGCGTTTGACCCCGCGCTCGGGACGTTCCGCTCCTGGGTCCTGCAAATCACTCATCACCAGGTGCTCAACGAGCTGCGCAGGCGCGGACGGCAACCCCAGGTCGAGGCCGATCCCGACGGCCTGCTCCTCGAACGCGCAATCGAGCGCGGTCCCGGCCCCGAGGAGGCAGCCTGGCGCGCGCACCGCCGCGCCGTGGTGCGCGCTGCCGTCGAGACGCTGCCGCCACCCCAGCGCCAGGCCCTGAGCCTGGCGTTCCTCGAAGACTTGACCCACCAGCAGATCGCCGACTTCCTCAACGTCCCGCTGGGGACCACCAAGACCCGAATCCGTGCGGGCCTCGAGAGGCTCCGGTCCCACCTCGCCCCTTTGCTTGCGGGCGGACTGCTCCTCGTCGTCCTGCTCGCGACCGTCCTCATCCGCGATCGCGCGCTGAGGACCGCCGCTCGGCGCGACGAAGCGGCCCTCCGCCTGGTAACGTCCAGCGACGTCGTGCCCCGGCGGCTCGCGGCGACGCCCGGAACACCCGCGGCGACACACGGCAACTACCGGGGGCGTCCCGGCGTCCCAATGGCCGTCACGACATTCTCAAGTCTGCCTCCGGCACCAAGGGGAGAGGTCTATCACGCCTGGGGGCTGTACAGCGGACGCTGGAACTCCCTGGGCACCATCACCCCGAACACCCAGGGGAGCGCGCTCCTCATCACCGAGGGCGCGTTCCTCGCGACGCCGCCGACGGCCCTGAAAGTCACCCTGGAATCGACCGGCACGCCGAGCACCCCAACCGGGCCCAACGTGATCGTCTGGCCGAGCCCATAACCATCGGGCCCACCAAACGGCCTCCAATTCCGCGCGCGATCTTCGTAAGGGTCCCACCATGGGTCCAGCAGTCGCAAAGCCGTTGAATGCCAGGGGGCCGGTTCCGACTCCCGACCTGTTTCCAGTGTGAATGCGAATCGGAAATCCACTAAAGCTTCCACGTCGACGCGATGAGCGTGATAGCTTCCCGGATTCTCTTCATATCCACTCGTGTTCCTACCGTCTCATCGCCCGGAAGGTCCGCACACGGGTCGTCCACCCCATCGAGGTGGCGGATCACCGGCCCTCCGGTCGTCGCCGACAGGAGGAGTTCGGCGTCCTGCTCTGGGCTTCGGGTCAGCTTGCGGGTGCGTAGGTAGGCGGCCAGGGATCGGCAGGCTTCGGCGAACAGAGTGTCGTACACCGCCCAGGCGATCGCCGGAGATCGGGCGGCGGCGGCCAGGGCGACACGCTGGCAGCCGACGGCATCTCGCCAACACGCCAACTCCACGAAACGGCCGCAGAAGAGGGCGATCGCCTCGACCGGCCCGGCCGCGTAGACGTCCGGGCTCCGGAGCTTGCCGAGAAACAGCCCCTTGATGGACTCGACCACCGCCGAGAACAGCTCGTCTTTCGAGTTGCACACGTCGTCCAGGAATCCCCCGGCCGACCGTCCGCGTCGGCGACTTTGCGGTAGGCCGGTAGGTTCAGTTTCCTCCTCCCGGATGGACCGCATCTAGTCCCAAGCTTCTTGGCGCACGGCCGGATGATGCTTTTTGGTCTTGCCGATAGCGAAAACAACACATGGCGTCCGACCCTGCGCCTCACACGCCCGGATTTGTTCTAGAGTTCCCGTGGATTGGTTTCCGGCAGCGTCCGGCCTCCGGGCCAAGACCGATGCGCTCAGGTGCGACCACGAGGCGACCACGGTGACTTTTACGATGACACGATCGAAAAAGCAGTACTTCTCGTCCTCTCGCCCCCACACTGGCAGACGCCTGGCACGGCCGGCGGTCGAGCTCCTGGAGCATCGCCTCTGCCTCTCGACGGTCAAGGCGTCGGCCGTCGTAAGCACCTCGGGCAGCGGGGTCGACTCGCTGGCGTTGGGGGATGTCAATGTCGACCGGTTTGCCGATGTGGCGGTGGCGACCCATCAGGACGGGCATTACATAGTGACGATCTACAGCGGCGCGGGGCAGACCGGCGATACGCAGACCGGGTATGAAGCGCTCCCCCTGGTCACGCTTACCGACCCGTTGGGCCCGGGGGTCGGCCCGCTCTCGGTGGCGCTGGGCGACTTCAACGGCAACGGCTCGTCCGATCTGGCCATCTCGTCGACGGCGAGTCAGAATGGGGCGTCGCCTTCCATTAAATTCTTCTCGTTCCAGCTCACCCAGAACAGTCCCTATAATTCGCCCGTCACGGCGGTCCCGATGGGCTCCCCCCTTACGGTTTCGGGCCTCGGGTCTTCCAACGGCATCACGCTCGCCGCGGCCGAATTCAGTGGCAGCGGACCCGACAACCTGGTCGTCGCGTCCACCGGTTCGAATGCCAAGTCCGTGGAAATCCTGGGCTATCAGCCGACGTCGGCGACGTGGCACGTCGTGAAGACGATCAACAACGTCCCGGTGAATACCACCCAGGGACTGAGTCTCTCGGCCGGCGACGTCACGGGCGACGGCACGCCCGACATCGTTGTCGGGTCGAACGCCACCGGCCAGGTCGCCGTTTTTGACCCCCCGGCCGGACGATGGGTCTGGGCGACCTCGCCGCTCGGCGACACCGCGCAAGGAATCCGCGTCGCGGTGGTCTCCAACGAGAACGCGCCTGGGTCGATCGTCGTGACGGGGACCGCGAGCAACGGGAAGCAGGAGGCGGCGATCGTACCCTGGCAACGCACAAGTGCCGTCCGGTTCCTTCCCCTCGACTCACCCGGCACGGGGACGCTCGTGCCGCTGGGCGGCGGCTACGTCTACCAGCGCAGCACCGTCCAGAACCCGACCGCGACATTCCCGACGTCAACCGGGCCGGTCACGCCCACGGTGATCTTCGGCGCGACCGGCGCCATCGACTTCGTGGTGCAAGGGTTTACCTCAAAGGGCCTGCCGAACAAGGAAGACACCTATTTCGAGCCCCTCACCGGTTCCTCGACCACCGGCTTCTGGCCGCTCCAGTCGCGCAAGGACGCGGCGACCGGCGGCAACGCCCCGCAGCCGACCGACCTCCCGGCCGACACTCAGGTACCGACCAACCTCGTGGCCTACCCGAAGATCGACTACACTTCGCCCTTCTCGATCAACCTCTCCGCAGCGCCTCCGTCGATCTACAACGGCCTCTTCCCGAACACGCCGATCGTGGCCAGCGGCGACGGCCCCTGGGGCCCCGCCAAAGTACCGAACACCCCACCCACCATCCCCGCCGGCCAGGGAACCAACTGGCTTCGGGAGCGTGTGATCGCCGCGGCCGCGAGCTACATCGGCGTCGATTACCAGCATCACTACAACGCACGCTGGAGCCCCAAGCAGGGAAGCACCTGGAACCTCACCACCACCGTCGCTTACCAGAGCCAGGGGATCGATTGCACGAACTTCACCGCGCTGGTGTACGCCGACGCGCTCGGGATCACCATCAACAGTGACACCACCCAACAAGCCTTGATCTCGCAGACCAACCTGAACGGCACCATCATCCCCACCTCGCTCAATAACCCCAGCCTGATCAACGTCCAGGCGATCGACCACACCCAATGGACGAGCTACCAGAGCTTCCTGAACATCGTCCAGCCGGGCGACATCCTGATCATCAACGGCAACCCGAGCAACCCCTCGCAGGCAACGCACGCGATCATCTGGCTCGGCCAGTACGGTAAGGACAAAAACAACGTCGACAACAACCTCGTCATCGACTCGACCGGCACCAATCCGTGGCACATCAACTCGAACGATCAGGTCGTCCCCGAAGGCGTGCAGATCCGCCCGTTCGGTGCGCCCAACTCGTCGAACGCGTGGTACTTCAACCATGTCGACCACATCCTCCGCATCATCGCCAACTGAACTAACCCAGTGCGGTGAACGGAAGCGAGGAAATCCGATTACGGCGGAATTGCACCACGCGAACACCAACGCGTAGTCTTCATCCAGAAAAGGGACATCCCTTGCGACCTGCCCTCAGCTCGCAAGGGATGTCCCTTTGGTCGACTCCCCAGAAACCGGTCCACCGGAAATGCGAATCCCTCGGTAAACTGTACCGAGGAGGAATCCATGAACAAGCGACGGACCACCGAGGAGACAGCGCGGCACTGTCCGTCTTCGCGGTAATCGTCCCATTACGGCTGGCTATTGCGACTCCCCTTTCCCTGTGCGGCTTTGTAGGCTGCATGAAATGCACCATCTTCTTGGCGTGAAACGGAGTGGTGCATTTCATGCACCCCGCGAAGCACCAGTATTTTATGATACAATGTTATTAATATTCATCCATCGGCTCGACAAACTGCGCCCGAGCGTCGGTCGAACGCGAGCCGGCCGCAACGGCTCGTGACCAAGCAATCGGCAGACCACTCTACGGATTCCGGCAGCAGACTCACTTCCGTATCCGGTTCCCCGCGACGTCGTACTTCTGTCCGTTCAGCATGACGAAGATGCCCGACTGGGTGGCGAGGCTGTTGATCTCCTTGTAGTCGGCTTTGTGCTTCTCGCAGATGGGATTGACGGCCTCCCGGACGAGTTTCTTCTTCTCGCTCAGGCCCTGGTTGGCATCGTTGGGCTTGGCCTTGGCGAGCGCCTCTTTCACTTCGCCGACGATGGCTTCCTTGTTGAGGGGGCCTCGCTTCTTTCGGCGGTCGGCGTTGGCCCTAGCGACGGCGGGGTCGACCTTGCGGCAGAACGTCGCGTAAGTATAGGCCGTCTTCCCCTTGGACGGGCCTTCAAGGATACGGATCTTGAAGATGGTCGGGTTCTTAAGAAACTTGACATCCTCGACGATCTGGGCCGCAGTCCCGGCATCGATCTCGGAGAGTTGATCGCCGTCGAGCACCGCCTCATAAGCGGAATCGGGCGAATCCTTGACGATGTCCTCGAACCCCATCGCGGCGCCGGCGTCCTTGGCGATCGCGACCCTCCTCGCCGGCTCGTCGCGAGCGAGGATGACCTTGTCGCCGAGTTTGGGTTTGTAACCGGCGACATACTCAGGCGCTTGGGCGAGCGCGGCAACGGCGACGACGAGTGCGAACATAATCGCGGCTCCAAAGATCGGGTCGATTGAGTCCGGCCATCCCCGCGAAGCCCGGGTGCCAGTCGGATCGAATGACCGAACTCAGGATGATCCGTGCCGATTATTCTCGGAAAAAGCTGTGCCAAACACCCACAAACTTAACCTGCCCGGGGCGTCAATTCTGATTCGAACCGCCCGAAGCATGCAAAAAAAGGGGACTTCTCGCTGATCGCCACCACGACTCCCGGTTTCGGCTCAAACGGCTGAGCAGGAACGGTGTTGGGTGCCATGCCCACGGTGTTCGTGGGCATGCGCACATCCGCCGGCTCCGCCCGTGGCGCATGCCCACGAAGACGTGTGCATGGCACCCAGACCCCCGGCTTCGCGTGACGGATGACCGGTGGGGATCAGCGAGGAGTGTCCACTGATCCTCCCGAATTTCGCGCCCCGGGTTCCCCCGCATAGAAGATGGCATTGCGTTCGCCGCAGTGCCACAACGCCCAGCGTTGCTCCGCAGAGCGCCATCAGAGCAACGCGCAAGGAGCCAGCCGTCGATACCGAGACGGTCACTCCCGTCCCCAGCGCAACGTACGCCGCGAGGCACGCCGGACACTTGGGCACGAGCGCGAGCAATGCGGCGGGAACGACCCATCCGGCCGTCTCAACGCACCGCCGCATCAGCGGCGCCCAGCGCCGATCAACTTCAATCGTCCGCGTCGCAGGTCCTCGATGCGACCCGCACTCGCGTGCTGCGCGGCACCCTCGTTCCTTCACGACTGTTCCTCCCCCGCGCAGCAGGTGTCGGCCGTGACCTTGGGCGGCTCGTACGTCCGCTTGAGGTCGACAAGTTCATTGTCGACGTACCGGTCGTGATAGCGAACCCACGCCATCGTGAACGCCAACGCGTCTTCATCGCGCCCCTTCGGTACCAGGTCGAGGAAGTTGTACGCGCCGATCAGAATGTCGAGGCCGCGACCATAGGTCGAATAGGTGTGATAGATTTCGCCGGTCGCCGGCTCCTTGAAGAAGACGCTCACGCCCGGCCCTTCCTCGGCAGGAAAGGCCTGCATATTGTAGTTGTAATACACGGCCCCGTTGGCAAGCTCGCTCTTCGTGAACGAAACGTGGAAGTCGCGGTTGAAATCGCTGCCGAACGACGACACCCAGTTGAACCGCCAACCCAGGCGCTTCTTGAACGCTTCAATCCGCCCCAGCGGCGCGCGCGAGACCGCCAGCAGCGTGACGTCGCGCTGCGCGAGGTGCACGGCGCTGCCGTCGAAATGATCGGCCACGTACGAGCAGCTCGGGCAGCCCTCCTCCCATTCCGGCGCAAACATGAAGTGGTACACGATCAACTGGCTCTTGCCGCTAAAGAGCTCGGCAAGCGTCGCCTTACCGCCAGGCGTGTCGAAGAGGTAAGGCTTCTCGACCCTCTCCCACGGCAGTTGGCGCCGCTGCCGGCTCAACTCATCTCGAACACGGGTGAACTCCTTCTCCTTCGCAAGCAGCTCCTGGCGCGCGGTGATCCAGTCGTCGTGCGCAACGATCGTATGGGCTGTCATCGGTTTTCTCCTGGCCGGGACGGCTTGGCCGCCATGATTAGTCGATTCAACAGATCCGATCATTCTGTCGTGTGATTGGAGCTCTCAGAATTGGCGTCGGGCTTCGGCGCTGCGCCGTTCGCGCTGCGTTCGGCGTCTTCCTGGATGCGCAGCAGCGTCTCGGCCCACGCCCCCGCGTACTTGCTGACCCAGCGCTCGTAGATTCTCCGGATCGGTAGCGCGTTGAGCGTGTTGATGCGCTTGCGTCCTTCCTCGCGGGTCAGGATCAGGCCGGCGTCGCGCAGAACGTCCATGTGCTTCATGACGCCGAACCGCGAAAGCTTCGGGAACTGTTCGACAACCTCGGTGGTCGTGCGGGGGCGTTCTCGCAAGTAGTCAAGGATCGCGCGCCGGGTTTCATCGGCGAGGGCCTTCCAGACCTGGTCCATGTCGTCGGCCATGCGATTGCTACTCGAACGCAAACCCGTCGCTTCCACTGGGGCACAACACAGCGGTAATCAGCCTTCCGCACGTTCCTTGATTCGCGTCAACATATACCCCCATCCCGCTGTGGCGCCCGTGCGGTGGGCGGCTTCGATCATTCCCATCGCCCGGTGCCGGAACGCCAGCTTCGTTTCTCCGTCTGCGTGCGTCAGCCGGAACTGGACGTGATTCACGGCCGCATACGACATGAACATCGGGCCCGTGAACTCGAGCAGCGTCGGCGGTTTGATCACCTGTACAAATCCCCAGAGGTGCCCGGCTTGCCCGCCGAGGTCGCGGAACCAACGGCCACCGGGCCACGCCTCCAGCACCATGGGCATCGCCTTGCCATCCGGACTGCCGTTCTCCTCCCCGAGCCGCGCGAGCAGGCTTCGGAACACATCCTCGGCAGGCGCCTTGATCGTGATTTCCTGTGCGATTTCCATCGTGAGATCGGTCAGGCTCATTGCGTTTCACCCCCCACGTGCCTGGGTCGTCCAGAGTCCCGATCGGCCCCCCTGAACCGGGTGGACCGAAGTGTGATTTAATGGTAACGTGACCCAAAAGTCACGTCAAGTCGCAGCGAGTCTTTTTTTGAGGCTGCGCGCTCAACACCACCCGAGCATCGACCGATCCCAAGGTGTTGTTGGGACTTGCTCTCCTTCCCGCCGTCGCCGTGGAAATGCGGTCGGCGATGCTCTGCGTCGTTTCCGATCCGCTCGAACGCCGGAGCGTCCAGGACGGCGCTCCCGCGTGCAGAAGGCGCTCACCAGGAGGTCGTGGCCACGCACTTATGGGAGCTAGAGAAAGTAGCAATGCGCTATAAATAGCGGTTGAGGGCGTGACTGAAATCAAATGGACTCAGCGATTAACGCCAATCGCCATCCACCAATACATCTCCTCTTTGTTCCCCGTCATCCCGATCTATGGATCGCTTTTTCCATCGTCGGAAACGATGCACGTTGTACAAATCGGCTCGATTCAGCGCATGGCTTGTAACTTCTGCCCGCGGCCTGCATCTTCGCTATCGGAGACTCGCCGATTGCCCTCGGTGGAGTCCCGAAAACACGTGGTTCGCTTGCCCTTGGCAGACTGGCCGGAATGCTTACAATGTCGGACGTTTCAAGGCCTTGGGGCCAAGCAAATGACCCGGCAATGGCATGAGCAGATATATTTACAGCATTATTAATGTATTTTATTATATCAATTATGATCTAATTAATAAGGAATTGCGACAATGGCACGGATGCAGAGATCGTCAATTCTGCGAGGGGTTGTTCTATCATTCGCGTGTTTTTCCGGGTGTGCTTCCAACACTCAGAACGGCACATTTCGCCGCCACGTCGCCAAAGCCGTCACGCGCCCGCTGGCACAGTCCATTGCCCTGTCATCCGCACGATCGTTCGTGAATTCGGCGGCGCAGTCGTCCGCCGATCACTGGCGCGACTGAGCCTGAAGGCCGGCAGGACAAAAATCGCGGCGAATCCATCACCGGGGCGACATAGCGTTACTTGGGTCAGCGCATTCAGGTCGTGCGTCGCTCTCGCCCGTCCAACGCAGCAGGACACACGATATGCTCGTGAGGAGGTGTTATGGCAAGGATGCCGCGACGCTTCATTCGATCGGGACTTCTGCTGCTGTTCGCGGGGTGTTCCGGCTGCACGTCAACGGCTAAGAACCTGCGGTCAGCCTATCAGCAGTATATCGGCCCGTCTGCGTCCTGGAGACACCTCGATGCGCCGCTTGATCCACAGTTGGTTTGGCATAGTGACGGCGGAACCCGGGTGGTCGGCAAAGGCAAGGTGGTGCCGAGGGGACACTATGGTAACGGCAAATAACGACACTCCTTGCTGATCTCCACCAATAATCCCCCCAAGCGCGAATCCGGAATTCTGGGGGCATGCCCACGAAGACATGAGCATGGCACCCGACACCGTTCCTGCTCAGCCGTTTGAGTCGAAACCGCCGGTCGTGTTGGAGATCCGCGAGAAGTCTTCCAGTTTCTCCGGCTTTCCCTTTGACACGGGAATGCGGCCGGTTTCCAATGCCAGTTCCTGAGAGCCGGACAAGCATCCG
Organism: Isosphaeraceae bacterium; assembly: GCA_031291845.1. Classification (GTDB taxonomy): domain Bacteria; phylum Planctomycetota; class Planctomycetia; order Isosphaerales; family Isosphaeraceae; genus DAIDJG01. The sequence goes on along the minus strand of JARLIH010000072.1, from coordinate 66,987 downwards.
GACGACGCGGTCAACCGCCGGCAGGCTGTTGAATCGTATCGTCGCGCTCGATCCCACTTGGGGGGCTCATGATTGTTCACTTGTGTCCAAAGCACTCTGCCACCCGACTCCTCGTGGGATGCCTCCTGCCTCTGACGATGCGGGCGTCCGCGGACGCGGGTGAGATCCAGCCCGACCGCCTGAACTTTGGGATTGTCCATGTCGCGGCGAAGGTTCAGGGAAGCGTCCGGATCTTCGTAGACCCGGAGGAGCTCAAGTCGGGGAAAGCGAAGGTGACGGCTCCCGCCTTCGTAAAGGTCGACTCCGTCAATCAGGGCACGCAGGAGTACGGCCCGGGAAATCGAAAGGGATATTGTGATATCGCGGTGACAATCGACACCGCGAACCCAGGCAAGGTCTCTTCGCCGATTGTCATGTCGCTCGGTAAGCGCCGTGTCGAGGTGCCGGTCAGCGCTGACATACGACCGCGCAAGCCGGTTCTACCCCGCATCCTGGTCGCCGACACACCCTTCCAGAAGTTCTCGACCGGCGACGCCAAGTTGTTCGATCCTTGGCTGAAGCTCGTCGAGGCCGGCGGCTTCGACGTCGACTACGTCGACGTTCGCTCCGCCAAGAGCGCGCTCGACGGGGTCGAACTGTCGCAATACGACACCGTTCTGCTCGGCGAAATGGGCCTCATCCGGCTGAACGCTGAGGACATCGCCGCCCTGCGGCGATACGCACAGAACGGGGGACGCGTAATCCTGGCGGCAAACGCGTTCTTCATGGGCACCGTGGAAAACGCCAACAAGATCCTGATCCCCTCCGGCCTGGAAATCCGAAACGTCGAGATGCCGAACGTCGGCGCGATCGAGGTCGGGGCCGCGAATATCACGCCTTGCCCCCAAACGGACGGCGTCAAGGCGCTCAGCTTCCATCGACCTTCGCCGGGGGTGGTGATCGATCACGATCGGACCCTCGTCCTGGTCAGCTCCCCGAAGAATCCCGATGAGCACTTCGTCGCCCTGGCCTCGACCGGCAAGGGACAGGTCGTCTCGCTCGGCGTATCCCTCTGGTGGTCGTGGGTCGGCAAGGCAGACAACGCCGCATTGCTGGAAAACCTGCTGCGTCGCAAACCCAGGAAAGGTTGAGCCGCCACCACGACCACCCGGCGACCGCCGACGCGGTCGACCAGCCGCTTCCCGTTTGCCCTTTCTGTTCAAATCAACATACCGCCCGAAGCCTCGATGCGCTGGCCAGCGGAAAAGGTGCCAGGAACCGTTGATCAACGGTTCCTGGCACCTTTTCCGCTGTCAGCCCACGGAAATTGGATATCCGCGTTTTTCGAGACTTCTCGCTGATCTCCACCGCGACTCGCGGTTTCGGCTCAAACGGCTGAGCAGGAACGGTGTTGGATGCCATGCGCACGTCTTCATGGGCATGCGCTCATCCGCCGGCTCGGCCCGAGGCGCATGCCCACCATCAGAAAAGGTGCCAGGAACCGTTGATCAACGGTTCCTGGCACCTTTTCTGATGGTGGAAGCGTTTTCACGGTGGGAATCGCTGGGCGAGCCGGCGGTGACGGAAGAGCGGAAGTGGGACAGGGTCAATGTCGGGCCGAGGCGATACGGATTCCATAAAGACGTTGGCGAAAAAGGAAGGAAGAGCCATGGATGCGACGACGACGTGTTCCGGATTGGCGGAAGGCGATTCTTCCTCCGAGCTGTCTGAGTTCAAGGACCTCCCCCGGCGGGCGATTCGGTGTTGACACGTCCTGGCCAATACTCTAATTCTTAAAGTAGTCGTAGACTTGGAGCAATTGGGTTCGCAGCAGGCGGGAGCGGAGAACAAGTCGATGGGCCAGGCGGAGATCAAACGGATTCGCGAGGATCTCGAGACGATCCGGGAAGCCGCGGGAATGGGTTTGCCGTTCGGCTGGGAGGATGTGTGGTTGAACCTCGCGCTGGTCCCGTGCGGGTTGATCCTGTCCACCGCGGGGGCGTTCGGCCCCCCCGAATCGCGCATGTTGATGGCGATGCCGGGGCTGGGGGCGGTCGTGGCCGTGGTCTGCCTGAGGTACCGCTTCCGAAGGAGCACCGGCAGGTCGCCGGTCCGGCGCCGCGAATACGACCTCGCGCTCGGCGCCGGGCTGCTCTACGGCGTGGTGGCCGGCGTTTTCCTGGCGTGGACGAAAAGCTCGGGGCTGCCGACCCGGATGACGGGGGGCGTCGCCACGGCGATGGCCGGTGCCCTCTGCGCCGTGCTGGCGGCGACTAGCCCGGGGCGGCGCTACTGGTCCGCCGCGGCCTTGGTCCTGATCGCGTACGGCCTGGTCCACCCGCTCTGTTCCCCCCGGCAACTGGTGGTCGCGGGGGGCGCGGCGATGGCCGTTTCCGGGCTGCTGGCCGCGGCCATCCAGGCGGGGCAACTGCGACGCGGCAACGGGTCATGAGCCGGCCACCCATCGACTTCAACGGCCTCGACACGGCGGTCCACGGCCCGGTGCGGCTGGGGATGTTGACGGCGCTCCAGATAGAGGGCCAGCTCGACTTCACCACCCTCAAGAAGCGTCTCGGCGTCACCGACGGCGTGCTCGGCCTGCATGCCCAGAAACTGGCGGAGGCCGGCTACATCCGGTCGGAGAAAGCCTTCGTGGGCCGCCGCCCGAAGACGACCTATCACCTGACCGACGCCGGGCGGCGGGCCTTTATGGGTTACCTGGACACGATGCGCAAGCTGCTCGATGCGGTCGAGAGTGAACGCCATAGAACCTAGTCGGGATTATGTCGAGGACCATGAGCGATCCTTGACCCGGGACGCGGGGCGGGTGTTGCCTCGGCTTGGAGTAAGCCGTTGTCGGCGGCGCCGAGGTCGCGGTCTTCTTCCTAGTATGTACATCATTGAGATATGATGAATAATAAAATCGAGAAAACATTGTGGACCGTCGTGAACGGGTACACCCGAACCGATCTTCAGCTTTTTCCTCTTCGCGGGAGACCTGTCCCATGCCTCGACAGCGTCGATTCCTTGTCCTCGGCCTCGGCCTCGGCCTCTCTCTGCTGACCGGGAGCAACGCCATGGGCACCCTCCGGGAGCGCGACGCCTGGCACGTCTACGTCACCGCCGACGGCACGCGGTACGGGTCCGTCCACACGCGGGTGGTCCGGCTCCCGGACGGGAACTATCGCATGACCCGCTGGTCGCGAATGCTCGTCGATATCGACCCGGTGGGCAAGGAGACGATCGAGGAGCGCGCCACCTACGTCGTGACGCCGGCCTGCCACCCGGTCTCGATCGATATCGAGGGGAGGCAGGGGTCGGGGGCGACGCGGGTCACGGGCCGTCTCCAGGGGGGGCGGCTCGAGCTCTCGGCGGCCGTGGCCGGCGTCACGCGGGAGCGGGTGTTCGACCGGGTCGACGAGGTCGTTCCCATGCCTTGCCTCGACGACTGGCTGGCCGATCGGCCGCGCGACTTTGAGCAGGGTGTGGTAATGCTTGTCGACGACGATTCGTGGGAGCTTCAGCCCGCGCGGGTAAAACGGCGCGGCCTGGACGACGCGGGCACATCCTGGTCGGTGGACTGCGGCGCAGACCGCGGCGAGCTCCAGATCGCCCTGGATGCCGACGGTCTGCTTCGCGAGTCCTCGTCCGAGGCGGGCATGGTCGTCTTGCGCCGCGGCTCTGCCGAAGAGGCTCGCGACCTCTCCTACGTCAAGACCGATGGCCGCGAGGCGCTGACGTTCCCCCTCGACACGCGGATCGACGACATCAGGCGGCTGGTCTCGTTGACCGTCGAGCTCCGGTGGAAGGACATTGACTTCGACCGGTTCCGGCTCGAGGCCGACGGCCAGAGCGTCGTCGAGCGGCACGGGCAGGACGGGCGGCAGCGGGCGGTCGTTCGGATCGTGGTCCCGACGCCGGTGACCAACCCAGCGCGCCTGCCCGTCGTCGGGCCGGAGTTCGCCCGCTACCTGGGCGAGTCCCGATACATCAAGCCGCGCGACCCGCAGATCGCCGCGGTCGCCCGCGCGGTCGTCGGGGACAGGACCGACGCCCTGGAGGCCGTCCGGGCGTTGAGCGACTGGGTGTCGCGAAACATCGAGCCGGCGGGCGTGGCGGCGACGCTCTCGGGCCCGGAGGTCCTGGCCTGCCGCAAGGGCAAGTGCACCGAGTACGCCACCCTCCTCGCGTCCCTGGCGCGGGCGGTGGGCATCCCGTCGAGGATCGCGCTGGGCGAGCGGGTGGTCCCGGGTCAATGGGCCGGCCATATGTGGAACGAGGTCTACGTGGGCCGTTGGATCGCGGTCGACGCGGGCGCCAACGAGGTCGGGACGTCGACGGCCCTGTTGAAGTTCATCGACCACGAGACGGTCGAGGGGACACAGCCGCTGCGGCTCGCCTTGCCGGCGAGCCTCGAGATCAAGGTCTTGGATCACGTCTTGCGGCCGCCGGCCCTGGCCGGCAAGTTCAAAACGGAGATCACCGGCGGTGTCTACACCAACGCCGACTTCGGCTGCCGCCTGACCGCGCCCGGCCCGGGCTGGTCGCTGGAAGACAAGGAGCAGCCGGGCGAGGCGGTCATCCGCTTCAGGCTCCCCGGCGAGGACGGCGTCTTTCTGCACTTCGCCGCGTTCGCCTCGCAGGTCGCGACCGAGCCCAAGATCCTGCTCGAGCGCCGCCTTGCGAGCTTCAGGTCGTCCCGCAAAGACTTCGAGATCCTTGACGAGCAGATGTTCCCCGTGAGCGGTCTGCCCGGCGTCCGGGCCACGTTCCGGTACACGACCGCCAAGGGCCAGACCCGCCGAGGGTTTGAGGTGATGTGGCGAAAGCCGGAATCGGTTTACCTGCTCACCCTGGACGCGGACGAGCCACACTTCGACGAGGCCAAGGAAAGCGCCTCGACCCTCCTCAAGAGCTTCGAGGACCTCGATCGCCAATGAGGCCGGGCAGGTGTTGGCCTGATGTGCGTCTCTGTCCGCTCTCCGTGCCCTCCGTCGTGAGTTTCGAGCAAGCTTCGTATGACTGATCCCGTCAATGCGTGGCGATTCCGCTCCAGAGGAGACCGGCGATGGCAAGCGTCGAGGAACAGGTCGAGCGCAAACGACCCGCGGAGCCGGTCGAGGCGAAGGACCGGGTGAGGTCCGTGGATGTGCTCCGGGGCGTCGCGCTGCTGGGCATCCTGGCGATGAATATCGTGGCCTTCGCCTGGCCCGACGGTGTCGACTCCAATCCGTTGCTCGACCCCGGCGCGGGATCGCTCGATGTTGGGCTCTGGGCGTTGAACCATGTCGTCTTCGACACCAAAATGATGTCGTTGTTCTCCATGCTCTTCGGCGCGGGACTCGTCCTGATGGCCGATCGGGCCAGGGCGCGGGGCACACGGCTCGTCTGGGTCTACTACCGGCGCATCTTCTGGCTGCTCGTCATCGGATTGATCCACGCGTACCTGATCTGGGGCGGCGATATCCTCGTCGAGTACGCGGCCTGCGGCTTCCTGCTCTATCCGCTCCGCAAGCTACGGCCGCGCACGTTGATCGTCATCGGCCTTTGCCTGAACCTGGTCTTTGTGCCGATGTTCCTGGGTTTTCGCGCGTACCTCGTGCCGTTCCTGCGCGAGACGGCCGCGCGCGCCGAGGCCAAGGAGAGGGCAGGTCAGCCGGTCAAGGAGTGGGAAAAGAGCGTTCGCGATAGCTGGAAGGAGATTACAACCAGGGACTCGCGTGAAGGATTCCTCAAGGAGATGGCGTGGCACCGATCGAGTTACTTCCAGGTGGTCAAGCACCGGGCCAGCGAGGTGATCTGGATGCACCTGCTGGGGATCCCCTTTGTCATGATCGAGCTGAGCGGCGGGCGAATGCTGATCGGCATGGGTCTAATGAAGCTCGGCGTTTTCTCGACCGCCTGCTCGAGGCGAACGTATCTGACGATGATGCTTGTCGGTTACGGACTCGGCCTGCCGTTGATGGGCCTTGACGTCTATAACGAAATGACCCACGGCTTTTTCGCCGACCACTGGATCGACAGGGTTCTCCACGGCGGGTTCTTCCTGACGCTCCTGGGCAGTCTGCCGGTCGTGTTCGGGCACATCGGGGCGGTGATGCTCGTCTGCCAGTCGCAGGCGCTCCCCTGGCTAACGCGCCGGCTTGCCGCGGTGGGGCAGATGGCACTGAGCAACTACCTGTTCCATTCGATCTTATTTACGACCGTCTTCAACGGCTACGGCCTCGACCTTTACGGCTCGATTCATCGACCGATGCTTTACGTTTTCGTACTGCTGGTCTGGGCGTTTCAGCTCTGGCTCAGCCCGGTCTGGCTCGCGTCCTTCCGCTATGGACCGGCGGAGTGGGTCTGGCGGTCGCTGACGTATGGGAAACTCCAGCCGCTCTGCCTTCCCATCCAATCCGGGCGGTGATGGGCAACGAATGGGATAGGCTTGGAGCAGAAAAGGTGCCGGCAACCGTTGATCAACGGTTCCTGGCACCTTTTCCGCATTCCTGCTCAGCCGTTTGGGCCGAAACCGGAAGTCGTGGTGGCGATCATTGAGAAGTCTCAAAATCATGCTGAACGGAGTGGACGCCGTGTCGGTAAGGGCTATGTCACCAGGGCACGGGACCGTCCTCGTCCGAGAACCTCCCCGTCGGACCGTCCGGGCCGATGAGTGCGAGCCGCACGGCTTCTCTTGCGCCCTGCTCGACTGTGCGCGTGCCACGGTGGTCGTTGAGATCGGTCGCGGTGTAGCCCGGGCACGCGACGTTAACCTTGATGTTTGTCTTCTCGAGCTCGTTCGCGAACGCCAGCGTGATGGCGTTCAAAGCCGTCTTGGACGGGCTATACGCCAGGCCGAACAACGGGCGATGCTCCCAATTCGGGTCTGAGCCCTTCGTCAGCGAGCCGGCGGAACTCCCCACGTTGACGACCCGTCCCGCCGGCGCCTCGCGAAGGAGCGGCAGCATCGCCTGCGTGACGGCCGCGACGCCGAACACATTGGTCTCGAAGACGGCGCGCATGTTATCGAGCGACCCCATGCTCGGGACGTTCGTCTTCATGCGTTCCTCGAACGGAGTGCCCGGCTTTCCTGCATAGGCGATGCCCGCATTGTTCACGAGCACGTCGAGGCGGCCAAACTCGCTCCGGATGCGCTCCGCCGCGGCAGCGATCGAGGCCTGATCCGTGACGTCGAGCTGAAGGGCGTGGGCATCCGATCCGATGCTCTTCGCAGCCGCCTCCCCGTTCTCGAGGTTGCGAGAGCCGACGAGCACGGTGAGACCGTGCGCCGCCAAGTCCTTCGCGATCTGAAGTCCGATCCCCTTGTTGGCCCCGGTGATCAGGGCGACGGGCTTATCCTGCATGGTCATCTCCATTCGAGCTTCGCCTTGTGGCCAACGCCGCCTGGCCGTGCTCAAAAGACAGCCTAGGCGGAACCGTGTTCCGTATTTATTCGGAACATTGTTCCGTTTGTCAAGAGGCCGTGGGGAGCGGCAAGAGAGAAGGCCAAGGCGATGATTTGGCCTCTCGCGGCCGCACCGATCGACGCGTGCGTGCCCCGGCATCGGGGCTGAAATCACGCGACGGCGTCCAGGCGGACGGCAGTATGAGACGTACGCGCCTTCAACGCCCTCAAAGCGCATGCGCGATGGCCGCCGCATCACTTCAGTCGCCGTCGACCAGTTCCACAGCCTGGTCCGCCCACTTCGCCACCTTCTCGCAATTGGGGACCAGCGCTGGCATCCGTCCGCCCTGCGCCGGCAGATGCCGAGCCGTCGCGCCGCCTACCTTACCGGTGATGCCCACAACACAATAGTATACCAATATCTCATAACCTGTTGAAACGCGACCTGAGAGGGTCGGAAGAAGACCCTATGCGGAGGGCGCTTCCCTCGGAATTCCGGGGGTTTTGCCGAATCTCTTCACGGTCCGTACGCCGTCCTGATAAGCTCTATGCTTCGAGAGGCATTCGGAACCATGTTCCAGATAATTGACGGAATTGCGTTCCGCTTACACGCACCTTTCGCTTGAAATATGAAAAAAAGAGCTTCCACAAGAACGGATGACCAGGAACCCGAAGACGGTAAGCCCCGCCGGGTGCGCGCCGACGCCCAACGCAACATTGATGCGTTGCTGGAAGCGGCCAACGCGGTGTTCGTCGCCTCAGGCGTAGACGCCCCCGTGCGTGAGATTGCGGATAAAGCGGGCGTCGGCCTTGGCACGGTTTACCGCCATTTCCCGCAGCGCTCGGATCTCATCGTGGCCGTTTTTCAGAACGGGGTGGATACCTGCGCCAATGCAGCCTCCGTCCTCGCGAGCAGGTATGAGCCCGGTGAGGCGTTGACGCGCTGGATGCACAAATACGTCGATTTTATTGCGACCAAACGTGGACTTGCGGCAGCCCTACACTCGGGCGACCCCGCATATAACGCCTTGCCGGCCTACTTTCAGGAGCGACTCCTCCCCGCGTTCCAGGGCTTGCTCGAAGCGGCGGCCGCAGCGGGCAAGGTGCGGGGCGGCGTCGAGCCGATTGAGCTGTTGCGAGCGGTCGCCTGCCTCTGCACGCACGCCTGCGACGCAGGGCCGGATCATGCCCGGCGCATGGTCGACCTGCTCATTGATGGGCTACGCTACGGTGCGACCGCGCCGTAACGCTGCCCCGCATCGATCGCAGTCCATGCTTGTCCAGCCCGAAGCCGGATCTGTATTGTTGATGTCAGGAGGCGGCCGCTATTGCACCGCTCTCTACCGCCATGCGGTTCAGAGAAATGAAATCGGGTCGAGTCGCCCTGAGCAGAAAAGGTATCAGGAGCAGAAAAGGTACCAAACGGTTCCTGGCACCTTTTCCGCATCCTGGCACCTTTTCCGCATCCTGTTCCTCGGAGTCGTCGGGCTGGGATTCCTCTACTACGGTCGGCTCGGAGTCGCCGGCCGGCCGCGACCGACTGTGCTGGTCACGACCCATGTAGCTCACCAGATTTGGTGGTTCGGTTTTTGCTGAAGCCGAACCTGCGCGGGCGCCGATGCGTCTATTGGACTGTAGCTTTGTTCCCTTATTCCGCAAGGCTTTGAAACGATGGCCAAGAGCACGGCCCCCATCGAAAAGCTTGGTTACAAGGTCGGGCCGAGTCTGGGTCAGGGTGGCCAAGCCCATGTACACCAATTCGGCAAACTAGGTCTGACGCTGGGCCCTTCGTGATGTCCTTCAGCGGGGCAGTCGCCTGGCTGGCAGCGTGGGGGTGCGGCTGATTGCGCTCCGAGGCGGACTGGATCGACCGGCTCGCACGGGTGGTCGGAGTGAGCTGGATTGTCTTTGGCGCCCGTCCTGGGTACGTTTTGACGTACGCATGGGTCCCATAGACGCCGCTCCGTTCCGCCCCCAGAGAGGATCGCCCTCATGAGACGAACCCCGCGCGCCTTGATGATCGCCCTGACTGTGGTATTGGGCCTGTCGGGCGCCTCGGCGCCGACGCGGGAGGAGTCCAATCGGCTGTTGACGGCGGTTTCCAAGCGACCATCGTACGTCTTCGCGTCGACACCCGACGGCCTCTTTCGGGCGTCGCTCGAAACGAAGCTCTGGGAGCGGTTGAAAACGCCGCCGGAGATGCCCCTGAACGGGACGTTCGCCGCGGAGCCGGAGTCGTCGCGGCTGGTCCTCTACGTCGCCCTGCGGTCGCAGCGCGACAAGCCGCCGCGCGCCGGCACTCACCACGGGCTGTACCTCTCGCGCGACGACGGCGCGACGTGGGAGCTTGTCGCCGCGCGCAACGATTTCGGCGCGACGCTGCTCCACCCCACAGGGACACTCTTCGCCGTGACGGGCGACGACGAAGTCAACCACGGCGAGCATCTCCTCCGTTCCCCCGACCTGGGTAAGACCTGGCGCGACATCACCGGCAAGGCGAGCGGGCAATTCATGGGCCTCGAACCCGATCCCGACCATCCCGGCCTCGTACGTATCCAGGCGTGGGCGCTCCGCAGCTACCTGCTCGTCGCCGACGACGAGAACTATCAGTGGAGAGTCGTGCACGGACCTCGCCCCGCCGACGGCCGACGGCCCAGTCACAAGTTCTTCTCGCGCGACTCGTTCACCACCAACAATTTCTACGAGTACCGTGCGACCCTTTCAAACTACTTCCAGTATGACTTCGCGAACCAAACGAGCGTACAAGCGCTTGAGATCGTTCCTCTCAAGACGCGTTTCGAGTTCGCGCCCGGCGATCGGATCGTGGTTCCGGTCCGGGTCGTCCTTCACTACGATCCCAATGCCGAACTCCCCTTCTGGCGCGAGCGGGACGAGAAAGGGCGACCCAACCCGAAGCCGGACCCTCCCACCATCAAGTTTGCCGACCAGCCCGGCGGGACCGACTTCTGGGGCCTCCGGGTCGAGTCATCCGATGATGAGCAGGTCGAGAAGTCTCCCTCAGGGCGCCGGACGATTACCATCAGCGTGACCACGACGCCCGACGGCAAGACCGTCTCGACGCGGAGTCAGCCGGCGGCCGTGAAGTACGAAGTCGCCAACCTGAGCCCCTCTTCACCCTACGCGCGGGAGGTCGAGCTGAGCCGTTTCTTTGCATTCTCGAAGCCGGGCGAATACCGCGTTCAGATCGTGTACGACTCGGGCGGACACCCCGACGGGGCGGAAGACGTTTGGGACGGCGGTTTCACCAGCCCCGTCTTCACGGTGGTCATTCGAATGTAGCGTTGTTGCGGGAAGAATTGGTCAGTTCAACTTACCGCTGGCAAATTGAACTGATACCAATTTCCGTTCGTCCCCAAGAGCCAAGGCGGCAAGGTACCCGTCGACCCCGAGTGCCAGTAGTGCCCCCGCCACCGCGATTATCCAGCGCCGCGTCGTCATCCGAGGGAGGGGCATGCGAACTCATCCGGATGTGGCTGCTAGTCGTCACCAGTTAGGTTTGGCACGCGTTTACTCTTCGGAAGTTGATGTTGCTTCAGGCGGAACCGGCGTGCAAGTGACAGTGATTTTGATTACCGGCCTTTGAGGGTCGTTCGTCAGAACCTCGATTGTTTGACGGGGAGGCAAACTCAGATGCCGATGCGGACTCCAAGCAACGCGGAGTTTTGCATGTGCCCCGGGCGATATCGGATCGTCATGAACGAGTGAATCACAATGGTCAAGGTTGACAGAGAATCCAGGAAGGCAGACCGGCCAATGGCCCAACCCGAGACGGAGCGGGGCCTCCCCTTCGTTCGTGATGACCCATTCGAACCACTTCCCCTGCGACGGGCGGATGGGTCCAAAATCGTGAAACATTGAACCATCGACCGTTGCTATTGGAAGTCTCGGACGAGTAACGACTTGAAAGCATCGGGCCGAAACGCCCGTCACCGCCACGGCGATCATCAGTGTCCGGATGCGAAAGCGGGGAAGGGACATGAGGACTTACTCCGTCGCTCGCGAGTCCGGCGGACAAGGGACGTGCGACCGCTTACTCCACCCTCGGAATCTCGCGTTGGTCTGCGCTTCGAGCGCTTTCAGATGATTCCAGAGGCCAACCCAGGCGCCGACTACGCCAACAAACATCAGGAGTAACTTGGCGACCTGGAACGCGATCATCCAAGGTGATGGATCGGTCCGTTGTCGCGGGTCGAATAGCTCAATCGCATTACCTACCAAAATGATGGCGAACGCAACCCACATGCAGAGTGCGGCTCGCGAGAAACTGAGTTTCCCAACTGGCCGCTCATCGAGCCGTTGATCAAACAGCGAATGGTCCAAGTGCAACCCCTCTGCTTCGCACGTCTGTCAGGACCGTTCCTCGACTCTACCCGGCCCCACCCCACCGGTCCACGCTCTGGCCTCCGCGCGACCGCTCTCGTACCCTGGACCTTCCACCCCGGCCACCATGGGATACGGCGGTGAGCGCCCGGCCGGCTACTCGTGTCGAACTTGGACCTTGAGACCGGTCGCATCGGCTCCAAAACGAAAACGGTCGGCCCGGCGCAGTCGCCCCCGACCGACCTGTGACTGATCAAATGTGCGGCCGGGAGACGCGCGACGTCAACCGAGTGATATCGAACGGAGGGCGGCCCTATGTAGCACCATTCTACGCAGAATTCGTCTCATTTCAGTTTACCGCTGGTGAATCGAACCGACGCCAATTCCCCACGATCGCCTTTCGACAATAAAGCCCCGCGTCCGTCCCCGGTTCTCTTTCATCAGCTAGCGGCCTACGAGTTGACAGCTTCACCCACGGGAACTCCCCGCGGGGTCTTTACCCCACACAGGATCGTCAGTAAGCCGAGGTCGGTCCTCCATGAGATGATGACCTCACATGATCCTGCCCGCCTCGGAGCAGAAAAGGTGCCAGGAACCGTTGATCAACGGTTCCTGGCACCTTTTCCGCATTTGGCACCTTTTCCGCATTTTCGTGCCTCAACGAAGGCACTGCGAATTCACGGTTTCCGACGCTTTTTGGCCAGTTTCCGCATTGGACGCCTGCGGGTCTTCTCCGGCAAAGCACTCAGCCGCTTATCGATATGGTCGAAGTAGTGCTCCGCCGTCGCCCGTACCTCGACGGGGATGTTCTCGAGGTACCGGCGGTCTCCCTGGTGCAGCGCGGAAAGCGCCTCGAACCAGGGACGTAACCGAACGTCGTCGCCACGCTCGCGCAGGAAGGCTATCAGCTCCTCTCCGTAGTTCAGGTGCAGCAGCACGGCGCTGGCGCGGAACCAGTCGTCGATCGAGTTGGCAGGAAAACCGTGATCGATCACATCGATCGCCTTGGCCAAGGCTTGCTTGCAAGTACCCCAATTCGCATCGTAGGCGGCGAAAAGGGCTTCGTGGAGATAGAACGTATCCTCCGCAAAAAAAGATGCTGGCGGTTCGGAACTAAAGATACGGTTCGCCGACTGCTGATCTCCCAGCAGGTCCCGATGCAGGAAAACAAGGTTGTTCCGAGCCCGCAAATTTGAGTCGTCGATGGCAAGTGCGCTCTCGTAGGCCGAAGCCGCATCCGAATATCTTCGATAAGGGCCGCAATAGAGATCGCCGAGACCGTTCCAGTAAGTGGCAGTTCGTGGATCGATCTCGATGGCCTTGCGGTAGGCGGCCTCCGATTCTTCATAACGACCGAGATCATCCCGAAGCAGGTCCCCAAGGTTGTTCCAAGGCCAGGCGTTTCTTGGATCAAGCTCGATGGCCTTGCGGTAGGCGGCCTCCGATTCCTCGTAGCGACCGAGATGACGCCGAAGCAGGCCGCCAAGGCCGTTCCAAGGCCAGGCGTTTCTTGGATCAAGCTCGATGGCCTTGCGGTAGGCGACCTCCGATTCCTCGTAGCGACCGAGATGGTCCCGAAGCAGGTTGCCAAGGTCGTTCCAATGCGAGGCCTCTTCTGGGTCGAGCTCGATGGCCCTGCGGTAGGCGGCCTCCGCTTCCTCGTAGCGACCGAGATGTCTCCGAAGCAGATCGCCAAGACCATTCCAGGGCCAGGCGTCATCTGGATCGATCTCGATGGCTTTGCGGTAAGCGGCCTCCGCCTCCTCGTAGCGACCGAGATGAATCCGAAGCAGGTCACCAAGGTTGCCCCAAGGCCAGGCGTTATCTGGATCGATCTCGATGGCTTTGCGGTAGGCGGCCTCCGCTTCCTCGTAGCGACCAAGATAAATCCGAAGCAGGTTGCCAAGGTTGTCCCATCCAGCCGCGTCGGACGAATCGATCTCGATCGCCTTACGGAAGGCCCGCTCAGCCTCGGCGTGCCAACCGAGTTTGGAAGCTAATTCGAAACCCCACTGACACCACTTTCGAGGCGTGGAACCGGACGGAGGGGCTAGCCAATTCAGAATCTGCAAACGAACGTCGTCCCTCAGGGTCGAAGCGATCACACGATCGATCGTATCGACCATCAATTGCACCGAATCCCTCCCGGACGCCTTCACGAAGAGGCGATTCCAATCGTCCAGGTCTCCCATGGCTCGCAACTGTCCGGTGGCAAGCTGCTGATCGAACCATGCGACCGAGTTTTTTCCGTACCTCGACTCGTCTTGTTTTCTCGCAGTGTCGATCGACTCGAGGACCGCGCGGATTGTCTTTCGGTTCAGTTTTCGACGGGTAGCCGCTAGCCGCTCCCGTTCGCCGCGGATGAACATCTCCCGGCTGCCGAGCACCTCTTCCGTGAATCGCTCCGGTGTCACACCAAGGCCGTCGGGCACAAGAGCCGCGAGCTTTTCGCGCAGTTCGTGAAAGGCCAAGGTCGCCGGTGGTAGACTCGAGAAGTCGATGACCTCCTCGAGCTCGCGCCTGGCTTCGAGCGCCTTCTCGCGCAGAGCGGCGAGCTCGGCATGGCGGGTCAGCTCCTCGCCGTCCTCGCGGTCCAGGGTGTACGACAGGGCCCTGGCGAACTGGTAGCGGTCCGCGCTGAAGCGACGTTCTTTCATCAAGTGCGCGGCCAGACGACGACGATCCGCGACTTCGTAGAAACCTTCGAGGAAGCGGACGAGGAACTCGACCTCGCGCCGCTGGCGACGGGAGGCGCTGCGCATCAGGAACCAGACGTTGAAGAAGCGTTCCGCGATCTGGTAGCCGGTCGCGGTGTCACCGAAGATTTCGACCTTCTCCACGAAGCCCGTCTTTTCCAGCCGGTCGAGCTGACCGGAGATGTTCGCCATCGGCAGGCCAGTTGCTTCGGAGAGGCCGCGGGCGGTGATCGGCCTCCAGGCATCGGCAACGGCGCTGACGACCACTTGCTGCTGCTCGGCCAGTTCCTCAATGCGCGCTTTGTAGAGGGGGGTCACGCGGTCAAGGAGGTTTTCCAGGTCGGCGAAGACGCTTGGGGAAAAGTCTTCGGCGTAGAGGAAAAAGAGTGTGACCACGGTCCGTGGGTTGCCGCCGGTCAGGTCGCGGAGGGCTTTCAAACGTTCCGGGTGGGCTAGCACTTTGTCGCGCACGTCCGGCCTGCGAGTGATGTCCGCGAGCTTCAGGATCAGCTCGCGCATCTCTACGGAGGATAGGGGTCGCAAGTAGTGGACCTTGAAATGGTCGTAGAAGGCAGCATCATATTCCCGACTCTCGGGCGGCGGGCTCGGAGTGGCACCGACCAGGATCGGGCTGCCGGGACGCATCAGCAACTCGCGTAGGGCGTGCTGCTCGACCTTGGTGATGCGTTCGAACACCAACTGGAGATTGTCGACCAGTAAAACGGGCCGTCTACCACCTGTCGTCGCCGCGTTCAGGAAGGCGTCGAGCGCAGCGCGGGCCGCGAGTTCGTCTTTTTCCCCCGTGCCGAGGGATCGAGGCTTCAATCCGCGGACAACGACGTCGATGTGGTCGCTGGCGGCCGTGTCTCCCCCACGTTCCGCTGCGTCGGCGAGCGAATCGAGGCAGTTCAGCCAGAACTTCGACAACCGATCGACGGCATACTGCTCCTCGGCGAAAACCAAAGGCACGAAGCCCTGGGAAAATTTCGCGCTCGTCCTGAGTTCGGCCGCCAGGCGTGCCAGCAACAGGCTCTTGCCCATGCCGCGTTGGCCGACGATCAGATGGTGCTGCGGCCGCTTGTTCGGTTTCTCGGCGGCGACATCGGCCAGGATACGTTCATAGAGCGCCAACCGCGCGACGAACGCGGCGATCACCTCCGCGTCCTTGAGCCTGGCGGGATTGTAGAGTGTGAGCTGGCTGACGCTGATCGCGGTGCCATTCATCGGCCATGCCTTCGGCGCCAGTATTCGCGCAGCAGGAAGGAACGGAACGCGTAGCGGCCGCCGCTCTCGTGCAAGTAGCCGTCGCGCTGGAGGACGATGAGCAGGCGGGAGAGTTGCTCTTCAACCTGCTCTACGTCCGATGACGGTTTGGCCATGAGGACAGAAAGAAGGTGTTCACGCTCGCGCCCCTCGGCGTGCGTCGACAGGTGGCGCAGGATTGCCTTGCACGCGGCAGCGTCCGGCAGGGAAAACTGCACGTCGATACGTTCGCGCCACGTGTCGAAGTAAGAGAGCTTCTGGGGCTGGAGCAGCGAATTGAACGCCTGGACGATCGAGCGCGTCTCCAAATCGCGGAGCTCATGGAACACCAGATGCAGGTGATAGGCCAAGGGCCAACCCACGCGCCGAACGATCTCGTCGCGTTCGGCGGTCTCGAGAGGCAGCTCATTCGATTCGCCGAGTGCCTTCAAGAACGCGTCGGCCTCTTCCGTGGAAAACGCGTCCAGCGTCGCCACCTGAAGGTCGTTGATCAGCTTTTGAAGTTTCTGGTCCTCGACGAAGTTATCCAGGCCAATCGAGCCGAGGAACACCCATCGCACTTTCTTGCGGAAGGTTTGCCTCAACTCGCGGAGCCAGTGCAAGATCGCGGCGACCCGGTCGGGACCTTGCTCTGCGTTCCGAAGAGTCAGCAGGAATTCTGGCAACTCATCGATGGCGATGAGGACCTGGGTGTCGCCGTCTTTGATCTTGCGGAACACGGACTCGAGCACTTTGCGCAAGGTCGAGTGGTTCGGGTCCGCTGCCTCACCGAGGCTTATTTCCAGGCCGGCCACGTTCAGCCCGGCTCCCCCCAGTCCCTGGCGAAACTTGCGCACGGCGGCAATCGCCCGCGTCACGGTCTCGGCCGTGAGCCCGACCGTCTCCAGTTCCTCGAGCAGCTTCTCTGCGAAGGCAATTTCATCGCCGCGCCCCTCCACGTTCAAAAATATCGCCTTCCGCTTTGGACTCGACTGCCACTGCTTACAGAGCCGAATGACAAGTGAGGATTTCCCGACGCGACGCGGCGCGACCAACAGGATGTTGGCCTGGTTTTCCAACTCCCGATGAAGCCGAGCCAAGATTTTCGGACGGTCGAAGAAGTCATCACCTTCGACCGGATTGCCAAGTAATGTTTCTCATGCCCAAAGTTTACGGCATATCCGGGTGGTCGTCAATATACGGGATCGTAGAAATACAGGACGGTATTTTCTCGCCGCCGTCTTTGAGTCAGCGAATGGTTCCTGGCCTGAGTGGCGCTGCCGCTTGCGATGTTTGAGGTTACGCCGAGTTGCTGGCGATCAGCGCGGCGTGGGCCTGTTCGCGAGGGGCAGTCGGCAGAGGGTGCGACTTGGGACGGCGTTTCACAGCTCGCGGTTCCATGCGATCAGGCCGGTTGCCGACGCGATGCGAACCGCGGTGGAGGACACGTAACGTGACCAGCGGCTCGGCGGCATCATCAGTCCCATTTCACCACCACGGCGGACCCCCGCCGCGCCGAACCGCCTGCTGGTCCACGACGCAATCCATGTCGTGGATGCGAAAAAGGTGCCAATGCGAAAAAGGTGGCCCGTACCGGTGCTCAACCGGTCCTGGGCCCTTTTTCGCATCACAGTGAGCAATAGCGATGTCCCCTTTGCCTTTCTCGATATTGCCCCTCCGTCGGATCACTGATCGCGGCCAGGGTGATTGGCGCCGCCCCAAGTGCACAGAGGGCCATCCGGCCTCGCCGATTGAGGCCAAAAAGCGGTTGGTACTGGCCAATCATGTCCGCTGCGCGTACCAGGCGCGGACGAGACCGGTCTGAAGGAACTGGATCGGCGCATCGAAACCGGCCGCCGAAATGATCCCGCCGACCTCATCCGGGGGTAGCAGCGCTACATCGCGGTCGTATGCCGCACGCATCTTCTCGATGGCCTCGGGGGTGAGATCACCGGCCCGCATCACCCGGAACCAGACATCGCGCAAGCTATGGTATACCGCTGGACCCGAGTCGGATGACAGATCCGCGTTGACCAGATATCCGCTGGGGCGAAGCCGTTCGGCGATTCCGCGAAAGAAGCCGGTTCGCGCCTCCCGATCCAGGATGAATTGCGAAACGAGGAGTGAGGTCGCAGCATCGAACGCCTCAACCGGCGGGAGCGATTCGAGGTAACCCTCGTGGAACTCGCACCGGGCCGCGATTCCGTTCTCCTCGGCCTTGCGGCGGCAGACATCGAGCATCGGAGCAGATGGCTCGACTGCGACGAACCGCCAGCCCGGGAACTTCTCGGCTAGGTAGATCACCTCTGCGCCCGTCCCCGCGCCGATGCAGAGAATCCGCGCATCGGCCCTCAGCCCCGATAGGACGGCCCCGATGAGCAAATGCAGGGCATCCCGTAGCGGAGCCAGCTTCGACCACTGCTGGTCGTAGCCCGAAGCGCACTTCTGATCGAAGACCTTCTGCAGTTCCTCTCGTTCCATGAGCCTTCCGGGTAGCGTGTCTCCGAATTCAGTCTCGCCCCAACCCATGATCGTCGAACGCCCCGGGTCTGGCAATCTGAGTTGAGAGTTCAGCGGGTGCTTGAAGTCACACGACTGACTGACAGGGAATCCGGGCGATTCGGCAAGCCGATCTCGCTTCTCTGGGCGCGCTGTCCGCTCGGTCGCCTGAGCGACCACGCCCGGCGCATCCCTATCACAAAGGGCTCCCGCCTCGACGGATCGAAAGCCCGAACGGGGTGTTGAGCATCCCAATGCGGGGGTCTCAGGTCATGAACACCGCATGTGACTGGACCAGCCGCGAAGCAACCGAACCGTTGCCTCGAAGCGCGTACCACCGCGTTACTACGTTGAATTCATTGCCGCGACTCTCGGTAAGCGGCATGGCCAGAGAGGGGAAACCGTTCCGAGGGTTGAGTGCCATTCGTGTCAGGAACCGTTAATTAGCGGTTTGACAATTTTTCTGACGCTCGACTTTACGGCTTCACCCACGGGAATTCCCCGCAGGGTCTCTGCTCCCAGCAGGATCGTCCAAAGGCCGGGGCAGGCACTCCATACAGACAATAAGCTCACATGGTCCTGCCCGCCTTGGAGACTGAAGAATGGACGTCGAGCTGGTAGCCGGCCCGAATCGCGGCCACGGTCGATCGCGGGGTCAGGACGGAGAACGTCGCCGCCGTGGGGCGTTGCCGTCGCTCGGCGTAGCCGCCCGGCGACCAGGCGAGGAGGTGCTCGCCCCACACGAGGTAGGCACCCCCGCTCTCGTCCGGTCGCGTGATGAGCACGCCGTCGGGCAGGTCGTCGACGTTCGCCGGGAAGGTGCGCTTCGATCGGCCGGGGCCGAGGCGCTCGGCGTGCAACCGCTCGTCAATCATCCCCGCCTTGATCGTCTCGGGCGGTACGGCGGGATGATTCCCCGTGGCCCAGGCGTCGCGGAACGCCAGGAATCGGGCGCGGCGGCACTCGAAGCAGGGGCGATGGCCGGCGGCCAGTGCGGTTGCCTCATCGAGGAAGAAGAGCTCGGTGTAGCGGTTCGGGGCCATGACTTGCCGCTGACGGCCGTTGAACTCGAGCATGCAGATGAGCCAGCGCTTCTCTTTCCAGGGTCGGCGGATCTGGCCGTCGGCGTTGTGGAGGATGCCCCGGTTGCCCATCAGGGTGCCCCGCTCGGGGACGGCGATGATCGTGCCGGAGGGCGTGACACGGTTCTGTCTCGGCATCGTGCAGCACCAGGCTACCGGCTCAGCGAACCGTGCGTTGCGGCTCCAACGCCCGGTTCCGCCGGTCCTTATCCGATTGTCTTCGCCGGTCAGGGCGTTGGGCCTCAGATCAGCCCGCCGTTGGCCCGGAGGTTCTGACCCGTCACCCACCGGGCATCATCGCTGACGAGGAAGGCCACGACATCGGCGATGTCGTCCGGCTGCCCCAGACGGCCGAGTGCCGCCATCTGGGCGAAGCGCTGTTTGTCCTCCTCGGTCTTGTCCGACGAGAAGAGCTCTGTGTCCGTCGGCCCCGGCGAGACCACGTTGACGGTGATCCC
Organism: Isosphaeraceae bacterium; assembly: GCA_031291845.1. GTDB lineage: Bacteria > Planctomycetota > Planctomycetia > Isosphaerales > Isosphaeraceae > DAIDJG01. The sequence continues at coordinate 47,300 of JARLIH010000072.1, read as the reverse complement.
CCTGGGGCCGAGCTCCTTGGCCAGGACGTGCGAGAACTGCTCGACGGCCCCCTTGGTGGCCACGTACGCCGAATAGCGAGGCAACATCAGCGCCGTGGTGGACGAGGAAAGGTTGACGATCCGGCCCCCGTCGGCCATCTGGAGGGCGGCCCGCTGGCAACAGAAGTAGGCCCCCTTGACGTTGACGGCGAAGAGCCGATCGAACTCCTCCTCCGTCACCTCGGCCAGCGGTTTCGTGAAGAACACCCCGGCGTTGTTCACGAGGATGTCGATCTTGCCGAGACGGCGGGTCGCCTCATCGAACAGCCGCGCCACGTCAGCGAGCCGACCTACGTCAGCCTGGACGGCGACGGCCCGGCCGCCTCCAGCCTGAACCTCGGCGACCAGTGTGCTGGCCGCCTCGGTGTTCCCGGCGTAGTTGACGACCACGGCGGCACCCTCACGGGCAAGCCGCAGAGCGATGGCTCGGCCGATCCCGCGGGACGCACCCGTGATCAGTGCCACCTTCCCGCTGAGTCTCGTCGAATCCACGGGCATGCCCTCCACCGCCACGGCGGGCATCCCGCCGTGGCAATTATCATCTTACACGTCGAGCTTGTCCCGGAACCCGCCGTACACGATCCCCTTGACCAGATCCTGCTCGTAAAAGTCGTGTGGGAAGCCCAACTCGACCTGGCTCGCGACGTCGAGACGCTTGACCTGCGACGCGTCGAGCTTCAGGTCCAGGCAGGCCAGGTTGTCCTGGAACTGGTCCAGCCGCCGGGCACCGATGATCGGGATGACCGGGGTCGGGCGGTGACGGAGCCACGCGAGGGCGACCTGGGCCGGGGACCGACCAACCTCCTGGGCGACCTTCTGAACCTCGGCGATGACCGCGTTGATCCGCTCGTCGGCCCGTAGTCGGCCTTTCATCATTTCACTGTTCATGCGGGCGTCGGCCGGAGGCTTGCCGCCGGCGTACTTGCCCGTGAGGATGCCTCCCGCCAGCGGCGACCAGGCCGTGATGCCCAGGCCCAGCGATTCGGCCATCGGCACGAGCTCCCGCTCGACGGTCCGCTCGATCAGGCTGTACTCGATCTGCAGGCCGACGAACGGCGACCAGCCTCGGAATTCGGCCAGCGTGTTCGCCCGAGCAACCGCCCAGGCGGCCATGTCCGACACCCCGGCGTGGAGGATCTTGCCTTGTTTCACGAGGTCGTCGAACGCCCGCATCACCTCGTCGATCGGCGTGATCCTGTCCCAGATGTGCAGCCAGTAGAGGTCGATGTAGTCGGTCTGGAGACGTTTGAGGCTGGCCTCGACCGACCGCATCATGTTCTTGCGCTGGTTGCCGGCGGCGTTGGGGTCAATACCGGGCATGGCGTTGGTGTATTTGGTTGCCAGTACGGCCCGGTCCCGGTTCCCTATGAGGAACTCGCCGAGTAGTGTCTCGCTGGTCCCGTTGGTATAGATGTTGGCCGTGTCGATGAAGTTGCCGCCGGCCTCGAGGAAGGCGTCGAGGACCTGGCGGCTCTCCCCCTTTGACGAGCCCCAGCCCCAGTCCTCGCCGAAGGTCATGGTCCCGAGGCAGAGCTCCGAGACCCGCAGGCCGGACTTGCCGAGCAGCTTGTAGCGCATCGCGTGATCCTCCGTTTCGGTTGAATGTCAAAAGACCGCCCGTTCAATTCACCTCGAATCCCGGCATGAGCAGCCCGAGGCCGCCGCTGGCCTCGACGTACTGCCCCGTGACCCATCCGGCATCGGGCGCGGCCAGCAGGGCGACGGCATTGGCGATGTCTTCGACCTTGCCGACCCGTCCCAGGGCGGTCATCGACGAGAAGAGTCGACTGGCGTTCGGGTCTTCCACGAACCCTGCGCTCATGTCGGTGGCGGTCAGTCCGGGGGCCAGCGTGTTCACGGTAATGCCGCGCTTGCCGAGCTCGGCCGCCAGGGCAATGGTGAACGCGTCGAGCGCTGCCTTGGTCATGCTGTACGCCGCGTATTGCGGCATCGGGCGGCGGGATGCACCTGACGAGATGTTGATGACCCTCCCGCCGTCTCGGAGCCGGGGAATGGTGTGCTGGACGGTGAAGAACGGCCCCTTGACGTTGGTGGCGAACACGCGGTCGAAGTCGGCCTCCGTGGACGCGGCGGTCGTCCCGGCCAAGCCGACACCGGCGTTATTCACCAGGATGTCGAAGCGGCGGTCGCCCCTCCGCTGGGTCAGCTCGGCGTCGAGGATCTCGAAGAACCGGCCCAGTTGTTCGACCGAGCCGACGTCGGCTTGCAGGGCGAACGCCTCGCCTCCGGCGGCCTCGATCGCGCTGACGACGGCCTGAGCCGCGGCGGCGTTGCTGTGGTAGTTGACGCAGACGAGCGCTCCGTCCCGTGCCAGCCGCAGGGCGATGGCCCGGCCGATTCCGCGGGACGCACCCGTCACGACGGCGACTTTTCCCTTGAGGCTCATGACCGCTCCTTTGATGCGCGGAGTTTCCCTGCCCCGGCCACGACGCGCGGCCGGGCGGTACGTTGAAGGGGAAAACGATGCGTGTTACGGCGACTTGCTGCCGCTCGCCCCGCCGTTGCGTCGGGCGAGCTGTTCGACGATCCGGTCGAAGGCGGCGACATCCTCCGGGTCGAGCCGCCGGAGCCGCTCGGACAGGACGCCACTGAACGCGGCCTGCCCCTGACGCAGGGCGTCCTTCCCGGCTGCGGTCGGGACGAGCCGGAACTTCCGCAGGTCGCCAGGCTCGGCCCGCCGCTCCAGCAAGCCCTTGGCCTCCAGTTGCTTGACCAGGTACGTCACCGTCGGCGGCGGCAGGTGCATCCTGCGGGCGAGCTCGGCCGGGAACGGATGCTCCTTGACGGTGTCCAGCAGGAAGAATGCCTTCGGGGATAAGCCCAAGGTCTCCAGGTCGCCCTCCGAGTCATCCATGACCGACTGGACCAATTGCCAGAGGTTCGCCAGGATGCCGCAGGCGTCCGGCTCGCCCTTCTTGCCGCTCGGTGACATGGTAGACCCGCCAGGTTCCGAAGTCAAATAGTTCAATAATGGAAGTATAGCGCGCACCTGGCCTCGGTCGGAGAGAGGATAGCATTCCCGTTATGACCCTCTCAGAGGATTCTTGCGGTTCCACCGCTCGTGCGCAGCACCCGCCACCATCGCCGCCCATGAATGTCGTTGGCACCGCAAGGGGGGCGGCGACGAAAAACGACCCACCTCGCATTTTTTACATCTCTGCTCCGGATAACAAGATCGGACGTGTCCAAGGGGGGTAAAGTACCCACTTGGTGCAGCATATAAGGGGAGGGGAGGATCGCCGCGCGATATGCCTTGATGGCGGAGGAGGGGACGCTGGAGAAGGCGGCCAGGGGAGAGGGGAGGGATGGTCGCTGCAAATTATCCAAGAAACGCGAGAAAATCCTTAAGTACCTTGGGAATGGGTAGATACGACTTGCGGGAAAAGACGAGAAAATCCGGGAAAAGACGGGGAGGATTTTACCGCAGAGAACGCGGAGAGGAAGACCGAGAAGAAAAGAGTTTGGCCGCAGATGAGGCAGATGAACGCAGATGAAGAATTCAGGCAGGCATAGCGATTCTCTCTATCTGCGTTCAGCTGCGCCATCTGCGGATAGATCGTTTTTCGCTCGTATTCTCGCCGTCGGCTCCGGTGGGGTTCTGAATGATCGTGGGGCGCATGAAATTCAGTGGTGCATTTCATGCACCCGACGATGCCGTCACGACGGGGCTCCCACCTCCGCAACATGTGCCGGCGTTCCCTTACCTTGCACGCGCGCTCCGACCTGTTATATTCTTGTTGAAGATACAGGCTTGGCGGGGTAAATCCGCGCGCTGCAAAAGGCACGAGGCAGGTACGGCATGCTGACGCTCTGGGGACCGGACCGACGTTACTGTGACGGGGTCTCGCGCCGCTCGTTCCTCAAGATCGGCGGGCTGGCGATGGGGGGCGTGGGGCTACCCCAGTTGCTCCAGGCCGAGGCGAGCGCTGGGACGGGGCGGTCGCACAAGGCAGTCATCATGGTCTACCTGTCGGGCGGGTTGGCCCACCAGGACACGTTCGACCTCAAGCCCGATGCCCCTGAAGGAATCCGGGGCGAGTTCAAGCCGATCGATACGAAGGTGCCCGGTGTCCGGTTCGGCGAGCTGCTCCCGAACCTGGCCGCGTCGGCCGACAAGCTGGCGGTGCTGCGGTCGATCGTCGGCCTGCGCGACGAGCACTCGAGCTTTCAGAACATCACCGGCTTCCCGATGGACCAGACCCAGCGCGAGGGGAAGCCGCACTTCGGCTCGGTGATCTCGAAGGTGCAGGGGCCCACGGACCCCGTCGTGCCGCCGTTCGTCGATCTGTTTCCCACCATGCAGCACAAGCCGTACAACTCGCCCGGCCCCGGCCTGCTGGGCCTGGCCCACCGGCCCGCGCGGATGGATGGTGACGACCTCGCGCTGCTCAAGCAGCAGGCGGTTGCCCCGGCGCGGTTCGACGATCGCAAGCGCCTGCTCGGTCAGTTCGACCAACTCCGGCGCTCGATCGATAGCGCTGAGATGGGGGGCATGGACACGTTCTACCGCCGGGCGTTCGACGTCTTGACCACGAGCAAGGTGGCTCGTGCCCTCGACGTCGAGAAGGAAGACCCGCGCCTTCGCGCCCGCTACGGGATCGGCTCGTCTCAGCACCTGGGGGACGGCGCCCCGATGTGGAACGACCAGCTCCTGATCGCCCGCCGGCTGGTCGAAGCTGGAGCACGCTGTGTCACCGTCGCCTATGGGTTCTGGGACACGCACGGTCAGAACTTCCGCCACCTCAAGCAGCACCTACCCACCTTCGACCGGGGGATTTCCGCCTTGGTCGAAGACATTTACGCCCGCGGGCTCGACCAGGACGTGACCGTCGTCGTCTGGGGCGAGTTCGGCCGCACCCCGAAGATCAACAAGGACGCCGGCCGCGACCACTGGGCGCGCGTGAATAGCACGCTCCTGGCCGGCGGCGGCATGAAGGTCGGCCAGGTCATCGGCTCGACTGATCCGCTGGGGGGCTCGGCCGCGAGCCATCCCATCCACTACCTCGACGTGCTGGCGACGGTCTACCGGAACCTCGGCATCGACCCGCACGCGTTCGTCCAGGACAAGTCGGGGCGGCCGTTCATGATCTTGCCGGGCTCGGCGCGGCCGATCGAAGAGGTCATGGTGTAGGTCGCTGACTCCGTGCGCTCAAAGAAATGATCCGCAGATGTTCGCAGATAACAAGCTGCGATTCTTTCTTCTATCTGCGAACATCTGCGTCATCTGCGGATAGATCTTCCCCGATCACTTGGCGTAGGCGCTTCAAGACCCGGCACTTCGCGACCCGCATGGCCCCCGCGCTCATCGCCAGTTCGACCGCGACCTCGACCGGCGGCTGGCCATCGACGACCGTGCGCCAGAAGGCCTGCCAGGTACGCTCCTCAAAGTCGGGGCGGACCACGTCGAGCGCCCGGCGCAAGAATTCACCGTCCCAATCCTCGTCGGAGGGCGCGCTTCCCGAACCCGAGGGGGCCGGGACCTGGGCGAGGCGGTGCTGAAGCTCGGTGCCGCCGACGGCTTCCGCTTCGTGGGCCGAGCGGCGGAAGTGGTCGCGGATCTTGTTCTCGGTGATCGTACGGAGCCAGCCGCGGAAGGTGTCTCCCGCGTCGTGTTTGCGGAAGGGGCCCAGGTGGGTCGCGACGGCCTGAAAGACGTCCTGGACGACGTCGGCCGCGTCGGCCTCGCGCAGGCCGCGCAGGCGGCACCAGTGGAAGACCAAAGGCGCGTAGAGCGTGCTCAGCCGGTCCCAGGCCGTCGCGTCTCCCTCGCGGGCCAGGCCGAGCAGGCTTCTGGACGTGGAGAGGGGTGAGGGCCTCTCGCTCCCGTTCGACTCCTCGTTACGATGGCTCATGGGCGCGAAGATGCTCGACGCCGGCGTGCTCGTGTCCGCGGATTGACCCAGCGCGCATCATGCGCTCCCCAGGGGCGCGCGCCAACCGGGAAATGACGTGTAACGCTCCTTCGTTCTGGGAGTTGGGGTTTGCGATCGGAAAGAGGAGGGGCTGCCATGAGCCTGTCGGGTTGCCCTGCGCCGGGAGAGTTGAAAGCATTCGTGACCGGGTTGCTCGGTGGGGCAGCCTTCGAGCGGGTCGCCGAGCATGTTGAGCAGTGTGTCTCGTGTGGCCATGCGCTCGAGCCGTTCGACGATCAGCCCGATGTCCTGATCTCACGGCTCCGAGGGACGACGTCCCTCCCCGGCGAGGACATCCCGGGCCCATTGCTCCAGGCGGTGCGGTCGTTGCCTATCCGGTCGATCCGGAGCCGTCTGGAAGCGGGGGGGACGTGCCGGCTGGGGAGGTTTGACCTTCAGGAAGAGCTGGGAGCCGGCTCGTTCGGCCACGTGTTCCGGGCGACCGATGCGGAGCTCGGCCGCACGGTGGCCGTTAAGGTCCCGCGCGCAGGGGTGTTGGCAACGCAGGAGGATGTCGAGCGGTTCCTCCGTGAGGCCCGCAGCGCGGCCTTGCTTTCACATCCAGGGATCGTGACGCTCCACGAGGTCGGACACGCGGAAGACGGCACCTATTTCCTCGTCGAGGAGTTCGTGCCGGGGATGACGCTGGAGCGCCATGTGCGCGAGGGGCGGGTCGCCCCACGAGCTGCGGCCGAGCTGATCGCGGCCGTCGCCGAGGCCCTTGAGTACGCGCACCGTCACGGGGTGATCCACCGGGACATCAAGCCCTCGAACATCCTGATCGACGACGACGGGCGTCCGCACCTGATGGACTTTGGACTCGCCAAGCGCGACACCGACGACACCCCCTTGACCGAAGACGGCCAGGTGTTGGGCACGCCCGCTTATATGAGCCCCGAACAGGCACGCGGCGAGTCGCGCGGGGCCGACGCGCGGAGCGACGTCTACAGCTTGGGCGTCGTGTTCTACGAGCTGCTGACCGGTGAGCGCCCGTTCCAGGGGAACCGGCGCCTGCTGCTCCTCCAGGTGCTCGAGGACGAGCCGAGACCGCCGCGGCGACTGGACGATAAGGTCCCCCGCGACCTGGAGACCGTTTGCCTGAAGGCGATGGCCAAGTCCCCCGCGCGGCGCTACGGCACGGCCGGCGAACTGGCTGAAGACCTCCGCCGCTACCTCGCGGGCGAGCCGATCCGAGCGCGCCCCGTGGGCCGGGTCGAGCGGCTCTGGCACTGGTGCCGGCGGAACCCCGTCGCCGCGAGCCTGCTGGCCGCCGTTACCCTCGGCTCAGCCTTCGGGCTCTGGCACCTCAGCCTGTTGTCGGGATATCTCGTCCGCTCCGCCGCCCTTGAGAGTGCTGCGCAGGAGTCGGAGATGCTCGACGTGGTCAACTCGTTCTACAGCTCGCAGGTCGTTGACCGGGTGCAGGCCCATAAGATCGTGATGATCTCACACGACTACGCGGCCACGAAGGGGGCGATCCCCCTGCCCGCGACGTTCACGATCGAGCTGGGCCAGCGGATCGGCGAGCGGAGCCAGACAGGGATGCTGTTCCGCCTCTACAGCGATACCCCGTTCAAGTCCCGTAAGGACGGCGGACCCCACGACGACTTCGAGTGGTTCGCGCTCACGAAGCTGAGGCAGAATCCCGATGCGCCGGTCTATCGCTTCGAGCCGTTCCGCGACCGCCCCTCGCTGCGCTACGCCACCGCGCGGCGCTTGACGGCCGACTGCATCGGCTGTCACAACAACGACCCAAACAGCAGCAAGCGCGACTGGAAGGTGGGCGAGGTCGGCGGCGTCCTGGAGGTGATCCGTCCCCTGGATCGCGACCTCGCCCGCACGCGTGAAGGCCTCCGCGGGACGTTCCTGCTGATGGCGGCCGTGTCGGGGGGGATGCTGCTGCTGTCGGGTTTGGTGCTGGTGGTGCGGTCGCGGAAGCTGAGTTCGTAGCGTGCATGAAATGCACGCTACGAAAACTCGGGCAGAGGATCGAGCCCCCCGGCGTCAGGAACAAGCACGTGTAACACGCCCGCGTTAAGATGGGCATGGGGTCTCGGTCACTCGTTGGTCTCAACGGACGTCACGCGTCCAGGGAGAAGGGTCGATGAGTCAGTACCGCCGTCGTGCATTCCTCGCGGACGTGGGCCGGGGCATGCTGGTCGCCAGCGTGGGGCCGGCCCTGGCGCTGGACATGGGCCTGGCGCCGGCCGCCTTGGCCGACGAAAGCGCTGAGCGTTTGACGTTCGGGGCGATCGAGCCACTGGTCACCTTGATGCAGGAGACGTCGGCCGACCGGCTGCTGCCAGCGGTCGCCGAGCGGTTGAAAGCAGGCACCGACCTGCGCCAGCTCGTCGCGGCCGCCGCCCTGGCCAACGCTCGCGCATTCGGCGGACAGGACTACGAGGGATACCACGCGTTCATGGCCCTGGCTCCCGCCTACCAGATGGCGAGCGAGCTGCCCGAGCCGGCGCGGGCGTTGCCCGTCATGAAGGTGCTGTACCGCAATACGAACCATATCCAGCAGATGGGGGGCATGAAGCACGAAACGCTCCACCCGGTCGTCGCCGCCCACCTGCCCGAGGGCCGGTCCGGGGCCGACGCCCTGGTCGAGGCGACCCGCAAGAAGGACGTCAATGCCGCTGAAAGCACCTTTGCCGCGCTCGCGCAGCAAGGTCCGCTCAGCGAGGCGTACAACGATCTCCTGCACGTCGTCCAGGATTACATCGACGTCCACCGGGTCGTCCTCGCCTGGCGCGCGTGGGCCCTGCTCGACCTCACGGGCAAGGAGCACGCTCACACCTTGCTCCGCCAGTCTGTCCGGTTCTGCGTCGAGGAAGAGGGGCGCATTCGGCGCGACCAGCGCGAGCTCGCACTCCGCGAAACGCTCCCGAAGCTGCTCGACCGCTACAAGCTCCTGAGCCGCACCCCGGGCGAAAAGCAGCCGGACGACGCCTGGGTCGAGAAGCTGGCTCTGACGGTCTACGCCTCGGATCGCGAAAAGGCCGCCGACGCCGTCGCGGCCGCCCTGGCCGACGGGGTCGCGCTCGAGACCGTCGGCGAGGCGATCTCGCTGGCCGCCAACCAGCTCGTGCTGCACGACCCCGGCCGCCGGCAAGCGGACTCGGCCGCAAAACCCAAAGGGAGCGTCCACGGCGCCTCGGTGGGCGTCCACGCGTCCGACTCGGCCAACGCCTGGCGCAATATCGCGCGCGTCAGTGATCGGCGCAACACCCTGGCCAGCCTGATCGTCGGCGCCTATCATACGGCCGGTCAGACGGGCGGCCTGAATGCCCAACCGTACCCCTTCGCCGAGCAGCGCGAAAGCGTGCGAGGCGTCGCGCCCGACGCTCTGCTGCCCGAGGTCGAGTCGGCCATCAAGGCCAACGATCAGGCCCGCGCGTGTGCGCTCATGGCCCGCTACGGCGAGCTCGAACGCCCGGCCCGGCCGGCATTTGACCTGTTGCTCCGCTACGCGATCAGTGAAGACGGCGCCCTCCACGCCGAGAAGTATTACCGGACCGTCTCCGAGGAGTTCGCCAGCACCCGCTCGGCCTACCGCTGGCGGCACCTGGCCGCATTGGCCCGCGTGACTGCGAGCGAACACGGCTTCCCGGCGCCGGGCGTCGCCGACGCGCGGCGGATCCTCGGGGTGTAATACGGCTGACCCGGTTGGCACGCTCGTCGAAGACTCCGGGCGTGCCAGCCAACTTACTCCGGCAGTCGTCGTTCACTAACGTCGCGATCGCCTTGCCAGCCGGCTTCCTGGGTAGACAGCCCGCACGGAATGGAATACAACAACGGCCCACCGACCGCCCCGGTGGCGCTGCCGAAGAGGGTGCGCCTCGCCGGGGCAGGGCTCCCGCACGGAGGCGGACCGATGCCGCACAACGGACCTCGCCCAATCGTCAGGTCTTGCGCTCGCTGGCTCGGCGACAGGCGCGTCACGCTTTTCAGTCTGATCGTGCTGGCCTGGTGGGTCATCCCCTTGACCCATCCCCGCGGTTCGTACGCCGGCTGTTATCGTGTGTTCGACCTCGAGGTCGGCATCCTCGCCGCGCTCGTCGCGCTGGTCAGTGCGGCCGTCGCCGCCGCTCCTCCCAGGATGCGCCGCGCCCTGGCCATGCGGCTCGGTGTCGCGCTCGGCGCCCTGGTGCTGACCGCCGCCGTTTGCGACGTCGGCTATGTCGCCTGGACCGTCCAGGGCCGTCATTTCTGGTACTACGGCCAGGAGTTCCCACACGAGGCCCACGAGCACGACCCGGAGCTGATCTGGAAGTTTCGCCCGGGCTTCGCCTACCAAGGGCGCGCGAACCCGTTCAGCCATAATGTTCGCTTCGACACCGACGAGCACGGCTTCCGCAACCCGCGCGGGATTACCCAGGCCGACGTTGTCTTCGTGGGCGACTCCGTCACGATGGCCGCCGAGGTCCCCGAGGAAGCAACGTTCGTACGGAAGACGGCCCAGGCGCTTGGCACGAATGCGGTCAACCTCGGCCTCTTCGGCTACGGCCCGCAGCAGGAGCTCGTGGTCTTGAAGCGCTTCGGGCTCGCGTACCATCCCCGCACGGTCGTCTGGCAAGTGACCGAATGGAACGACTGCGAGGACGCCGAGCGCTACGCCAAACGCGAGCACCCCGACAAGCCCCAGCTCAAACCGTGGACGGAGCTTTACGAGACCTATTCCCCGATCGTGGCGGGCCTGGCACGCATCTTCCATCGCAGGGGGACGAAGTACGACGACAAGCTCGTGCTCTTCCGGCGGAGCGACGGCCTCGTCGATAGCCGCTACCTCTGGCCCGACGCCGACGAGCTGGCCAAGAGCCCCCGAGGCTGGGAAGAAACCAAACGGGCGATCGGCGAGGCCCACGCGCTCTGCCGCGAGCAGGGCATCCGGTTCGTGGTGCTGTTCGTCCCCTCTCATACGCGCGTGCTGTCGCATTACGTACTCCCCCGCACGCCCGACGAGCGCGACCGCTTCGCCCCGCCGGGCGGCGAGCATCCCAGCCCGCTGACCGTGGCCCTCGCCGACTTCTGCCGTCAACTCGGCTGTCCGATGATCGACCTCTTCCCGGCCTTCCGACGCCGCGGCGACGCTGACAACGCACACCTCTACATCAAGCACGACCCCCACCTCGACCTCGACGGGCATGACGAAGCCGCCCTCGCGCTGGTGCAATGCCTCCGGGAACAGAAGGATTTCACCGCGCAGATCGCAGAGGGAAAGGCTGAGGAAGCGAGACGCAAGTAACTACAAAGACACCAAGAAAAGGCAAAAAAGGTTCTCAATAACCCACATCTCTTCTTAATTGCCTTCCCTTTGTGTCTTCGTGCCTTGCTGGTTGATCTTTCCGGCTCGCTTCTCGCTCCCTCGGGCTTCCTCTCCGTGATCTCTGTGTGCTCTGTGGTGAAACTCTTCGTCTTGACCCTGGCCGCGAATCCGTCATGCTATTCATAGGTTTAGTGCCGCCGTGACGGGCCGGGGGTCTTCGATGTTCAAGTTCCTGCACGCCGCCGACATCCATCTCGACAGTCCGCAAAAGGGCTTGGACCGCTATGAAGGCGCACCCGTCGAAGAGTGCCGGCGCGCGACGCGGCAAGCGCTCGAGAACCTGGTGCGGCTGGCGATCGAGGAGCGCGTGGCGTTCGTTCTGATCGCCGGCGACCTCTACGACGGCAAGTGGACCGACTACAACACGGGCCTGTACCTCACCCGCCAGATGGCCCGCCTGCGCGAGGCGGGGATCAAGGTCTACGTGATCCAGGGGAACCACGACGCCGAGAACAAGATGACCCGGTCCCTCTCGTGGCCCGAGAACGTCGTCCTGCTTTCGACCCAGGGGCCGCAGACGCTCACGCTCGACGAGTGGTCGGTTGCGCTCCACGGCCAAGGGTACGCGACGGCCGCGGTGACCGCGAACCTGGTTGACCGCTACCCGGGCGCGATACCGGGCCTGTTCAACATCGGCCTCTTGCACACCTGCGCGGGCGGATATGAAGACCACGCCCGCTACGCCCCTTGTTCGTTAGGGGAAATGCGGGCGAAAGGGTACGACTACTGGGCGCTCGGCCACATTCACAAGCGCGAGGAGCTCCTGCGCGAACCGTGGATCGTCTTCCCCGGCAACCTTCAGGGACGGCATGCGAGAGAGACCGGGGCGAAGGGGGCCTCGCTCGTCACGGTGGACGACTCCGGCCAGGCGACGGTAGAGCACCAGGCGTTGGACGTGCTGCGCTGGGAAGTCTGCCGCGTGGACGCCTCGGACGCCCCCGACGGCGATGTCGTGCTCGAACGCTTTGACGGGCAATTGAAGGGCCTGCTCGCCGCGGGCGACGACCGCCTGCTGGCGCTCCGGGTGGAGGTGGTCGGCGCCTGTGCCGCGCACGGCCGGTTGCTCGCCGATTGGCCGCGCTGGACGGGCGAGGTCCGTCGCGCCGCGATCGAGGCGAGCAACGGCCGCGCCTGGGTCGAAAAGGTCCAACCCCGCACCCGTCCCCCCGGCCTGGCCGACCTGGACGCTGCCAGCGACGGCCCCCTGGCCGAGCTGCGCGGCCTGATCGACGAGCTGCGTCAGGACGAGAACCGCCTCAAGCAACTGGGCGAGAAGGCACTCGATGACCTCAAGAAGAAGCTCCCCACCGAGCTCATGGAAGGCCTCGACGGTCCCGACCGCCTCAAGGAGCTACTCGACCAGGTCGGGCCGCTGTTGCTCAATCGGTTGAACGCGGGATATTAGGGGTGAAACGATACGCTCGACGGCGTGAGGTATGTTCTATCGTTACTGCGCTGACCAAGTCAACGATCGCCGCCACGGTTGAATATCCATCATGAAAATCGCCCGCATCGACCTCCTCGCTTTCGGCTCCTTCACCGACCTCACGCTCGACCTCTCGGGCGGGCGCGAGGGTTTGCACGTCGTGTTCGGCCCGAACGAGGCGGGAAAGTCGACGGCACTACGGGCGATCCGTCAGGCACTTTGCGGAATCGACGTACGTTCAACGGATAACTTCCTGCACAAGCACAAGGACATGGCCATCGGGATGACCCTGCGCAACGCGCGGGGCGAGGAGTTCGCCTTCGTCCGCCGCAAGGGGGCGAAGAACACGCTGCTACAACCGGATCGGTCGCCGCTCGAAGACGACGCGCTGGCCCGGTTCCTCGGCCGGATCGTCCCCGAGGAGTTCGCCACGAGGTACGCGATCGATCATGGAGAACTAATCCAGGGGGGGAAAGAGCTGGTCGCGGGGCGGGGCGACCTCGGGGCCAGTCTCTTCAGCGCCGGGGCGGGGCTCGCGGGGTTAGGGGCGATCCAAAAGCGGCTCGAGCAGGACTGCGAGGTCCTGTTCAAACGGGGCGGCTCGAACCCGCTCATCAATGCTAATATCGCGCGCCTCGACGCCGCCACGCGCGAGCGCAAGGAAGCCTCGCTTCCCAGCTCCGAATGGGTCGCCCACGACGAGGCTCTGCGGCAGGCGAAGGACCGGAAGCAGGCCGTCGAGACCGCCCTCGCCGAAGCCCGGCGCGATGCGAGGCGGCGGAAGCGGGTGCGCGATGCCCTTGAGCCGATTGCCCGGCGCAAGGAAGCCCTCGCGCACCTCGATCCCGTCGCCGACGCCGTCCTGCTGCCGGCCGACTTCACCACGAAGCGCCGCGAAGCGCTCTCCCTGCTGAAGCCGACCGAGAACGCCGCGCGCGAGGCCCGCCAGAAACGTGGAGCGCTTGCCCGGGAGCTTGAAACGATCAAGGTCCCCGAGGCCGTGCTGGCGCACGCGAGCGAAATCGAGACGCTGCGCGACCGGCTCGGGGTCCACCAGCAGGCACTCCGGGAGCAGGAGCGCCTGCGGGTCGAGGCCGCGCAGCACGAGGCTGACGCCGAAGCGATCCTCCGCGACCTCGCTACCCCCACGGAGGGCCGGGCGGCCCCGACGGCGGCCGACCGCGCTGAGGTGCAGGATCTCGCGACCGACAGCCAGGCCGTCCGCCAGTCCCGCGACGAGGCGAGAAAGGCGCTTGAGAAACACGCTGCCAAGCGAGGCGAGGTCGCCCGAAAGCTGGCCGCGCTCGGCGACGAGCGCGACCCAGCACCGCTCAAGAAGGCCGTCGGACAGGCCCAGAAGGCGAACCTCGACGAGGCACTCGACGCCGCGCGCCTGGCCCTCAAGAAGGGGGAGCGCCAGGCGGCGGCTGCACTCGAGGCTCTGGGTCTCTGGACTGGAGCGCTCGACGACCTGCCGCGCCTGCCCGTCCCCTCGGATGAGACGATCGAGCGCTGTCGCGCGGAACAGGAGGAGGCCCGCCGCGATCGTGATGCGCTCGCCGCACGGAGAGATGAGCTCGACGCACACGGCCGTGACGTTGAGGCTGCCATCGCGCGCCTGCGGCTCGAAGGGGAAGTGCCCACCGAGGACGATCTCACCGCCGCCCGTGACCAGCGCGAGACCCTCTGGCGACAACTGCGGGCTGCTTGGTCTGAGCCGGCCGCTGATGCCTTTGAGCCGGCCGTCGCCAACGCCGACAAGCTGGCGGACCGCCTGCGCCGGGAGGCCCAGCGCGTCGCCGAGAAGGCCAAACTGTTCGCCGACCGCGAGCGAAATGCACAGGCCCTGGACGACTACCGTGCACGGCTGATACTGGCCGAGGAGCGGCTGCGCACACTCGACACGCGCTGGTCAGCGCTCTGGGCTCCGCTGTCGGTCACGCCCCTCTCGCCCCGCGAGATGCTGGCCTGGACCCGCAAGCAGGCCACGCTGGCGGCCTTGGTCCATTCGCTCGACGAACAGCGCCAGGCGATCGCCCACCAGGAGGAGCGCGTCGCGCTACACCGCCGAAGCGTCGGGGCCGCGCTCGACGCCCTGGGACGTGCGGAGGCCAAGCCGGCGGAATCGTTGAGCGACCTCCTGGAACATGCCGAGGCGGCTCTGGAAGCGATCCTGGAAGCCGCCTCCGCGCGGAAGCGGCTTCAGAAGGACATGGCCGAGCGCGAGGCCGAGCAACCTGCCCTGGAGGAGCGCGCCGAGGTCGCCGAGGCTGCACTCCAGCGCTGGCAAGAGCGCTGGGCGCGCGCGATGGAGCGGCTCGGCCTTGCGGCCGACGCCAGCCCCGCACAGGCGAACGCTGTGCTGGTGCGCCTCGCCGAGCTGGCCGACAAGCGCGCGAAGACCCAGGACAACCGGCGGCGGATTGAAGCGATCGCGCGCGAGGCCACCGAGTTCGGCGCCGACGCCCGGGCGCTCGCCGAGCGCGTCGCCCCCGATCTTGCCGCGGCCGGAACCGAGATAATCGCCGCCGAGCTGGGCGAGCGCCTCAAGAACGCACGCAGCGCTGCCCAGCGCCATGCACACCGGACCGAGCTCCTCGACCAGGAAGAGCAGACTCTGCGCAACGCCGAGAAGACGATCCAGGAGATGAAAGGCTGCCTCGCCGCGCTTTGCCGCGAGGCCCGTTGCGCGTCCGAGGACGACCTCCCCGAGCTTGAACAACGCTCCGAGCGCCGGCGGCTGGCCGAGCAGCAGCTCGCCGCGCTCGACCAGCAACTGCGCCTGCTCGCTGGGCCCGAGCCGCTTGATGCTTTCCTCGCCGAAGCCGAGGCGGCCGATCCCGACCAGCTCGACGTCGAGATCGCGCGGCTCGACGAGTCCGCCCAGACCCTCGAGCGCGAGAAGGAGGATTGCGACCAGGCCATCGGTCGCGAGTCGACGATCCTCGCCCGGATGGACGGCAGCGCTCTGGCTGCCGAGAAAGAGGAGGAAGCCGAGGGCCTGAAGGCGCGCATCAAGGAGGACGTCGAGCAGTACGCCCGGCTACGGCTCGCCGCGACCCTCTTGCGCGAGGGCATCGAGCGCTATCGCCAAAAGAGCCAGGGGCCTGTGCTCGCCCGTGCGGGGCGCCTGTTCTCGGCATTGACGCTCGGCTCCTTCGCCGGGCTGACCGTCGACTACGACGACCGCGATGAGCCCGTCCTCCTCGGCACCCGCCCCGACGCGGGGACGCCCGTGGGGATCGAGGGAATGAGCCTCGGCACGGCCGACCAGCTCTATCTCGCCCTGCGGCTGGCCAGCATCGAGTCGGCCGTCGACCCAACCGACCCTGCGCCCCTCATCGTCGACGACATTCTGATCCAGTTCGACGACGCGCGCTCCGGGGCAACGCTCGACGTGCTGGGCGCACTATCGCGTAAAACCCAGGTGATCGTGTTCACCCATCACCAGCATCTCTGCGAGCTGGCCCGTACGCGACTCGATTCCGAAGTCCTGTTCATCCATCAGCTTCCGGGACGTGAGGTGGGGGTTAACGGCACACCGGCGACCCACGGTTAAGAGGCTGATTGCCACGGCAAGACTCGCATAGGCCGCTCACCTGTTTTCTGGTAAAATAAAACGCCTCAGCGGACTTGCCTGCTTCGGGTCGACCTCAGAGGACGCGGGCGGTCCCGGGCAAACAGGTCCGTCTTTGCACGCCCTCCCCCTGCACCTTGCGGACGAGCGGGGACCACGGATCGCCTCCGAATTCGGAGGCGAGGGGGGCGTCTCTCTCTGGCGAGCGAGAACATGTCAGACACGACCATCAGCTCCTACGACGGAAGGGAGTCGATGATCCTCACGCGGACTGGCCTCGCCTGTCTGCCTCAGGAGGTACTCGGCCGCTACGAGAGGCTGCTGGACGAGCCCCGCTTCGATTGGCTCGAAAGCCACCATGTACTGCGCCGGCTCGGCTCGGGAGGGCAGGGGATCGTTTTTCTGTCCGAGCGCATCGGGGCCGACCGGTTCCGTCTCCCCGTGGCCCTGAAAGTGTTCTCCCCCGAGCGTTACGGCAATGCTCCGGAGTACGACGAAGCCATGGCGCAGATGGCCGAGGTCGCCCTGCGCGTGGCCCAGATCCAGCAGGACAACCTGATCGACGTCCACAACTTCGTGGCGCTCGACGGCATCCGGCTCATGGAAATGGAGTGGGTCGACGGTTACGACCTTCTGCGCCTGCTCACGACCGAGATGCTCCAGCGCGCCCGCGAGCGGGTCAACGACGAGCGCTGGGCCTATCTTAATGATGTCATCGTCACCACCGGCTCGACGCAGCCACGGCTCAAGCCGGGCGTGGCCATCGCGGTGCTGCGCGACTGTCTTACCGCGCTCTCGGCCCTCCACCGCGAGGGGATCGTCCACGGTGACATCAAGCCTTCGAACGTCATGCTCAAGCGCACGGGCAACGCGAAGCTGGTCGACATCGGCTCGGCCTTCGCGTGGGGGGACGGCGCCCGCGCCCAGACGTTCACCCCGACCTACGCCGCCCCCGAGATCCTCGACGGCGATGCCGGCACGCCGCGCTCCGACCTGGCCAGCCTGGGCTACGTGCTCGTCGAGCTGCTCGCCGGCGCTCCGCCGTTTGCCGGCATGCAAGACCGCTGGGAGCTCCTCGAGGCCAAGAAAACCCTGCCGCGACGCTTGCCGGAGGTGCTCCCCGAGGAGGTCGTCTGCAACGACCTGCTCATGAGCCTGATCGGCGGTTTGATCGCCCCCGACCCCTCGCGTCGATTCCCCAGCGCCGAGGCGGCCGACCTGGTCGATCAAGGGGCGGCGAGCTTCCACCGCCAGCTCATCAAAGGGAACCTCGCGAGCGAGTACGACAACGAGATCCGGGTCTGGCTCGAGGAGCTGGAGTGATGCCCCGCCCGGACGGGGTTTCACGGCCGTGAGTCGTTCCGGCTCCGGAAAGAAGCGAGAGCGTCTTCGCGGGGTCACCGAGCTGCCCAAGCTGCACGGCGAGGCCAGGTTCCGGGCCACGATCGGTGGCGGCAAGGGGCGCCAGGTCAACCTCGGCCTCTACGCGGACCGCTGGTTGGCGGCCTTCGCCTACAACGTCGGCGCCGAGCTGTTGTACGGCGACCGCAGGCCGAAGAACGAGATTCCCGCGTCGGACCAGCCCGACACACACGAGGTCCGGTGGATCGCCGCCCGCGTGCGCCGGCGACTGGGTATGGACGAGGCTCGCACGTCGTTCGAACACCGCCCTCCGAGTACCGAGCAGTTGATGACACTCCTGGAGATCACGGTCGTTCCCTTCTGGCGGGGCCAGATCGACGTCGGCGCGGCTCAGCTAGCGCGAGAGCTCGACCTCGCGGCTCGGCGGCTGGTCGAAGCCGCCCATGTGCTGTTCTGGAGCCAGGAGTCTGGCCACCCCTCGCCTCAAGCCGCACTGGAGCGGCTGCTGGCCCTGCGGCTCGACCGAACTTTTCGCCGCGGTGACCTGACCCGCATGGTGCTGGATGATGACGGAGACGACGAGCTACGACTCGCTCGCTGGTTGGTTTATCCGGATGAGCTCCCCGGCGGTGGTGGGTTTCGCAGCGCGGTCGGGCAAATATACACCGAGCTGGTGGAACCGGAGCCGACGACCGCGCACTCAGCGCTGCCCGGTTGGGCGTTCATTCTGGGGGTCGCACCGCCGTTCAGCAGCGAGCAGGTCCGAGCTGCCTATCGGTCGCGGTCGAAGTCGGTCCATCCCGACATTGGCGGTAGTCAGGCCGAGTTCGTGCGCCTGCAGTCCGCTTATGAGGAAGCGCAGCGATATTGCGCCGCAAGGGAACTCTGATTCAAGTGGGGCCGGCAATGGCCGGCCCTACAGGGATCAATTCCACGGCAATCTCGCCCGGATGCTCCAATAGTCCTCCGGCGTTTCCGCAAGGGAGCCAACCGCCTCCTCAATCCGCTCGTCCCACCGCACCGCCGGAGCCGCCAGGTTCGAGTGCAGTTGATCGATGGTCGCCGCGCCACTGAGGACAACGTCGACCCACGGACGGGCGAGCACACCCGCCAGCGCCAGCGCGTCGGTCGTCGTGCCGGACCGTGCGGCAAGCTCCTCCAACAGCCGCCGCCGGGCGGCAAACGCCGGGTCGTCGTTGCGCCCGGTCAGACGTCCGTTCGCGAGCGCTTCCTTGACAATCACCCCCACGCCCAACGTGTGGGCCTGCTCCAGGGCGGGACCCGCCGATGGCTCAAGGAGGTTCCAGGTCGCCTGCACGCAGTCGAACACCCGCTCACCCTCAACAATGACGTCCAACGCCCGCCGGATGGCCTCACCCTGGCGCGGGCCGCTGACCGACAGGCCGATCCGCAACCCTGCCGCGCGCAGGCGGGCCAGCTCTTCGAGGACCTCACGGTCTGCGAGCACGCCGCTCTCCAGCGTGGCCGAGTGGATCTGGTAGAGGTCGAGGTGCGTCCCCAGGAGCGTTCTGCTCTCGTGCGTTTGCCTGCGCAGGTTCGCCAGCGAGTGCTCCTTGACCTCGTGCGTGGCCGCGTCGGCCCGCCAATCGGCGGTGTAGGTATAACCCCACTTCGACCCAACCGTGACCGAG
The DNA here is from genome assembly GCA_031291845.1 of Isosphaeraceae bacterium. GTDB lineage: Bacteria > Planctomycetota > Planctomycetia > Isosphaerales > Isosphaeraceae > DAIDJG01. The sequence goes on along the minus strand of JARLIH010000072.1, from coordinate 27,982 downwards.
GCAGGGTCGATCCCTCGCGCGTCGAGCCAGTGCGCCAGGAACTCCTCGGCCCGGCCGTACGACCGCGCGGCGTCAAAGTAGCGCACGCCTGCCCCCCACGCGGCGTCCAGCACGGCGTGAGCCCGCGCTTCCATGACCGGGACGGCGTGCTCGCCGCGCAGGTCGGCCGAGTGGCCCAGGTTGATGTAGCCGGGACGTCCCAGCGCGGCAAGACCGAGTCCAACGCGGGAGACGACAAAGCCCGTGCGGCCAAGGGTTGTGGTGTCCATGTGGGCATCCTCAAGAGCGATGGGCGTGTCGCCTCGAAACAGCACGGCGGTGCCGGGCGATGGGTTCGTGAGCGTACCGGTGTCCGCATCGTAACGCGGGCTGCACTTCGAGTCGATCATACCCGAGCACGCCGCCGCCTTGCCCGGCTGCGGACGCTCGGGTATGACTCAGAGCGTACCCGGAACCGGCATTCCGATTGTCGCGAGAGAAGCCGTCATGACCCAGCGCCGCACCAATCGACGACCGACGCGCCGAGCGATCCTCAACACCAGTTTTGTCAGCATGGCCACCGTACTCGCAACGGCCGAGCTATCGGCCGCCGCCGGCGATGAGGTGCGCCTCCAGCCCTACGACAAGGTCGAGCCCGAGAACTACCCCTGGGGCTGGATCCGCTGGCTGATGAACGGCCAGATCGACCCCCACGCCGAGATGACCATGGGCCTGGTTCACTTCAACCCGCACCAGACGAACGTGCTGCACATCCACCCCAACTCGGCCGAGTACCTCCACGTCATCTCGGGTTCCTCCGAGCACCTGATGGGCGACCGCTGGGTCACGCTCAAGGCGGGCGACACCCTGCGAATTCCCAAGGGCGTGCCCCACCAGGCGCGCACCAAGGACGAATCGTTCCGCGCCTTGATCGTGTACGACACGCCCAAGCGGATCATGGTCCCGGTAACCGATGGAAAGTAGCTCAGACCATAACCACTAATATACTATTAGATCGATTACTGTATTATTGTCGAAAAAGTAAGATCATCAATTCGTAGGGTGCATGAAATGCACCCTCCAGGGATGCGGATCAGCCTCTCCCCGTGAACGGAGAACCGTCAACGGCTCGTGGTTGAACCCGACCCTACCAGCGCGTTGGCCCGGTGCGTTTCATTCTTGTTGTCTCGGGCAAATTCCCTTTTGTATCTTCAACTCCGTCCTGATAGGCTGAACGCGCATTTCAACGACGTTCCGCGATCGATCTCCACGGTCTCTCCGAAGGAGGAGCCAGCGATGAGGATGTGGAGCAAGGCGTTCGGTGCGGTGTGCATCGTGGCCGGGTTGGGGTCGCCTTTTATTCCCGCGGGGAGCCCCGGCAGGATTGCGGCGGCGGACGAGCTGGGGCGCGACGCCCGGCACGCCCTGGTCGCGCGAGGGGAGACACTCTTCCTCAAGGAGTGGAGCCCCCGCGCACCGAGCCGGCACGGCGGCGACGGGCTCGGGCCGGTCTACAACGACACCTCCTGCGTCGCCTGTCACAACCTCGGCGGTACGGGTGGCGCCGGACCGGTCAGCAAGAATGTCGACCTTCTTTCCGCCGTCGTGACCCCGGGCGATAACGAGGGCGGCCGAAACTCCTTCCTCAGCAGCCGCCTCAGGCAGAGACAACGAACGGCTGAGATGGCCAAGAGGCGCGGCGAGCAGCTTCCCGAGCGCAGTCCCAAGGGGGCGCCGCCAGATCGTGCCCCGCTCTCTACGCTGCACGCGGGGTTCCGCACCGCGCCGAGCGTTGTCGTCCCCCGCTTTGGAACCAACCGCGATCACGAACAGTGGCGAATTCCACTCCTCAACCCCTCTATGGCCTTCCTGTTCGATCGCCCCATGCTCTCCCCCCGGTTTGCCCGAGAGCAGACCGCCAGTGTCGGAGTGAACCGATCGCTTGCGCCGCTCCCGTTTGAACACGGCGACTTCACCTTGATCCACACCCAGCGTAACCCATCGCCGCTCTTCGGCGCGGGACTGATCGACGCGATTCCCGACATTGCGCTGGCGATTGCCGCCGCGACGCGTCACCCTGGGTATCCTGCCATCCAGGGGCGGCTCAGCCAGCTGGACGACGGACGGATCGGCCGGTTTGGCTGGAAGGCGCAGGCGGCGACCCTCGACGACTTCGTGCTGACGGCCTGCGCCGTGGAGCTCGGCCTCGAGGTCCCCGGCCACGCCCAGGCGCTCAACCCGCGCGACGCGTCGTACCGCGCACCGGGTCTGGACTTGACGCGCGCCGAGTGCGATGCACTGACCGCCTTCGTGCGCAGCATCCCCGCGCCGACCTTGCACCGGCCCGAGCACACCGAAGACGCGCTCCGCGTGATGTCGGGCCGCACAACGTTCGAGGCCGTCGGCTGCGCAACGTGCCACGCGCCCGAGCTCGGGGGTGTCGAAGGGATCTATAGCGATCTGCTCTTGCACGACATGGGGGAGCAGCTCAGCGACAACGGCGCCTATGGATCGCTCACGCCTGGTTCGAATACGGATGAAGACATGTCAACCGGCATCATGCCCAACGGTCCCTTGGCCTTCCAGGGGGCCAAGCCTGCCTTCCGCGGTCCCTCCCGCCGCGAGTGGCGAACTCCGCCGCTCTGGGGCCTGCGCGACTCGGGACCCTATCTGCACGATGGCCGCGCCGAGACCCTCGAGCAAGCAATCGCCCTGCACGGGGGTCAGGCTGAGTTGCCCAAACAGCGTTACTTCGGACTGCCGGAGCCCGAGCGGCTGGCGCTTGAGGCGTTCCTAAAGTCGCTCGTCGCGCCTTCAACCACGGCACCACGGCGCGATCGGCCACAGGAACGGCCCCGCGATCACGCCGTGCGCCTGACGGATCGAGGGGGGGAAAAGCCCGGACCCCTGCGTTGATCTCATCCCAACTCAGGTAAGTGGCTCATGAGGTCGAGTCGCGGTGTGCCGGCAGGGACGGCGGCTGGCCGCGACTACTCCTTATCCTTGGCGATCGGCACGTACCGGGCGTGTGTAGCTCGCACGTAGTCGTCGGGGGAGAGCAGGACCTGGAGACCCCGCATTCCGGCCGAGATCGAGATAAAGTCGAACAACTGGGCCGTCTCATCCAGGTAGACCGGATAGTCTTTCTTGCATGCGAGGGCGGTCACCCCGCCCCGGATGTAGCCGGTAAGCGGCTCGACTTCCTTCAACGGGACGGTGTCGGTCTTCTTGTCGCCGGTCGCCCGCGCCAGGGCCTTGAGGTCGAGCGCACTATTGCCGGGGACGACCGCCAGGCAGGTGCCATGCTTGTCCCCCCGCGCGACCAGGGTCTTGAACACCTGCTCGGGGGAGAGACCGACCTTGTGGGCGACCGTTTCGGCGGCCAGGTCGTCAGGGTCAACCTCGTACTCGCGCAGCTCGTAGCGGATCCCCAGACGGTCGAGCAGCCGGACGGCGTTGGTCTTCAAGACGGGCACGAGCACGCTCTCCACAAACCAACGTCATTCGCCGCGGTTCTCTGCAACGGCGCGGCGCGGAAGGCAAGCGGGCACAATGCCACCAGCATCCTTCCGACTGGGCTCTCGTGCAAGATTGCCGTTCTCCCCCACAATCAGGCACGACATCCCGGCCGGAGTTCGTTCAAGGGTTGACACCCCTGGCTAACGACTGGCCGCCCCATTCCGGGCCCAGAATGGCCACGACCGACAGCCCAAAAAAATCCGCGACGGCCAGCGACTTTGCAATCCTCTGGACCGACGCATAAAGTCCTTGATGAAAGATGCACTCCCGCCTTCCGCCCGTTTGACCGTGGCCGGGACTATCTCTTCCGGTACCACGAGGCCCCTCGCGTCGAGCCAGACCTGCTTCCTGCACCCCTCATGGCTTTTCACGTCCAAACCCCAACTTCCGACACGTGGGAATCCATGGAGGTTCGGGCTTCGCCTTTGCGCGGTGGCACCAAACGCGACAATGGTTTCCTGGCGGCGCGAGACGAATCGAGCAAACCCAGGGAGTGATTGGATGTCGACGAATCGGAGCACGGTCCGGAAGACCCTCGGGAAGTGGCTGTTCGCTGCGCTGTTTGTCGTTGGGGGGGTCGGTCACTTCGTGGCGACTGACTTCTATATGAAGATCATACCGCCTTACCTGCCGTTTCATCGCTCGCTTGTGCTCTTGAGCGGTGTGATCGAAATCGCGCTGGGCGTTTTGTTGTTGGTCCCGCAGTTCTCCCGGCTGGCGGCATGGGGGCTGGTCGCCCTGCTCATCGCGGTGTTCCCAGCGAATATTTACGTCTACCAGCACCAGGCGCTGTTTCCCCTTCTGCCGCTCGTCCACGCGTTGCGGCTGCCGATGCAGGGAGTGCTTATCTTCTGGGCCCTGCTGCACACCCGGCGATAGCGTTTCTTCTCTAATGACTCACCGCCCCATTCGGGGTTACGGGGCGCGCTTGTGATTCCGTCCCCTTCACGGCCAGCACGGCATCAAGGGGCGCGTTCGTACGACGGCCGATCACGTGCGCAAAACCAGCCGTCAGGAGCAACGTCTCGTACTCGGCGAGCGTGCGCTCCTTCCCCTCGGTGCAGCAGAGCATGTTGAGCGACTGCATCTGCGCCGAGCGCGGACCGGTCTTGTCGTCGAGGAGCAGCTTTTCCGCGATCAGCAAGGCGCCACCGGGGGGAAGCGCTTCGTAGACCTTGCTCAAGAGCGTGACGATCTTGTCGTCGGACCAGTCGTGGAGGATCCGCCCGAGCGCGTACAGGTCGGCTTCGGGAAGGGGGTCGGTGAAGAAGTCGCCGGCGACGACCTCAACCCGGTCGGCCACGTCCGACGCGCCAACGATCTCGCGGGCCAGGGGCACGGCGGCCGCGAGGTCGAACACGACCCCTTTCAGCTCGGGCCAGCGCTGGCAGGCCGCGAGGGCCAGGTGACCGGTCGCGCCGCCGAGATCGACCACACGGCGGAAACGGCTCAGGTCGAAGGCGCCGGCGACGTGCGGCGAGCTCATCATGCCCAGGCCATGCATGCCCATCAGGAACTCACGCTTCGACTCCTCGGTGTTGAAGAAATGGGCGAAGATCGGGCCGTCCCAGCCGTAGACCTGCTGCCAGCGGTGGCTTCCCTCGCGCACGGCGTCCTCGAGGTGAGCCCAGAGCTTCCAGAGCACCGTGTTGGAGTAGTTGACGTACCCGGTCAGGCGTTGGGGACTCGTTGCCGTCAGATAGGCGGTGGCTGCGGGAGTATTCTCGTAGTGGTGCGCCCCCTTGGCGAGCAGTTGGAGGCCAACGCAGGCGTCGAGCAGCCGTTCCAGGGCGTCGGGGTTGGCTCCAAGTTGTGGGGCGAGGTTGGACAGAGACTGCGGGCCCGCTGCCAGCGCGTCGAACACGCCGAGAGAAACGGCGGCGAACATCGTCTTGGAACGGCGGAACGCTTCGATCAGGTCGAGAATCCCCGCTGGGTCAGGCGGCGTGAGGTCGTGGGCCATGGCGAATCTTGGTCTCGTGGGGAACCGTTGGGAAGCACAGATTACGGCGCGGCTGTCTCGGCGGGCGGCCTGAGGCGTGCGTGCGATGCGCTGGGGAAGTCTGCGGGTACAGGCTGAGTCACCCGACCCGTGGCGGCCCACTCCGCCCCGCGCGCGAACAAGGTCTGGAAACCCGCACACCGCAGGGCCGTGTCGGGGCCGTCCTTCCACAGGTGCCCGAGCATCGTCGTGTAGACGCGCCCCTTGCCGTAGGGGATGACCCAGTCCATCACCTCGTTCTCCTTCGTGTCCTTCGAGAAGGCGTAGGTAAGCACGCTGAGATCCCGCGCAGGGCCGTGCTGGCCGTGGGTCAGTTGCTCGTGCGGGTGCAGCCAATTCCTGGGGAGCCCTCGGGTGATCGGGTGCTCGCGGTCGCGCACCGTGATCGCGAAGTCGTGCTCGGGGCCGTGCCCGGGGTTACGTCCGGTTCCCGGGGGGATCGTGACGACCTTGCCGTCCTCGCTCACGACGAGCGAAGGGCCGAAGCTTTTGTCTCTCCAGCCGAGGCCGATCATCTGGTTGTACGCCGGCCATCGGGGAAAGGAGTTGTTGGCCGCGTGGTAGCTGACGAGCCCCCCTCCGCCGCGCACGTAGTCTTCGAGGTCCTGCTCCAGGGCCCGCGGCCAATGTTGACCGTTGTCGGTGTGCCCGCCGTTGAAGTTCATGATCACCACGTCGTACCGGGCAAATGGCGGCTTCCATTCTTGCCAGCGCTCCGCGGGTGCGCCGGCCGGCGGGCTGGTGGCGACATCCACCGTGAACCGGCCGCTCTCCCGCAGGATGGACGCGAGGATGCGGGTCGATCGCTCCCAGTCGTGGTTGTTCATTCCGTCCACGATGAGCGCCGAGAGTTTCCGGGGTGGCAGATCAGCGGCGAGACCGGGCACGAACACCGAGGCCAGAACGACCGCGACCAGCGAGATTCGACCACTCATTCCCGTGACTCCTCGTGGGCCGGAGCAAGTACGCAGGGGACCCGCATTCTCGACGAGTGAGGCACAAATCTCAACAGCCGGGTCGTTCTCCCTGGCCTTGGCGGATAATCTGCCGGTGGGTGTTTCACTCCGGGGCGCCCTCTTGCCCAACCGACATGGATTTGTGCGCAGGTCATGCCGACGAACATCGAGATCAAAGCGCGCGTGCCCGACCTCGGCCGACTCCGGGCCGTCGTCGAGTCGCTCGGCGACGGCCCGGTCGAGGTCCTGGACCAGGAGGACCTCTTCTTCGCCACGGCCAATGGGCGGCTGAAGCTCCGCATTCTGGGAGCGGAGCACGCCGAACTGATCCTCTACCACCGGGCGGATAGCACCGGTCCCAAGCCTTCGAACTACCTGATCGCCCCCACGTCCGATCCGGCCGCGCTCCGGGCGATCCTTACGGCGGTGCTTGAGCCGATCGGCGTCGTACAAAAACGGCGCTGGGTGTACCGGGTCGGTCAAACGCGTGTACACCTCGACCAGGTCAAGGGCTTGGGCGCGTTCCTGGAGCTGGAGGTCGTACTCCGACCCGACCAACCGGAACGCGACGGGGTCGCCATCGCCGCGAGGCTCATGGAGCAGCTCGGAATCGTGAACGATCAACTGGTGGAGGGGGCGTACGTCGACCTCTTGGAGGGCAGCTCCGGCTCCGCTTGACTCAATGATCGTCGGTCAAAGGCGCGCGACCGATTCCCCCTCGACGAGCGTGGGCTCGACGGCAAGCTCCACACAGGGCCGGTCGGGGTGCGCGATCCGCCACGCGAGCTGGTCGACGGCGAGAGCGCCGATCTCGTGTGCATGAACGTCGAGCGTCGTCAAGGCGGGGTAGACGCCCATCAGCAAGGGGCGCTCGTTGTTGCAGGCCATCAGGCTGATGTCGCGGCCGGCCTGCAAGCCCCGCGCAGCCAGGGCCCGGGCCGCCATCGCACCGACGCTGTCGTCGGGGGCGAAGACGGCGGTAGGCCGGAGCTTCTCACGCAAGACGCGATCGACCAGGTCCTGCACGAGCGCGACGTCGTCGACCGCCGGTGAAGGAAACCGCCATACCTCATCCTGGCCCAGGTAGGCCCTTACCGAGGCACCCAGCCGCTCGGCAAAGAAGGTGAACCCCGCCTGCCTTCTCATGAGCGACGAGTGGGACGGTTTGGCACTCACGAAGGCAAGCTGCTTGTGCCCCCGACCGGTCAGGTATTCGGCGGCGAGCTGGCCGACGAGCACGTCGTTCACCCGCACGACGTCACCCCAGCAGCCCTCGGGGCGGCCAAGGACCCAGACCGTCGGCAGGTCCTTGAGGCGTTTGATCAGGCCCGGATGGGCATGGGCGGCCAGGTTCCCCTGGAGCGCGCCTTTCAGGATCACGCCGTCGATGCGCTGGCGCAAGAGGACGTCGGGAACGTGGTCGGCGGCGGGGACGTTCGCAACCAGGAGGTTTGCCCTCGCCAGGCCGGCGGCTTGCTCCACGCCATCCATCGCCGCGGCAATGACCGGGAGCGTCGCCAACGAACGTTGCATACCCAGCATCAGGAGCAGAAGGGTTTTGTGTTCGAGCGGGTTGACGTCGGTCATCGACGCCTTGCGCTGGCGCGGCGCGTAGTCGAGCGCGGTGATCGCGCGGCGCACGCGCTCCTGGTTCTCGGCGGAAACCGCCGGGTGGCCGTTGAGCACACGGCTCACCGTGCCGGCCGAGACACCGGCCTTGCGTGCGACTTCGAGGATCGTGGCCGCCGACATGGCTGTGATTGTCCTTACTTCTCCGCGCTCGTTCCCACACCCTTCGGCAAGTATAGCGTGCGCGCGCCGGCCGAGTAAACGTTGAATATTCAATGAGCCCTTGCAGCTTTTGTCTTGCAGTCTCGGTTGGGCAACGACTACGCTAGGCCCAGCAACAGAGCGTGCCACTTGCCACAGGTAAGGGCAGCCTGGATAGGCCTGTCGGGCAGTCAATGAATATTCACCGATCATTCGAGGCCGGCCCTTCGGGATGATTGCTGTGCGCAGCGACACAACCACCGGACGCTGTTTTTGGTCTCTCACGTCGCGACAGCGGCAGCGTCGCCAGTTGACCAATCCGGGCGTGCCACCCAGCAAGCGGAAGGCCGCGCGCGGGCAACTCTGCAATCGTTCTGGGGCGCGTAGGGACCGTATTGTGTGCGGTCGTCTTGCTTCCCGCCTGTCTCTGGGCGGGAGAGACGGGAGAGCAGATTTACGCGAAGCGTTGCGCGTCGTGCCACGGGGCACAAGGCGAGGGGACGCCGCAAGAGTACCCGCAGCCGCTCGCAGGGAACCGATCGGTGGCGCAGCTCGCGCGGTTCATCGCCCGGTCGATGCCGGCCGACGCGCCGGGAGATTGGCAGGGGGACGAGGTCGACAAGGTCGCCGCCTACATCCGCGAAGCGTTCTACTCCAAAGCCGCGCCGGCGCGGCTCAACACGCCGCGGCTCGGCGTGACGCGCCTGACCGTGGGCCAGTACCGGAGCACGGTGTCGGACCTGATCGCGAGCTTCGTCAGGCCCCGTGTCTACGACGACAAGCGCGGGCTGCTCGCAGATTATTACACGACCAAGTCGGACGGCGAAAACAAGCTCGTCATCCAGCGGCTGGATCCCGAGGTTCGGTTCGATTTCGGCTGGTCGAGCCCCGAGCCGAAGACGATCGAGCCCAGGACGTTCATGATCAAGTGGGACGGCTCGCTGCTCCCCCCCGAGAGCGGCGAGTACGAGCTCATCGTCCGCAGCGAGCATGCCGTGAGCTTTCTGCTCAACGACGCCAAGCGTCCCCTCATCGACGCCTGGGTCAAGTCGGGCAGCGAGACCGAGTATCGCAGGTCGATCCGGTTGCTGGCGGGCCGGCCCTACGCGCTGCGGCTGCTGTTCCGGAAGACGAGCCTGGAGCCGTCGACCGCGAAAAAGAAGGAAGGCAAAGACTCGAACGCGACGGCGACCATCACGCTCGCGTGGAAGCGCCCGCACCACGTGGTGGAAACGATCCCGACTCGGTACCTCTCGCCGCTTCCCGCGCCCGAAACGTTCGTCCCGGAGACCCCCTTCCCGCCCGACGACCGCAGCGCGGGGTTCGAGCGCGGCACGTCGATCTCGAAGGCGTGGGAACAGGCCACGACCGATGCGGCGATCGAGGCGGCCGGCTATGTCGCGACGCACCTGGGGGACCTGACCGGGATCGGCGACCCAGCGCCCGAGCACGCCCCGCGCCTTAAGGAGTTCTGCCGGCAGTTCGCCGAACGCGCGTTCCGGCGTCCCTTGACCGACGAGCAGAAGCGACTGTACCTCGACCGGTCGTTTGAAGGCACTCCCGACCCCGGCGCCGCGGTTCAGCGGGCCGTGCTCCTCGTCCTGAAGTCGCCCCGGTTTCTCTACCAGGAGATTGGCGGCAATGATGCGTATGCCGTCGCGTCCCGGCTCGCGTTCGCGCTCTGGGATTCGCTGCCCGACGCGGAACTCCTCCAGGCGGCGGCCGATGGGCGGCTGGCCAACACGGAGCAAGTCGCCCTCCAGGCCCGTCGCATGGCGGCCGACCCCCGGGCGAGGCAGAAGCTCCGCGAGTTCTTCCTGCAATGGCTGAAGGTGGACCGACCCCCCGACCTGGCCAAGTCCAAGGCACAGTTTCCCGGGTTTAACGAGGACGTCGCCTCTGACTTACGCACCTCGCTCGAGCTCTTCCTGGACGAGGTGATCGACGGCGATGCGTCAGATTTCCGCCGTCTCCTGCTCGGCGACGAGCTCTACCTGAACGGCCGGCTGGCTCAGGTTTACGGTGCCGGTCTCCCGGCTGACGCCCCCTTTCAGAAGGTCGTGGTGGACGCCTGTCGGCGCGCGGGGTTGGTCTCCCACCCGTACCTGATGGCGGCGTTCGCCAACGCCGAAACGAGCTCGCCGGTTCACCGCGGTGTGTTTCTCGTCCGCAACGTTCTCGGGCGCTCGTTACGGCCGCCGCCCGACGCGTTCGTGCCGCTGCCGGTCTCGCTCCACCCCGACCTCACGACCCGCCAGCGCGTGGAGCTCCAGACCAAGCCGCAGGCATGTCAGTCGTGTCACGAGCTGATCAACCCCCTGGGGTATGCCCTGGAGCACTTCGACGCGATCGGCCGCTACCGCGACCAGGAGAACGGGCGCACGATCGACGCCAAGGGCTCGTACCTGGCCCGCGCCGGGGACCCGGTAGCATTCGACGGCGCGCGGGCCCTGGCAACGTTCCTGGCCAGCAGCGAGGAGACGCACGCGGCGTTCGTCGAGAAGCTGTTCCGGCACACCGTGAAGGCGCCGGTGCAGGCGTTCGGCCCCCACGCCCTCCCGACCCTGCGGCAGTCCTTCGCGCGCAATAATTTCCACATTCGCAAGCTCTTGATTGAAATCGCGACGACGTCCGCGCTGAAAGATCGGCAGCGGGCGCTGACCACCATGACACCGTAGGTTTTCCTTTCTTCCTCCGGGAGCATTGCCGTGGACCGAAGCAAGAGCCGACGCGGGTTCCTTCGCGATCTGGGCCTGGGCGCGGCGGCTTTGCCGTTTGTGCTCAACTTGCCGGGCGTCGGCTTTGCCAACCAAGCCCGCCGCAAGCAGCGCCTGGTCATCCTGTTCAGCCCGAACGGCGTCGTCCCCACCACGTTTTGGCCCGATCAGGAGGGATCGCAGTTCACACTGAAGGAGAGCCTCCAGCCGCTGGAGCCGTTTCGCGACCGCACCCTGATCCTCAATGGCATTAGCGACAAGGTCCGCGGCGAGGGGGACAACCACATGCGCGGCATCGGCTGCCTACTCACGGGGATCGAGCTGTTTCGCGGCAACGTGATGTCGGGAGACGAATACTTCGCCGGGTGGGCGCGCGGGCCCTCGATCGATCAAGAAATCAAGAATTTCCTCCAGGCGTCCGCCGAGACGCGCACCCGTTTCGGCTCGCTCGAGTTTGGCGTGAACGTGCCCGAACGCGCTGACACCTGGACGCGGATGGTCTACGCGGGGCCGAACAAGCCGCTAGCGCCGGTCACTGATCCCTACCAGATGTTAGCCCGGCTCTACAGCCGCATGAAACACCAGGAGAATGTGAAAAGCATCCTCGACCCCCTCCAGGAAGACCTGCGCACCGTGAGCGCGGTCGTTGGCGCTGAGGACCGGCGTCTGCTGGAAGAGCACGCCACGTTCGTCCGCGAGTTCGAGAAAGATCTCCGGGAGGCCAAGGGCGAAACGACCGACCAGCCGGCACCCGCATTCGAGCCGGGGGTGAAGTCGGTCGACGACAACATGCCGAAGCTCAGCAAGATGCAGATCGACCTGCTGGTCAACAGCTTCGCCGCGGACTTCGCCCGGGTGGCGACGCTGCAATACTCCCACTCGGCGGGTGACGAGACGCTGCGCTGGCTCGGCGTGGAGGCCAGGCACCACGACGTCTCGCACAAGCCCGACACGGACGTGGACGCCCAGAAGAAGCTCACACGCATCAACCAATGGTACTGCGAGCAGGTCGCCTACCTCGCCAAGCGCCTGGCCGAGACCCCGGAGCCGGGGGGCAGCGGCAGCCTGCTCGACAACACGCTGGTCATCTGGACTAACGAGCTGGGCAAGGGGAACTCGCACACGCTGGACAACATCCCGTTCGTGCTGGTCGGCAAAGGTTTCGACTTCCGCATGGGACGGTCGCTCAAATACGCCGCCTTGCCTCACAACCGACTCTGGATGTCCCTCGCGCATGCGGTTGGCCACCCGATCAAACAGTTCGGCAACCCTGACTATTGCGGCGAGGGAGTGCTGTCGGGCCTGACCGGCTGAGCGCTTCCTCAGGTCCCGCAGCATCCGAGCGACGACGGTGTCTTACCGGGGCTCGCCGTTGCGGTGTCGAGCGCGGTTCACGCTCTGAAAACGAGCTGGCCGGGCCACGACGAGGGTTACTTGCTGGCCATTGAGCCGGCGTATCATTATCCTCAAGAGCCACGATCACGACCGGGCGGCCCGCTGGAGATCGCCCTGGAGCCCCGCGTCGACATCTCTTGGGAGCGGACGACCATGAAGATTAAGTGTCTGTATGTTCTGTTGTTGTCGATTTTCATCAATGTTGCTCCAACGCTCCCGGGCGGTCGCGACGCCTCGGCGCAGGACAATGGCAAATGGGTCAGCCTGTTCAACGGCAAGAACCTCGAGGGCTGGACGCCCAAGATCACGGGCTACGCGGCGGGGGAGAACTACGCGAACACGTTTCGCGTGGAAGACGGGATCCTGAAGGTCGGCTACGACCGATACCCCAAGTTCGACGGTAAGTTCGGGCACCTGTTCTCGCAGCAGAAGTACGCGAACTACCGGCTGCGCATCGAGTACCGCTTCGTCGGCGACCAGTGCCCCGGCGGCCCGGGGTGGGCGTACCGCAACAGCGGCGTGATGATCCACTGCCAGGCCCCCGAGACCCTGCGCAAGGACCAGGAGTTCCCGGTCTCGGTCGAGGTTCAGTTCCTCGGCGGCGATGGCAAGAAGACGCGACCCACGGGCAACGTGTGCACGCCCGGCACGCACATCGTGATGGGGGGCAAGCTCATCACGCAACATTGCACCGATTCGCGGTCCCAGACCTACCACGGCGACCAGTGGGTCACGGCCGAGGTCGAGGTCCACGGCAACGGTAAGATCAAGCACATCATTAACGGCGAGACCGTGCTCGAATACGAGAAGCCCCAGTTCGACGAGAAGGACGCCGACGCCCGCAAGCTGATCCGCAACGGGGACGTGATGATCGGCGAAGGGTACATCGCGCTCCAGGCCGAGAGCCACCCGGTGGAGTTCCGGAAGGTGGAGATCCTTTCGCTCGATAAGTGAGCCGGAGAACCCCGAGCGTTGGCGGACTCGGGCTGCTCGGATCAGAGCGCTTGACTTCGGGGCCTGTTCCTTATAGAGTTCCCACAGAATAACTGCGGATTGAGACCGAAGCCGTCTCTCCACTTTGGTAGCCCCGCTGTGCTGACCCTTGCACGGCCGGGGCTTTGTCTTGCGCGCCTCGGAAGTCGGCGGTTCGCAATCTTGAGGAGGTCGACATCCATGTCCGGAAAGACCAGGCCGTGTGAGATTTGCGATGAGTTGATCGATCCCGAGCGGGTCGAGGCCGTGCCCGAGACCAGGCTCTGCACGACGCACGCGCGACAGATCCAGAAGCACGGTGGAGAATTTCTCCTGACCGCGAGCCCCGAACGGACGTCCAAACCAGGGAGCATGAAACGCAATTACGGGGGCGTGGACATCCAGAAACAGCGGAACACACAGGCAATCAACAAGCTGCGGGCGGAATACGACGAAGAGCAGAATACAAACCAGGGCAAACCCTGAGGCGCGGCCGACGACGCGGGAGCCGGGTCGACCGCCGGACGCGACGAGGGTATCCCGTTTGCCGGCCCTGCAAACCCGCTGTGCTCAGTCGTTACGCCACAAGCCCGGCAATTCAGGCGCGAGGAGAGGCTCCGGATGGCGACGTTACACACGACGCGAACGCTCCGAGCGCTGGCCCTTGTGGTCGCCGGCGCGATCATGGGGGCGGCCCCTGCTGAGAGTGAAGGTACAAGCGCCCTAATCAAGGCCGAGTTCGTCTTTACGGAGGCCCCGTTCGCCTCGTGTCATGCCTCGACGATCGCCGAGACGCCTGGTGGGCTCGTCGCCGCCTGGTTCGGGGGGACCGACGAAGGTAAACCTGACGTCGGCATCTGGGTTGCTCGCCGCGATGCTCAGGGCTGGTCGCGACCGGTTGAAGTGGCCGAAGGCCGGCAAGAAGGCGGCCAGCGCTTTCCTTGCTGGAACCCGGTCCTGTTCCAGACCGAGAATGGTCCCCTGCAGCTCTTCTACAAGGTCGGACCGTCGCCCAAGGCCTGGTGGGGATTGCTGATGAACTCGGCGGACAGCGGACGCTCGTGGTCGCCGCCGAAGCGGCTGCCCGATGGCATCCTCGGTCCGATCAAGAACAAGCCTGTCCGACTTCCGGACGGCGCGCTCCTTTGCCCCTCCAGCACCGAGGACGACGGCTGGCGCGTCCACCTCGAGCGCACGACCGACGCCGGCGCAACGTGGACGAAAACCGCGCCTGCGGCTGACGGGACCACGTTCGGCGTCATCCAGCCATCCGTCCTCTTCCACCCCGGGAACCGCCTCCAGATCCTCTGCCGCAGCCAGCAGGGACGCATCGTCGAGTCGTGGTCCGAGGACGGCGGTGCGACCTGGGGGCCGCTGACGGCGACGGGCCTGCCCAACCCCAACAGCGGGACCGACGCGGTCACCCTGAAGGACGGCCGGGCGCTTTTAGTCTACAACCACACGCGCCGGGGCCGGAGCCCGCTAAACGTTGCGCTCTCGGAGGATGGCAAGGCGTGGAAAGCCGGACCGGTGCTCGAGACCGAGCCCGGGGAATTTTCCTACCCTGCCGTGATCCAGGGCGCCGATGACCGGGTCCACGTGGTCTATACGTGGAAACGCCGGCGGATCAAGCACGTGGTCCTGGACCCCGCGAAGCTGGTGCCGTGCGAACTGCGTGAGTGAAACGGTTGTCCACCTGAAGGAATCGGTATCTCAGTGCTCGATGTCAAACACCTGGTCTAGGCGGGTCATTCGAAAAATCTCTCGCAAATCCGGGTGCAGGTTCTGAAGTTGCAGCTTCCCGTGGGTCAGTTGTACTTTTCTTTTCAGGTCGATCAGCTTGCCGAGAATCTGACTGGCGACGTATTGCGCGTCAGCGAAATCAAACACAAAGCACCCGCCCGGCCGCCGTTCCAGGGAAGCAAAAAGCGGGCCCACCAATGCGGCATCGAGCAAATTACCCGAGAGTTTGATGACCTGGGCATCGCCGATGTCTTCCCAGGTGAACCAGAGCAGATGGCCGCAACGGGGACACGGGGCATCGTTAGACGGCAACGACGGATCGATCTCAAGGTCAAAGCCACACACTGAACAGTGGTTGGGCTGGCCGTCGGGTGTCCTCGAAGAGATGGTCATCTCAGCCCTCCGTCTGCAAGAAACGTTTCCAGTCGCCCCGGCATACGCAATGGCGCTCCCGCGGCCCTCCATACACCAGATCGAGAATAACCGGCCATCATCGCCTTGGCTATGAGATCGTCCAACACGCTGGTCAGACGTCGAGCCGTTACGGATCCGTTCGTGCCCGACTTGCTGTGATTGTGCTGTGACACCGCCCGTTTTGCCAACGCACGAGGGGTTTCGCGCCTCCAGACCGCCAGCCATGCTTGACATGCAACCGAACGGTTGCATAATAGAGCGATGGATGCCGACGTCGACAAGGTGTTCAAAGCACTGGCCGACCCTGGCCGCCGATTGCTACTTGACCGTTTGCACGCCGAGAACGGGCAAACTCTAGGTCAGCTTTGCGAACACCTGGACATGAGTCGCCAGGCCGTGACGAAGCATCTCAAGGTGCTGGAAGAAGCATCGCTCGTCGTTACGATCCGGCACGGTCGCGAGAAGTTGCACTATCTCAACCCGGTGCCGATCCACGAGATCGCCGAGCGCTGGATCGGCAAATTCGAGCGGGGGCGTTTGCGTGCGCTCGCCGAACTCAAGAAGAAGCTGGAAGGAGAATCCGATGGCTGATTCGCGATTCGTCTACGTCACTTACATCCGCACGACGCCGGAGAAGCTGTGGCAAGCGCTGATCGACCCGGAGTTCACGCGCCAGTATTGGTACGAAGTATGGCAGGACTGCGAATGGACGCCCGGCGCGTCCTGGAAACTGATGATTCCGGACGGGCGCGTCGGCGACAGCGGCGAGGTTCTCGAGATCGAGCCAGGCCGCCGGTTCGTCCTGTCGTGGCGCAAGGAATTCAAGCCCGAGTTGCGCGAGGAAGGCGATTCGCGCATGACCTGCGAGCTGGAAAAACTGGGCGAGTCGGTCAAGCTCACCATCATCCACGAGATCGAGAAACCCGGCTCCAAGCTCATCGAAGGAGTATCGAACGGCTGGCCGCACATCCTCGCGAGCCTCAAGAGTCTGCTCGAAACGGGCGAATCACTCGTGGAGACCCGCCGCTGGCCGGAGGGGATTTGAGGCATTCGAGTCGTGGTTGCACGGCGTCGGTCGCTTTTGACAAAGCGCTTCGCCACGACCCGTGAAGATCGACAACCATCATCCTGATTCGGTTCCTCGGGTGGGCAACGCTACCGGTTCAGGAGCTCCCCGACGAAGCGTCTGTTCTCGTCGGTGGACCGCAGCATTTTGATCACCCGATGGAGGCTGATCCCGTTGCCCTCGCTTCGATCGATGAACAAAAGGTATTCCGTGCTTCCGCCTCGAGGGGGAAGTGACTCGGGGGGTGAGACCGGAATCGAGCTCAGCGAGAGGGGCCCGTTCGCCACGGTTCCCCTGAGACTGCGCGTCACGGTGGCGGTTGCGCACCAAATGGAAAAGCTCGGGATGCCGCTCTGGCTCTGGAGCTTCAAATCGCTTGCGAGCACGATGACATTGGCCTGCTCCATAGCCTTGCGCAGGTCGAGCTTGCTCCCGGGCAAGGGTTTGTAGGCCTCAGGATCGTCGTCGGCAGCCTTGCAGTCCTGCTCGATTTTCTTGAGCACCTTGTCGTAGAACGAGCTTTCCATCCATGGTTGAAACCGGCTGCCGGCGACCGTTCGTAGCTCGATCAGCAGCTCCCTGCCCTTGAGCCTGTCCCTCCGAACTGTCTCAAACTGCTTGCGTTTGGCGTCGATCCAGTCGACGTGCCGTTTGATGTCGCCCTTGCCTGCCAGTCGAAGTTTTTCCTTTTGTGCGGGCGTGAGTTGTCGTTCCACGGCGACTCGTTCAACTTCTTGTTCGAGCTGCGTGGCCAGGCGGAGCTGCCAGGCCAGAGCGCCGTCGGCCCTGCCAAAGGCATACAGGTCGAAGGCCTGGTCGGTGTAAACAACAACGGGCTGCGCGGGTTCGTCGTCGTCTGCGTCTGTGGCCCACTCAACCTCTTCGATCACCACGGGTCGAGCCGCCGGAAAGGCTGGCTGGGGTCTCGCGAAGACTTGGAGCTGAGGCTGAGGTACTGGCGCGGGAACGGGAATGGCCTTGAGCCGCGCGAACGTGGCGCTGGTCTCTCTGGCCCTGGCTTCAACCTCACGCCGCATGGCTTCACGCGCTCCGTCGACTCCCGGAACGGCCGGTGCTAGAGTGCGGTTCGTATCACGGTCTTGGCCCAGAGCGGACCCGGTTACGAACAAAGGCCATGTGATGCTGATCGAAGCCACGATCACGGTTGGGAAGTGCATCGTGAGCCCGAGTCGGAGCATTGGCATGAGTTATCTCCTTGCCGGCGGCGCGATCGGTACTCAGGACGGGTGTTGACTCTACCCGGCTTTCCGCGGGCGGTCCAGATACGCGCCTCGCTTGCGCGGTGACGGGTGACTGCGGGGGTACACGGAAAAGGCTGTTCGGCAGAATGTAGGGTAGGCACGTCCCACCGCGCTTCCACAGAAATGGCCGGCCGTTGATGCACGACCGGCCACTGCCGGCGAAAGTCGCTCTGGTCGTCATGTACTGCTTATGATACGCTCCGCGCGCGTCACATTCGCATCTATTGGAGAATAGTGCCCGCCCAAGGTGGACCGTCGGCTGGCCAACACAAGGAAGAGGTTGTCCATGCGATGCTGTCGGGATGGTCTGATTGTCTTGACCCTCGTCCTTGGTGCCGTGCCAGTCGTGCCTGGCCAGGTGACCACATCGCCGCTCTCGCGACCGGTGGCCACCGAGGCGAAGAAACGCCAGCAGATGGATGCGATCCTCCGTGCCTGGGAGAAGCAGAGCATGGGGAGGATGACCATCGATGCTCGGTTCGTGCGCCTGGACGTCTCGAAAGTCTGGGGGAATACCGAGTACCGGGGAAGGGCCTCCCTGCAGAGCCCCAGTCTGGCCTACCTCGAGCTGAAGAAGGTCGACAAGCAGAAAAAGCCTCCCACGCTCGTTCCTCACGAGGAGATCATCTGCACTGGAAGCCATGTATTGCAGTACGCGTATGAGACGCAGCAGATTTTCGTGTTCCCGCTCGCGAAAGACCAGCGCAAACGCGCCCTCGACGAAGGGCCGTTGCCGTTCCTCTTCAACACGCGAGCCGCAGAGCTGACGGCGCGCTACGACCTGTCGCTCGTTGATGAGAACAAGGATGTCTATCTGATCGGGGTCATGCCGCGCCTCGAAACCGACCAGGAGTCGTTCAGCAAGGCTTTTATCTGGCTCAACAAGGTGAGCTTTCTTCCCGACAAACTCGTGCTGTTCGCCCCCAATGAGCAGGACACCAAAGAATACACATTCACGCTGATCAACGAAAACAAGCCGTTCGATCCCGGGACGTTTAAGGGGCAGAGGCGTCCCGGCTGGAAGGTGGTGGAAAACCCGGTCGCTCCGCAAGCGCCGCCGGCGAACCGGAGAGGCGCGCGGCTGCCCGCCCAAGAACGTAAGTAAGCGTTGTGCGCTGGGCCTGCGCAAGCCGTGTAACAGTCGCTCTACCGGATCACCTCATCGGTCCAGACCCGGAAGCTCTCCAACGTGTTTTTCCCGAACGAGGTTGTCATGGCCACGTCGACTGCGTCGCGCCCCCGCGCCATCAGGACGCGGCCGATCCGGGGGACGTTGTGCCGGGCGTCGAACGTGTGCCACCGGCCGCCGAGGTAGACCTCAAACCAGCCGCTGAAGTCCATCGGGCATGATTGTGGCGGCACGCCAATATCACCGAGATAGCCGGTCGCATACCGGGCCGGGATGCAGAGGCAACGGCACAACGTCAGCGCCAGGTGCGCGAAGTCGCGGCAGACGCCGGTCCGCTCGACGAAAACCTCATAGGCCGTCTTGGTCGGGCGGGCGGACTGGTGATCGAACCGCACATTGTGATGCACCCAGTCACAGACGGCCTGTACCCGCCCCCAACCCAGTGGTGTTCCTGCGAACAGACTCCAGGCGATGTCCGAAAGCCGATCCACCTCGCAATAGCGGCTACCGAGCAAGTAAACCAGCGTCTCCGGGGGCAACTCCTGTGCGGGGTGCTGTATGACCCACGGGACGACCGGGTCAGCCTGACCGGAATCCTCGACGACCATGTCATCCCAGAGCCGCAGTCGCCCCGCCTGCGCGAAGATTCGCCGGCAGCGGTTGCCGAAGCTGTCGGCAAATTCTTCGACCGGGGCGTATGGCTCCACAATCATCCCGGCATGCTCGCGCACGGTGTACTCGCGATCGGGATGAAGCGCGAGCATCATCAGCATCAGAGACGGAGTTTCCACCTGGAAGACGAACTCGTACCCGATCCGGATGAACATGAAGAATTCCTACGAGTTGCGGACGAAGCGCCTCTCCCCGCCACTCTATTGGCGTTCTTTTATATTGCATTTCTGTTTTTCTGACCACTCAAATCTCCATCGGGCACTTTGACCACCGCAATCGTGCGGCGGGAGAGCGTTCAATCATTGTTCAGAGGCGATGGAAGTCCGACTCGTTCTTGACCCAGTTCGAATACCCGTCTTCCTCGCCGTGCCCCTCGTCGTAGAGCAAGCTACCATCATACCGATTGCAATCCGCTTGCTCAGATGATTTCTCACCCGTTCTCGCACGGGAGTTGTCAGGTAGAGCCAGTGAAATTCCGAGAGCAGTTGGTCGATGTCTGACCGTAGCTCGTCGGCCGTGGTCTTTAAATCGCTTGGGTCGGGAGGGCCCGACCGTTCGTAAACAGCGTACGCCTGCTCGCCGATGACGACCCGAAACTTGTCCCGCAAACTCCAAACCCGTCGCCGTAGCCTGTCGGGAGACTGCAGCCTGAGAATCGCCCTCTCGATAATGAACACATCCGCCCAGCAGAGGCGCTTCTTTTTGAGCGTCTCTTCGATGAGGTCAGTCGCCCGTTTGACCCTGGGATCATCCAGGTCCACCTCCAATTTCTGGGCGTTAAACTCGGTGACAAGGTCCTCCAAGTACTGCGTCGAGTAATCGGCGGTCCTTCTTGCCTCCCCATCCGCCCGCGTTCCAGACTCTTCGTTCACCGAGGTACCGCCGAAAACTCAGGCCCGAAGGCGATCGAACTCTAGCATCCTAGGCTCCTATTACACTAAATTATCTATATAATTTATTAGTCTTGATAATACCTAAAAGACGTTGGCTGAATTCAGCCGAGGATTTCGCCCGTTCCGCGTGTGACAGCGGTACGAGGTCCATTTGGCCCCCGGTCGAGAACCGGCCCGCGCTGGTGTTCATCAACCGAGCATTCCCGACGCGCATCTTCAGTTCGACGCGATCTCGATGTCGGTGATCGGATGGACCTCCCAGGAGGTCTTGGGTCGCTGGCCTGCCGGACCGACCACACCGGGAGCATGGTCGATGTCATAAAAGAGAGAGCCAGAGATCGTCACGGGAATAGGCGGGTCGAAGTGATGATAGCTCGTGCCGATGTGAGCCCCCGCAAACTGGCTCTTGAACTTGTCGCGCACGGACCGCAGCGCGGCACGTGAGGGACCGGTGTCGGGTAGACCGGAGACCTCGGCGTTCATGTAATCCGCGGCCGAAGCGTCGGTATCGGTCCCCAGAATCAGGTGGAAGTCATGGTCCGACTCGGATTTCACCGCAAAGAGGAAGGCCGTGACCGTGACATTCCTCTCCTCTTCCGCAACGCGGTTGGAATCCGCATCCTCCGTAATCTTCGGGTCATGATGGAGCATTGACTGATCGTCGGGCAGGGAAGCGAGCAACGCGGAAAGCGTTGCGGGTGGTTCCGCAGCAGCTTGCGAGATCGACGTTTTTGCCGCCTTCCGGTCATTTCCCACGAACCCGTCGGAGTCCGACGCTGTCATCGATCGCTCCAGCGTTGTCAACGTCTTCAGCCGATCTTCGAGTTTGAGCCTCAGCTTCTCCTCGGTTCCTGGTTCGTGCGTGACCCTGACGACGTAGCGTTTACCATTCGGCGCGAGGAAAACATAGGGTGCTGGTGCCGACGGCAGCACGGGTGCGACAGGGGCCTTTGGCGCGGCGTATGGCGGCGCAGCGACCCATTGTGGAACCGCTGCAGAGCAGGGGCTTATGGGGTACGGCCGGCACGGTACCCAAGCAACCGAGACGTGATGGCAAGAACACCGGCGCCGCCACTGACAGGCCCGACTATCCACCGAGAAACCAACAAACATCAGTCCAAAAACTGCGAACGAGGCGAAACGCTGCAATGGAACGCTCTGTCGGCGAACATCGTTGGACAGCATGTCTCGCTCCTAAGAGAAGAACCGGTTGCCCGGACCGAGGAACTGCGCCGAGCCGCGATAGTGACATTGAGAATAGCTGGCCTTCAATGCCATTCAACAGTTTTCTCCAAATACGAAAGAGATTTACAGGATTGGCTTGCTACTAAGTAATGAGCGAGTCCATGTATTTGCATATTATTGTGACTTCATGATTTAACAAATCATGTTTATTTAATATATTGTGATCACTTCTCACACTAAGCACGTCCCCTTTGGCGCGCCAAGCGGAGCCGCGGTGGCTCAGAGGACGCCCGCGCGGGAGAAAGGGTCGATCCGTCACCCTTGTCGAGAGACCCCTTTGCAAGCCGATCGTGGTCCTGCTGCCTTCCTCTGTTTCCACGGCCGAGGAATTCTTGTCGTGGCCGTCTTGAGCAAGTCCGCTTCAATTGCGCCGACGATCCCGGCTATAGTCAGGAAGGAATCGCTTACCAAGAGGCGTCGGGTGGACTCCGTGGATGGTCTTCAATGCATTCTGTCCCGCCCGCCAACGCCCTTGGAGAACCGTGCGAAACGATGCAATCCATAAGCAGCATGAAATACGACAAGTCGCGTGCTAGCAAGAAACTTAGGGAAATTGGCGATGTCTGAATCGATCCTCGACGAGATCGTGGCTTCGAAGCGGCGCGAGGTCGCCGCCGCGCGGGCGCGGATCCCGCTGCAAGAGCTGGAGGACCAGGCGGCCGGCGCTCCTCCGGTGCGCGACTTTCGCGCGGCCCTGGCCGGCCCGGGGCCGATCCAGCTCATCGCCGAGGTGAAGAAGGCCAGCCCCTCGGCCAAGGTGATCCGGGCCGACTTCGACCCGATCGCGATCGCCCGGATTTACCAGGACCACGGCGCTGCCTGTTTGAGCGTCCTGACCGACGTGCCGTACTTCCAGGGGCACCTCTCGTACCTCGCACGCATCAGGGCCGCGATCGCACTGCCACTGCTGCGCAAGGACTTCATCATCGACGAGTACCAGGTCGTCGAGGCCCGCCTCGCCGGGGCTGATGCGATCCTCCTGATCGCCGAGATCCTCGACGACGACGCGCTGGCGCACCTCCTCGCCCGGGCGCGCGCCCTGGGTATGGCAGCCCTGGTCGAGTTCCACGACGAGGCGAACCTACCGCGCGTCCTCACCGCGGGGGCCGACCTGGTCGGCGTCAACAACCGCGACCTGAAGCGGTTCGTCACGGATCTCGATCTGACCTTGCGCCTGCGCGATCAGATTCCGCCCGAGATCCTCCTCGTCAGCGAGAGCGGCATCCGATCCCGCCACGACGTCGAGCGGCTCGAGCAGGCCGGTGTCTCCGCCATCCTCGTCGGCGAACACCTCATGCGCGCTCAGGACATCGGGCTGGCGGTCGAGCAGTTGCTGGGGCTGGCGCCGGAGACAGCGGCAAGGTCGTAAGTTGTCTCCACCGATTCGGGCCTGGACGAGAACAAGGGGGGCGAGTCGCAATAGGGCCGGCCGCGACTGCTCTGTTCGCACTGTCTGAAGTGTTGGAGTTCCAACTTCAGCGCGACCTGCTGGATTACCACGCATCTCACACTCGTGCCGCCGACTCCTCGGGTGCATCGATCCGTCGCGTCCGTTGAGCTTCCGCTCGCTCGCGGCGCTTGGCCTCCCGGCGTTTGGCCTTCCCGACCAGCATTAGGTTGCGCACGTACACGATCAGGCCCATGCCCTGGCCGAGCGTCAGCGACAGGCTCCCGAGGTGGATGACGTACGTCAGGGTGATCAGGCCCCCCGCGAGGCTGAACCACCAGAACGCCACCGGCAGCACCGTCTCGCGCTTCCGCTCCGAGGCCAGCCACTGCACCAGGAAACGTGCGGTGAAAGCCCCCTGGCCCAGGAGGCCGATCCCGCCCCAGACCTTTTCCCAGGCTTGTGCGTCGAGCGTCTCGAGTCCCATTGCTCAGAACTCCCGGCCGGCGACGGCGCCCGACCGCACTGAGGTGGGCGAGGGGAAGGGGGTGGCCGGGGTGTCGTCGATCACCTCGTACCGCACATCCCGGCGCATCAGCCAGGCAACGCCGAAGAGGTCCACGACCACCCGAAGCGATCGGTTCCAGAGATTGTAGTGCGACTTCCCGTGCGGCCTCGGCCGGTGCGCAACCGGCAACTGCGCCAGCCGCGCTCCTTCGCGCAGGAGGAGCGGGCCGAGGAAGCGATGCGACCCGCGGAACATCGGCAAGCGCAGGGCCAGCTCGCGGGAGAAAATGCGCAAGGAGCAGCCGGTATCCCGAATCGACTGCCCCAGCACCGCGTTGCGGACGCGGTTCGCCCAACGGCTGATGACCCGCTTCGACCAGATGTCCTCTCGCTTGATCCGCCAGCCAAGCACCCCGTCGTGACCTGGCAGCGCGTCCCACAACGGGGCCAGGTCGGCCGGGTCGTTCTGGAGGTCGGCGTCGAGCGTGGCGATCCACTCGCCGCGCGCTGCGCGGAAGCCGGCGGCCGTCGCCGCCGATTGCCCCACGTTCCGCGCCAGGCGAATCGGCTGTAGCTCGGGGTAGCGCGCCGCCAGTTGTTTCAAGACGGCTGGGGTGTCGTCGGTCGAGCCGTCGTCCACCACGATGAGCTCGAACCCGCCCAGCGTCGGTCCGTCGTCGCGCAAGTTCGTGAGGGGGCGGAGCGCCCGCGCGATCTCGTCGACCAACTGGGGCAGGCTTGCCGCCTCGTTCTTCGCCGGCACGACGACCGAGAGTGCGCCGGCGACTTCCGGGCTGAGGCGTTCCCCCGCCGTCGCAACCCTCGGCCAGCCCTTGGGCCCAGGCCTTTGAGACGGGTCTTGGCGCACCGTTGGCATGCCGCTGGCCTCCTCGCCGTTCAACGGAGCCCCTCCTTGGTCCCCACCGGCCCCGAATTGTGTCAGAGGTCGCCGTCTCCGTCCATCCCAAAGATCCCGCGAGCGGGAAACCCTGCTGGACAGGCACGGGGAGCGCTGCTAGGGTGACCCCGACACTCTCGAATCGGCAGTTCGAGGCCCCGGCCTTTGACGATTCGGGAAGCGCCTGGGACAAGGACGCCCCAGCCAATGCCCTCTACTCCTCCCGATTTGCACACCTCGCGCTCTCTTCCCACGGCCGCGCTCTACCCCAGTCCGTTCAGCCTCTCGCTCTACGGCGACCCCGAGTCCGAGGCGAGCGACCTGATCGAGAGCGTCCGTGCCCAGGGGGTGCTCGTCCCCTTGGTCGTCACGCCGCACGCGGAAGGGTGGGAGGTCATCTCGGGCCACCGCCGGCTCGCCTGCGCGCGGGCGCTCGGCTTGGGCGAGGTCCCGTGCGAGGTCCGCGAGTTCGGCTCACCGGCGGCCAAGAAGCTCGCGATCCTCGAATATAACCGACAGCGCCGCAAGACGTTCAGCCAGCTCATGCGCGAGGCCGACGCACTTGAGGAGCTGCAGGTCTTCGAGGGGCAGCGGCGGCGGTTTGCGAACCTCCGGCAGTTCCAAGGTCCCCCGACCGAACGTCCGGATTCCGACGCTCGGACCGGCGGACGGACCGACGCGGTCGTCGCGCGTGCGATCGGGCTCGGCGGCAAGGACCTGTACCGGCAGGCCCGCGCGGTCTGGCGCGTCGCACGCGAGGGGGACGCGCGGGCCTTGAGCGGCGTCGCCCAGCTCGACGCCGGGACCAAGAGCATCCATGCGGCTTATAAAGACCTGCGCCGGCGCGACCGCTTCAGCGCGGGCTTCCGGCCGACGCCATACGACGTCTGGCCCTTCCGCCACGACCGCGCCTTCGGCGTCCCCCATCCGGGCGCGATTCCACCGGCCATCATCGCCCACCTGCTCCACTACTACACGAGCCCCGGCGACCTCGTCGTCGACCCGATGGCCGGGGGCGGCACGACGCTCGACGTCTGTACGTCGATGGGACGGCGCTGTCTTGCGTATGATATTCACCCTGTACGTCCCGAGATCAACCATGCCGACGTAAACTCAGGGTTTACGCAAGAAACCAACGGATGCGCTTTGATCGTGGCCGACCCGCCGTACCACACGATGCTCGCCCGGCGCTATGGGAGTGACGGCCTGGCGACGGTCCCCCTGGCCGACTGGCTTGGGTTTCTGCGCCGGTTCGCGCGCGATGCCCTGGCCGTGCTCCGCCCCGGTGGCCACGTCGCGCTGCTCCTGGCCAACCAGACCGAGAAGGATCTGCCGGCCGGTTACGGCTACCTCGATCATGCTTTTTATGGCTACAGCGCCTTGATCGCGGCTGGTTTCCTTCCCGAGCGGCG
This sequence comes from Isosphaeraceae bacterium, assembly GCA_031291845.1. GTDB lineage: Bacteria > Planctomycetota > Planctomycetia > Isosphaerales > Isosphaeraceae > DAIDJG01. The sequence goes on along the minus strand of JARLIH010000072.1, from coordinate 2,044 downwards.
GATTAGTTGCCCGATGGACGGGGCCTATTTGCCGCAGCAGGTCCGGCGGGCGCGCGCCGAGGGGCGTATGCTGGGGCAGGTGCGGGACTTGCTTGTCATGCGCAAACCAAACGGCGGCAACGACTTAGTTCAAGGGCTCGCCGCAAGCGAGCTCGTAGACCTTACCCCGCACGAAGGGGTTTGACAGCGTCGCGTTGCGGCGGACCAGAGGCTCGGGCAAGAGTGCAACCGCCTGGTTGACCAGCTCCCGCAGCTCGTCGGGGCGAAGGCTCTCGATCACCAGGTTGATCGCCGCTTCCTCCTCGGCGCGCGCGCGGTCGCGCTGGCGCTCTTCCCGACGCTCGTCGACCTTGCGTAAACGGGTTTCGAGCTCCCGCCGCCGGGTTTCCAGACGCGTTGCAACTTGGGGAAGGAGGTCGTAGCCGTCCTCGATCCCCGCGCGGATATAGCCCGGCCCATTCTGAAGTTTGCCCTGGCTCTGAAGATAGAGCGCATTGAGCAGGACCTTTGCAACCGCCTCGGGGTCTTTCTGCGCGGCAAGCTGCTTGGCCAGGTGTCCCGGAATTCCCTGGTCTGTGAGCAACTCTTGCAAATCCACAGCAACAACAAGGCGCCCCTCGGCGGAGAGGCGGAAGGGCGTTCCCGGAATCGGGATGCTGTGTGTATCGTCTCTTGTTCCTGGTTCTCGTTTGGGCCCAACCTCGCGGCCTCCGGGGCCGAAGAACTGGGCCAGCGCTTCTAAGGAATGTGGGCCAGTCTCCCCGCCTACCTCTAAAGAATCTGGGCCAGTCAAAAGGGTGTCTGCTAAAGGAAATGGGCCAGTGGAGGCTGTTTTCTGGGTGGGTCGGGTCTTCTTGCCGGGGGGGCGTTCCGCGGGCCCTTGGCGGACGATCTTGTAGGCGGTGGACCGTCCCTTGGACTTGCGCGTAGCGAGCAGGCCGTTTCGCGAGAGCTCGTCGACGGCGCTGAGGACAGTCTGCCGGCTCAGGCCGGCCTGGCGCGCGATCGTCCGGATACTGGGGTAGGCCCAGTCGGTGCCGAAGTCGGAATAGAGGCCGATCACCAGGTAGACCTTGATCGCCGAGCCGCCCAGGGTCTTGAAGGACTCGGAGCGAAGCAGGTCGTGCTCGACGCGGAAGAAGTAGGGGGCCATGACCTGTCGGGCGCCTTCCTCGGAACCGTAAACCGTCGCAGCGAAAGCCCAGAACGACCGCAGAGGCCCGTCAGGCGGGATCCCCCGGAGGCGGGTCGGACACGTAGTACGTCTTGACCTTTCCCCGCTCCCGGGTTGTCGACACAACCAATCCCAGGGCTTCAAGTTGCGTAAGGCTATCGATCACCGTCGGGCAGGACAGCCCCGTCCGCGCCATCAACTGCCGGAGGCTGATGGTGACGCTCCGGTCGGGCTCCCCGCCGCACGACTCGATCATCATCAGATAGACCTTGATCGCCTCCCCCCGAATCCGGGCGAGATAGCCGCGGTCGAAGAGGACGCTCTTCACCCAGTCGGTTTGGGGCGGCGTGGCGACGGGCACAGGTATCTCCCTCTGGGACTCTTTGTTTGGAGTCCGGGTCGCGACGGCGAAGCCTGAATAGATAGCCCTTGGGCCGCGAGAGACTTCCCCAGGTTTCCTATCGTCCCCAGCCGGTCGTTAACTCCAACCGACTGGCGGACTTTCTCAATTCAGCGCCGGCGCTACTGGATTTTTCGGGGGGAGGGTGTTGACGTCAAGGAAAGAGCCGGTATGATTTCCCTTGTCGCTCGTGAGAACGACGTCTTCGGGACGTTGGCCCCTCGGAGAACAACGGGGGGTGCCGACTTTTCGGCCAGCGGCGGCATAGAAATAGGCGTGCACCGGCTGGGGCGTGAGCAATCACAAAGGCCCCGGGGCGGCAACGTCGCGGTGATCTGGCGGCCGGCTTGGGTGTCTCCCATGCGGGGACTTTCGGGCCGGCCACTGGCGTCGCCTGTTCTTGCTCTTTGACAATTCGGTCGATCGTTGTCAGTTTCGCACACAGCGCAGAGAGAGTTGTGTGGAGAACC
>JARLIH010000071.1 GCA_031291845.1 Isosphaeraceae bacterium | reverse complement strand
CTCTGCCGCGACGAACGTCGTCCCGCCCTGGCGGTCCAACGCTCGCCCACTTCCTCGCCACGGTCTGCGCGTCGCTCGGGTTTCTCGATTCGCAGCCCAGCCATGCCGTCTGGTCGGCGACCGCCACGGAAGAGCGGTCGTGAGAATTGCCACGGCCCGGGATTGCCGGTCGGAGTGACCCGGTGGAGTGCCCTCTGATCATGGACTGCAACACCTGTCCCATCACACTCGAGCTCGACGCGCTGTTTAACGTCAGCCAGGTCCTGGCCCATTCGCTGGACCTGCACAAGACACTCTGCGGGGTCCTCGATGAATTGCAGGACCGTGGAGGATTGCGACACGGCATCGTGACCCTGCTCAACCCGGAAAGCGACGAGTTGATCCTTCGGGTCGTGCACGACGACCCGGACCCGGCCAGGAAGGTCGACGAGGTCCGCTACCGGAGCGGCGAGGGGATCGTCGGTCAGATCCTCGAGCGCGGCGAGACGCTGATCGTGCCGAGGATCGCCGACGAGCCCCGGTTCATCGGCCGCCTGGGCGTTTACGACCCCGAGCAGCCGTTTGTCGGCACGCCGATCCGCATGGGCACGCGCGTCATCGGCGTGCTGGCCGCTCAGCCCGAAGTCGTCTACCCGGCGACCCTCGAAGACCGGGCTCGGTTCCTGGAGATGGTAGCCAACCTCGTGGGCCAGGTCGTCCGATTGTCCTGGAACATGAACGAGGAGCGGAGACACCTCGTCAGCGAGCGCAACCGGCTCCTCCAGGAGGTTCGGACCCAATACGGATTCGACAACATCATCGGCCACTCCCCGGTCATGAGGCGCGTCTTCGAACAGATCAGGGCCGTGGCGAAGTGGACCACGACGGTCCTGATCCGGGGCGAGTCGGGCACCGGGAAAGAGCTGGTCGCCAGCGCGATTCACTACAACTCGCTTCGAGCCGAGAAGCCGTTCATCCGTCTGAACTGTGCAGCGCTCTCGGACCAGCTCCTGGAGTCGGAGCTCTTCGGTCACGACAAGGGTGCGTTCACCGGCGCGGCCGACCATCGGTTGGGCCGGTTCGAACAGGCCGACGGCGGCTCGCTCTTCCTCGACGAGATCGGCGAGATCGCCGCGCCGTTCCAGGCCAAGCTGCTCCGGGTGCTGCAGGAAGGGGAGTTCGAGCGCGTCGGCAGTTCCAAGACCCGCTCAGTCGACATCCGGATCATCGCCGCCACCAATCGCAACCTCGAGGAAGACGTGGCCTCGGGTAAGTTCCGCGAGGACCTGTACTACCGGCTCAACGTGATGCCGATCTACATGCCCCCGCTTCGGGCGCGGATCGAGGACCTGCCGGAGATCGCCCGGTTCCTTACCGGCCGGATCGCGCAACGCCAGGGCAGGCCCCTCGAGGTGACCGACTGTGCGATTCGCCTGATGATGCAATACGACTGGCCCGGCAACATTCGGGAAGTCGAGAACTGCCTTGAACGCGGGGCCATCATGGCCAGCAACGGCATCATCGACCGCGATTCCCTCAGCCTCACGGGACTCGAAGACCGCATCCTCTCGCACGGGGGCAACCTCGTCCAGCCCCCCACCAACTTCAACGACCCCGAGCTCGACGAGCGCGAGCGCATCGTCGCCGCGCTCGAGCACGCCGGCTGGGTCCAGGCCAAGGCCGCCCGGTTGCTTGGGATGACCCCGAGGCAGATCGCCTACCGTATCCAGCAATTCAACATCAAAATGCGCAAGATTTGAGCGTGGACCCGCCTCGATGGGCCCGCTGAGAAAGGGATTGGCGTCGCCTCGTGGTCCGTACGGGGCGGGGAGTGCCAGGTTCCCCGCTCGGTGTCGCGCCCCCCGAAGGCCGTGACGGTCGACGGAGTAGGGAGCGTGTTCCTGATCCCAACTCACGTCGCGTAGGCCGGCGACCCAGAAGGCACGTTCGCGGAGATCGGTGGAAAGTCTCAAGAAACTTCGTGCGAAGCGCGGACTGAACAGCTATTGTTAAACAACGTCGCCGGAGCGACCCTCGAACTGACCCTAGCTTCGATCGGTCAAGGCGCGATTTCGTTCCCACGCAGTGCTGACCACGCCCCGGTTGCGCGGCTTTCGTTTACCGCATCCGATACCGTTCACCCTGTAACCGTGGCCCCCCGCCTATTCTCGGAGTGCGAATGATGTGTTGGAGAGTTTTCGTCTGGATGTCGGCACTTGTTCTGTTGGCGACGGCGCCCGCCGGTTTCGCGGCCGATCCATCCGCGGGCACACCCGGCTTTCGTGCGGGTTTCGCCGAGCGGGACATTACGCCGGCAGTGGGGATGGAGGCACCGGGCGGGTACGGCAAGGCGCGTCACCAGTCCGTTCATGATGCCTGCAAGGTCCGCGCGGCGGTGTTCGGCGACGGACAGGGCCGCGTCGCGCTGGTCGGCATCGACGCCCTGGGAATCCGTCGCGACACCGTGCTCAAGGTTCGCAAGGCCATCCAGGAGCGGACGGGCATTCCGGCCGACGCGATCCTGATCGGCGCATCGCACTCCCACTCCTCCGGCCCGGTCGTCTGGACCATGCCCGGCGAGTTCGACGACGCGTCCGACCTCGTGAAGCGGCTCGCCTACGACGAGTCGACGATCGTCGACCCGAAGTACCTGGCCACGGTCGAGAAGGCCCTGATCGACGCCGTGTGCGCGGCCAACGACCAGAGCGTGACCGCCAAGGCGGGCGTGGGGAAAGGCGTGGAGAGCACGGTCGCCTTCAACCGCCGCTTCCTCATGCGCGATGGCCGGGCGGTGACTCACCCGGGACTCGGCAACCCCGAGATCGTCGAGCCGGCCGGTCCGGTCGACCCGGAAGTCGGCGTCATTGGCGCGTGGGACGCGAAGGACCCGAACAAGCTGCTCGGCTGCGTCGTCAATTTCGCCTGCCATGCCACGACGAGTCCCGGCGGGATCTCGGCGAATTACATCTACTACCTCGAGAAGGCCATCCAGGGGTACTACGGCAAGGACGCCGTCGTTGTGTTCCTCGCCGGCGCGTCGGGCGATATCACGCAGGTCGACAACCGCAGCCCCTACCAGTACCCGAGCGGCGACCGCTGGGCGCAGATCGTCGGTGGTAAGGTCGGGGCCGAGGCGCTGAAGGTGTTGTTGACGATGGAGCCCGGCGTCCTCGTGCCGGTCGCGGCGCGTACTCGCGTCTGGGAGATCCCTCGACGCGTTCCCGACCCGGAGCGCGTGAAGGCCGCCCTCGCGCTCGTGCAGTCGGACCGAGCCAAGGCCGACCCAACCGAGTGGACGTTCGCCAAGGAAACGGTGGTGCTTGACGCGCTCCTCAAACGGGAGCCAAACGTCAAGGTCGAGGTCCAGGCGGTTCAGGTCGGCCCGGCGGTCTTCGTATCCGACCCGGCGGAGTACTTCTGCCGCTACGGGCTCGAGATCAAGGCCGGGAGCGGCTTCCCGTTCACGTTCCCGGTGTCGCTGGCCAACGGCTGCGCCGGCTACGTTCCGACGGAGGAAGCCTTCGGCAGCCATGGCGGCGGCTATGAAACACGGTTGACCAGTTACAGCAATCTCGACATCACCGCGGGGAACCAGATGCGCGACGCCGGCATTGCGCTGGCGCGGCAGCTCAAGCCGGGCGCGGTTCCTGAGCCGCTGCGCCGGCCCCCCTTCACGGGGAAGCCCTGGCCGTACGGCTACGTCCCGCCCCAGGTCAAGTGAAAGGGAGGAAGCTCTGGTGCTTACGCTCACGCTGCTCACGGGACTGGTCATCACCGGTCAGGCGCAGGCCGATGCCAGGAAGGACGCCGCCAAGGAGTGGATCCCTCTGTTCAACGGCCGCGACCTTACCGGCTGGTACACGTTCCTGCAAAAACACGGGAAGAACAGCGATCCCGACCGCGTCATCACGGTCGAGGACGGGTTGATTCACTTGTACAAGCATGCCGAGGACGGCAGCAACGTCGTGATGGGCTACATCGGGACCGAGAAGGAGTATGGCAACTACCACTTCCGGTTTCAGTACCGGTGGAGGACCAAGAAGTTCCAACCGCGCTACGCGCTCAAGCGCGACGCGGGGCTGTACTACCACATCACCGGCCCGGACGCCGTCTGGCCGCGCTCGCTGCAGTTCCAGGTCCAGCAGACCGACGTGGGTGACCTGATCACGCTCTTCGGGATGCAGCTCGATTCCTGGATCGACCCGAAGACACGCGGCGAGAAAGACTCCACCTTCCTCGCGCCCGATGCGGGGGGAGAGCCGCGGGTGCTGGGAGGGCCGGGGATCGCCTACCAGAAGCGGTTGCCGGGAGATTTCGAGGTCGATGGGTGGAACACGGCCGAGATTATCGCGCGGGGTGACACGACGGTCCACATCCTGAACGGTCGGGTCGTGAACCAAGGGAAGAACATCCGGTTCGTCGACCCCGACAAGCCTGGGGCACCCCGGCCACTGACCCGAGGACGGATCGCGCTTGAGATCGAGGCGGCGGAGATGGACTTCCGCAAAGTCGAGATACGGCTGTTCGACGATACGGCGGGTCAAAGTCCAGAGACCAAGGAGACACGTCCATGATCGCACGAAGAGCGACCGCCTTTCTCATGCTGGTGCTGGCCGCCGTCGGGTGGGTTGGGCCCGGGAGCCGCGCGGCCGAGTTGAGAGCCGGGGCCGCAGTGCAGCAACTCGAGGCGGACGACTCGATGGTCATCGGCGGCGGCATCGGCCCGGGTAAGGTGATGGGCCAGGAAGGGGAGCTGCGCGCATCGGCCACGGTCATCGCAGCGCCGGACGGTTCGCGTGCCTGCCTGGTCGCGTGCGACGTTCTCATGATCGAGCGCGACATCCTCGACGGCATCGCGAAGCGCATTACCGAAAAGACGGGGATCCCGTTCGACCACATCCTGATTAATGCCACGCACACCCACCACGCGCCGACCACGGTGACGGTCCATGGCTACGAACGCGAGGAGGCGTTCACGCGCCAGGTCGGCGAGAGGATCGTGGCAGCGGCGGTTGAGGCCAACAGCCGGCTCACCCCAGTCACGTTCCGTTTCCGGCTGGGAGAAGAGTCGTCCGTCGGGAAGAACAGCCGGCTGCTCTTGCGGGACGGGACGATTTTCTGGACGGGCCCCCGCGATGACGTCGTGCGACCCACGGGCCCGTTCGACCCGGAACTGCCCGTACTGTCGTTCATTAAGCCCGACGGCAAGCCCGTGGCGGTGCTCTTCAACCACTCGACCCACACGATCGGCACGGTCAAGGCGGGCGTCCGTTCGCCGAGTTTCTACGGGCTGGCCGCGCAGGAGCTCGAGAAAGAACGGGGCGGCACGTTCCTGTTCTTCGAGGGGGCCTCGGGCTCGACCCATAACCTGGAGTTGACGGCGGCCGAAGCGGTCACGCGGATCAAGGCCGCCGTGGTCGACGCGCTTGACCATGCCGAGCCGCGTCCCGTAGCACGAGTGGCCGGCAAGCGCAAGGAGCTTGCGCTTCACGTCCGCCATTTCGACGAAGCGGCCGACGACGCGGCGGTCGTCGCCTATTGCACGAAGCGCCAGCCTGCGCCGTATGCCGACAAGACCATCGAGGTTTTCCGCGCGATGCGTAAGAAGCTGGCTCCTCGCCAGGGTGAAGTGCGAAAGACCTGGGTCCAGGCGGTCGTTATCGGCGATGTCGCGCTGGTGGGCGTGCCGGGTGAGTTCTTTACCTATCTGGGACAGGAGATCAAGCGCCGGTCGCCATATCGTTATACATATGTTTGTGAATTGGCGAACGATTACGTCGGTTACATCCCCGATTCACGAGCGTTTGACAAGGGCGGGTACCAAGTCTGGACCGGCCTCCATAGTTACCTCGAAAAGGGCTCGGGCGAGAAAATCGTCGACGCGGCCGTGGAGCTTCTCAAGGAAACGAACGAAGGGACGGCGAATTCACGCTAAGACATTTTATAAGGTATCGATATGGGCGCCCAAAGAGGGCGCCGAGCCGTTAGCCCGAATACCGTTTAAAATCACGCCCTCCCCCGCGTGGCATTCGTATCGACACAATGCTTTCTTAGAAGGATCCGAAGGCAAACACAGGTTCCCACGCTCTGCGAGGGAACGCCCTCTCGAACGCTCTGCGTCCCGTTTTTCCGCGAAAATCGGGCCGCAGAGCGGCAAGGTAGGCTTTCCCACGCAGAGCGTCGGATCGAGAGATTCCGCCTAATTTGGGCGAAAAACTCATCGTATCGATATTAATGCCTGTACGGGGGATGGGACGCAGCAATCCTGAGCGCCCTTCCGGGGCTCAGTAGACTCTACTCTTACTCAAGGCGGCCCTCGACGCGGTGTATCCTCAGTCCAAGGCCGGCCGCTACCCCTGAAATTTCGAGGTTTGACGATGAGCGATCCCTGCGACGACCAACTGCCGACACCACCGCGGCGTCGCTTCTTCTCCCAGCTCGCCGGCGCGTGGAGCGCTTTGGTCCTGCCTTGGTCGAGGCCCGGACGGTACGTCGAGGCAGCCGAAGTGCCTGGGGCCGACCTGATCCGTACCGAGAACGCGAAGCCTGGCGCGACCGACTGGCAATTGACGCGCGTCCGTGCGGACGCTGACGGCTTTCGCTCGCCTTGGATCGAGGGCTACTGCTCCAAGCAGAGCGTCAAGGCCGGCGAGGCGATTGACATCATGGTCTCGACCACGCCGGCGCGCCGGTTCTCGATCGAGATCTTTCGAATGGGTTACTACGGCGGCCGTGGTGCACGATTGCTCACGAAGCTCGGCCCTTTCGAGGGAAAGCCGCAGCCCGTTCCCAAGCCGGGCGAGAAGAACCTGCACGAGTGCCACTGGGAGCCCACCACGCGCTTGACGATCCCCGCGGACTGGCCGAGCGGCGTCTATCTGGGCCGGCTCACCACGCTCGTGGACGAGAGCGTCGAGCCGTACTGGCAGAGCTACGTGGTCTTCATCGTCCGCGACGACCGGCCGGCCGACATCCTCTTCCAGTGCTCGGACAACACGTGGCAGGCCTACAACCGTTG
>JARLIH010000070.1 GCA_031291845.1 Isosphaeraceae bacterium | reverse complement strand
GTTTTTTTATTGTTTGGGGGGGTTTTAAAACCGCCCAATAAAAGATTTTTTTCAAAATAATGTGGGGGGTTTAAAACCCCCCCCCCTACACCTCCGTGGCCCGGCCGCGCTATGATTTTGGCCCAAGCCCGAGGCGGACCGTCTTGATCTCGAACGGGTGCAAGTCGAACCGCACGCGGTCTCCCTTGGCGGTCAGCTCCTCGCCCGCGTCGTCGAGCAGGTTCACCACACGGGCCGAGCGCACGGGGGCGTTGAAGCTCACTTCAACACCCGGCGTCGCCTTCCCGGCCGCCTCGTAAACGCGCAGGAGGACGTGCCCATCCCGGCCGGGTTGCAGCGCGGAGACGACCACGTTCGGCTTCGAGACCTCCAGCAACCCCCAACGCTTCGGCAGCGGCCCAGCGTGCGGCAGGACCTTGCGGCAGAGCAGGGGGTGGTTCAGCTCCAGGCCATCGCGGTACACACCGGCCTCACGCCAGTCCCCGGCGTGCGGGACGAGGGAGTAACGCAGCGTCCGCTCCTTGCCCAGTTGCAGGCCCGACTCGGACGACATCCCCGGTTCGTAGCCGCCGCCAAACCCGTACGCGCCGAGCGTGTGTGCACGCAGCAAGGACACCATCATCGTACCGCCGGTCGCGACGTTGCCGGGCAGGCCAACGTTCAAGATCGCGAGCCCGTGGCTACCGTCGCTCTGGTCGACCCAGTTCTGCGCGGGGAACTCGATCGCGTCGGGACGCTCGATCGCGCCGAAGGGGATCTCGTGGACGTTCTTGCCGCCCGCGATCGTGGTCGGGAACAAGGCGCGGTAGCGCACGTACTTTTCCTGGTTTACCAGCGTCGTCACGACGTCGATCCGGCGCAGCCCGTTGTACAGCCGGACGGCCGTCTGGAACTGGCCCGAGCCGAGCGCGTGAGCGACCCGGAACTCGGACAGGACGGGACCCGCGATGGTCGTTCCCGGCTTACCCGCGGGTTCGTCGCTGAGCGTAGCGCTCCCCTTCTTGGGGACGACCGTCTTCGTGGTCATCGCGACCCGGCTGCCGCCGTCGAGCCCGTGGAACGGCTCCCAGAAATCGCCGCGATCTTCTTCCCGGGACACCACGTTGCCGTGCCCGGCGAACACCTCCCAGTCATCCTTCTTGGCACGCAGGCTGGTGATGGCGCCCGTCGCGGGGTCAATCGCGAGCCGGTAGAGCTCGTTCTCCAAACGCCCCGGCGCGGGCGTGTCGCCGGTCAGGGCGGCGGGACCCGGCGTGATGTAATACGTGCGGTAGCCGAGCGCGGGGATGTCGCTCGCGACGAACGCGAGGCGGGCCGTCTGGAGGCCGCCGCCGGGATAACGCGTCGTCTCCAGGAGCTGGACCGGCACGTTCTCTTCCCGATCGTCGGTCAGCACGATCCCATTCACTTTTCCATCGTCGAAACCGACCGTCACTTCGGCGATGTCCGAACGCGTCCACCCGAGCGGGTTGAACACGACCACGGGCACGCCCTCGCCGCGGGTGTCGATCTTGGCGGCGATCGTCTCCCAGCTCGCCTGGGCCAGCTCGTCCGCCAGTCGGCGCGAGAACTCGTGGCTGCCGACGGTGTCGTCGTAGACGTGGTCGGTCATCACGCCGGAGGCCAGGTCGTGGGTCTCGTTGAACAGCACCGGCTCCCACGCGCGCCAGAGCGACGTGCGGTCGGGGGGCGTACCGAGCCAGCCGGCCAGGGCGCCGAGCTTCTCGGCGTTCAGCAGCCGGCGCTCGTTCGAACGCATCCACTCCTTGAGCTCGATCCGGCTGCTGTAGGTCCCCTGAAAGATCGGGTTCAGCTCCCCCTTGAACACGGGCCAACCCTCGCGCTGGGCGTGCGCGGCCTCGTAGTCGGCGGGGACCGCCAGGTGCAGGGTGAGCGGAGCATTCGCGTCCTTGTTGTACTCCTCGATCACCGGCGCCAGTTGCTCCTCCGGCACGGAGACGTCGACCCCCGCCAGGCCGACGCGCTGAGTTGACCCCCGCGCGTTCGGCGTGAGCATGTCGTACCGCCCCTTGGCGAAGCCGCGGAACGCGCTGATGTCCCTCGGCGCGCCGAACATGAGCCCGTAGCTGTGGGGCAGGTAGAACGCGGGGATCTTCGTGCCGTCAATCCCCTCCCAGAAGAACTCCGAGGGGTGCTCCTGCTTCGGCACGCCGCGGACAAACCAGAACGTCTTGAAGCCGCCGAGCGCCATCAACTGTGGCATCTGCGCGTGGTGGCCGAACGTGTCGACGAGCCAGCCCGTGGTGACGTCGACGCCGAGCTTGTCGCGGCAGTACCCCTTGCCGTACTGAATCTGGCGGACGAACGTCTCACCTCCCGGCATGTTGTCGTCGGGCATGACGTCCAAGGCGCCCACGATCTGCAAGCGCCCGTCGGCAATGAACCGGCGGAAGTCGGCCTCCTCTTCCGGATAACGCTCAAGGAACGGCCGGAAGTAGGCCACCTGGTCGAGCGTGAACTTGTACGTGGGCTGCTCGCGCAGGAGCTTGAGCGCCTTCAAGATGTTCGGGAGCCCCATCTCGAGGTACTCCTCGCGCGTCTTGAAGACGGCCCCCTCCCAGTGGGTGTGCGGGACGACGTAGAAAGTCGGCTTCTTCGCGCCCGGCTCGTCGGCGAAGACGGATGTCGCGAAGAGCAGGACGCAGGCGGCGGTCCAGCGCGGTCGAGGGGTCATGGGCTCTCCTTGCTGAAGGTGACGCTCAACTCGGTCGGTAACTCAATGGTCGCGTCGAGCCAGAGGGTCTGGCCGTCCCACGCGTACCGGTCGTTCTCGAGCGGCCGGCCCGCCAGCGCAACGCGGATCGAAGCCTTCGGAGCACCGGCCAGCTCGAAGACCGGATTCACGCACGGCGGGCCGGGCTTGAAGGTGATGACGACGTCTCGGCTCTCAACGACCAGCCGAAGTGCCCTGCGCTCGGGCGCATACGCGTCGAAATCGAGCCGGGCTCCTCGAACGTCGAGCGACGGCGGCGCTGCATAGCTCTTCGCCCACGCGACGAGGCGCTCGTCCGAAGCATCGCTCATCCCGATCAGCCAGGCCCACTGCCGCACCGACATCGGGCGCGCACGGCCGAGTGCATCCACCGTGATGAGCTCGCCCGACCGCAACGGTGCGGGCTTTTCGGCCGCCCAGCTCATCACGCTGTTGTGGCACGGCGTGACGTGGACGCGGTCGTCGATCGTGCTCCCCGTGGCATTCCCCCGCGCGAGTGGCCAGTGGCTTCCCCAGTAGCACGGCGTGACGACCTCGCCGCCGTCGCGGAACGACCCGAAAATGACGGGGGGCGGTTTCCGCAAGTTCGGGCTGAACTCGACGGCTGCCGGACCGTTTTCCTTGTGCAAGCGAAGACGATAGATCGCCGGTCCGTCGGCCTCTTTGGCCGGCGTGTACGGAAAGCGAAACTCCCGCTTGCGGCCGTCGAGGAAGAGAGCGTCGACGAGGTTCTCGGGCAAGACCTCGAACGGGTACGCGTCGGGCGGCGTGAGGACGATGAACTCGTTGAGCTCGTAGTCGTTCTTCGGGTCGCACTTCAGGTTCACGACGCGCGTGCCGAAGCCATCGGGGTAGAAGTAATAGTCCTCGACCGCGGAATCACCCCAGACCTGGTACTTGAGGTCGGTCGACTGATAACTCCAGCGCACGTGGACGCGGGCCGGCGTGGACTCGACGATCGCGATCCGCCCGTAGCGCAGCGTCTTGTCCATGAGCGGTTCGACGCAGTCCACTGCGCCTTCCGGTCGCGAAAGCATCTCGGCCCACTCGAAGCACGCGCCGGTGTTGTGCTCGCCGGCCCAGAACGGGATGTAACTGGAGCCTCGCCAGAAGACGAACCGCGCCCCAGTCGGCAGCGAGACGACGATATCCTTCAGGTCCGGCGTCCATCCTTTTTCATAGGGCAAGGTTGAGAAGGTGCCCGTGGCGGAGTCGCGCACCGAGATCGGTAGGTCGTAGCGCAGGTGGGTGGACGTGGCACCAAATTTCGGCCAGCTCGCCGGCGCAGCGACGAGCATCACCGGGATTGTCTTCCGCCACAGCTCGCGGCCGTCGTCCAGGGTAACGTGCAAGCGGTCTCGATCCTTGCCTTGGGGAGCCTCCGGCAGCGCCAGTCGGACCTGCGCGCGGATGTTCTCGCGCAGGTCGAGTGAGGCTGTCGCCACTCGCCCCGGCGCGGATTCGAACCAAGCGCGAACGCCGGCCTTTCCCGTTTCGGTGCGGCTGATCGCGGCGACGTCGACCGTCGCGGATTGGCCCGGGCCAAGCAAGAGCGTGCCCGACGGGACGAAGATCGTGCCCAGGTCGACGGGGTTGATCGGGCGGTCGGGTCGCGCGCTGGCATCGGCCTCGAGCTTGGCCGGGTGGATCGCCTGCCGCGCCAGCTCCTTGGGACCGGCCGAGAGGACCAGCTCGTCGGCGTACTCGTTGAAAGTCGTCCGGGCGACATAAGGGGGTTCGCTCGTGAACGTCAAGGTGCGGTGATTGACTTCTTTCCCGGCGCGAAACGCGGCGAGCGTGCAGACCGTGGCGGGCTTTTCGGAGGCTTCGACTACAGCGGCGATCGGGCGCCCGATACGCTCGAGGCCGAACGGGGGCCGCCACGGATGGCCGGGGTCGAGGCGGAGGCGGTAAGGTGGAGGCGCGTCGATCACATTTGCAGCGAGCAGTCCCTGAGCACCTGCGCCTTCCTCGCTCCCCGCTTGCGGTGACGGACCGACATGTTCTGTGGGCGTGCTGCCCGTAAATCGGAATCCTCTCCCCTCGGGAGAGGTGATCGGAATGCTCCCCCGCCGTTGCGGGGAGAAGGGTCGGTCCATCAGCCTCCGGTGAGGGAGGGAACAAGCAACCTGCCCTCTCAAAGGAGGAAGCTCCAGCCGGTGCGCCGGAGACCAGGACGATTATCATCGTAATGCAAAAGCGATGAAGAGTTACTAATTTTATATTTATGTGGTCGCGGAGAGAGTGAATCCGGTCCCCTCTCCCCGTCTTCGGGGAGAGGGTTAGGTTGAGAGGCCAACCTCCGAATAGGCCGCCCCGCGCAGGCCTCTCCCCGCCAACGGGGACAGGTCGGAGAAAGCCCCGTCCGCTCAGATCAAGCCCAAGAGCAAACTCGCCTCGCATGATGATCACTCCTTGAGCACGTCGCGCACCCCCGCCACGATTCGCTCGACGTCCGGCCGGTACGCGTTTTCCAGCACCGGCGTGAACGGCACGGGCACGTCCGCCGAGGCCACCCGCACGCAAGGCGCGAGCAGGCTGTCGGGGAACCGCTCCGTGATCCCCGCCGCGATCTCAGCGCTCACGCCGCCGGTCTTCGGCCCTTCCTCGACAAGCACGACCCGGCCCGTCTTCCGCACGGATGCCCCGATCGTCGCGTAGTCGATCGGCGAGAGGCTCCGCACGTCAATGACCTCGGCGTCGATCCCTTCGGCCGCAAGCCGGTCGGCCGCTTGTCGCGCGTAATGGGCCATCAGGAGCCAGGCGAGGATCGTCACCTGCGCCCCCGGCCGCCGCACGACCGCGCGATCGAGGGGCACTACGTAATCGTCGTCGGGCACGTCGCTCGTCGCGTCGACGGCCCCCGGTTCGGTACGCGCCCCTTTGGAGCCGTAGAGCAGCTTGTGCTCGAACATCAGGACCGGGTTGTCGTCGCGCACGGCCGCCTTGAGGATCCCCTTGGCGTCGTAGGCGTTGGAGACCGCCACGACCTTCAGGCCCGGCACGCCCGTGAAGTAGCGCTCCATGCTCTGGGCGTGCTGCGACCCTCGCCCGGTCGCGCCGATGGGGGCGCGCATCACGAGCGGGACCTTGATCGTGCCGCCCGACATGTAGCGGAGCTTGGCCGCGTTGTTGACGATCTGGTCCATGGCCAGGAACAGGAAGTCGCCGTACTGCACGTCGGCGATCGGCCGCATGCCCATGATCGCCGCCCCCACCGCCGCGCCGAAGAAGCCGAGCTCGGCGATCGGGGTGTTGAGCATCCGGTCGGGGAACTCCTTCTCCAGGCCGAGTGTGACGGTGAACGCGCCCCCCCAGCCGCCGGGTACGGCGATGTCTTCGCCCAGACAGAAGACGTTCGGGTCGCGCCGCATTTCCTCGGCGATCCCCTCTCGCAGCGCTTCGGCGATGCTCAGACGTCTCATGATCGTCACTTCCTTATGTAGGGTGCATGAAATGCACGCTACGCCAATACGTCGGTCGTCAAATCGTCGACCGTCGGCAACGGTTGCCGCCGCGCCTCTTCGATCGCGGCCTGGAAGTGGGCCACGACGCGTGCCCGAACCTGGTCGAGGGCCGCCTGATCGGCCAGACCCCGCTCGCACAACAACTCACCGAGCCGGTCGATCGGGTCCCGCCGCAGCCATGCCTCGCGCTCCTCCAGGGGCTGGTAGTGGCAGGCATCCCGGCGCGAGTGGCCCGTACGGCGGTAGGTGAGCAACTCGAGCAGGACCGGCCCGCAACCATTCCGGCACTCGTCCGCGGCGATGCGGGCCGCCTCGTACACCGCGAGCACGTCGTTGCCGTCCACCGTCTGCCCTCGGATTCCGTACGACGCCGCACGATCCGAAATGCGGGGGTTCCGCATCACGCGATCGACCCGCGTCGAAGCCCCGTACAGGTTGTTCTCGCAAACAAAGATCACCGGCAAGTCCCAGATCGCCGCGAGGTTGACCCCTTCGTGAAACGCTCCCTCGGCCACGGCGCCGTCGCCGAAGAAGCACGCGACGACGTGCCGCTTCCCTTGCATCTTGAACGCCAGGGCCATCCCGGCCGCGAGCGGCACGCCCCCGCCGACGATCGCGATGCCCGGAACCATCCCCTTGTCCATGTTCCCGACGTGCATCGACCCGCCCTTGCCCCGGCAGCACCCGGTGTCGGCCCCGAAGAGCTCAAACAGGAGCTCCTCAACCGTCAGGCCCTGGGCCAGGGCGTGGCCGTGGCCGCGGAACGTCGACGTGATGAAGTCCCCTGCGCCCAGCGCCGCACATACGCCGACAGCCGTCCCCTCTTGCCCCTGGCACTGGTGAATCGTGCCGGGCATCGACCCTTCGAGGAACAGGAATTTGACCCCGTCCTCGAACTCGCGGATCGAGACCATGCGCTCGTACAGACCGAACAGGAACGCCCCCTCGTAGTGTCCCGCTTCGGGCGAGGGCGAGGCCGATGGCTGGGCCTGCCGGTTCCGCGCGAAGAACGATGCGCGTTCGGGCGCTGTGGGCGTTCGGTTCTCGACGTACGGCGCGGAACCCCCCCCGCCCCCCCTTTCATAAGGGGGGGAGTTTGTGTTGGATCCCCCTCCATGAGGAGGGGATACGATATTCGCTCCCCCGCTTCCGAGGTGGGTCATCCCACCCGCAACGTCCGGCGCACCGGCCGCGTCGAACGTCGCGATGACCTGACCGGCCGCCACGCGCTGGCCCGGCTCGACGGAGACAGCGCGCAAGATCCCCGTGATGACCGACTCCAGCTCCATCACCGCCTTGCCCGTCTCGACCTCCACGAGCGGATCCCCGCGCTTCACCGCAGCACCAATCTCGGCCAGCCAGCGCAGGACCCGGACCTCGGAGCCGGTCGAATCCACGTCGGGCATGCGCATCGTGACGTCCATCAGAGGGCCTCCCGCACGTCGGCCTTGCCGCAGCAGCCGAGCCAGCCAATGCGCTCCAGCACCGCGTCGCGCACCGCGAGCCGCCCCGCCACCAGGACGTCGTCCGGGCCGCCCAGACCGAGCAGCCGGTGCGGATCCTCGGGGTCGTGGGCGAGCGCAGCACGCACCGCCCGCAGGTAGCGCTGCTTCAAATAGGTCCCGTAGTTGACCTTCGCCACGCCCAGCGCGATCGCCTCGCGGAGGGACGCGGCATCGATCCCGGTACCGCCGTGGAGGACCAGCGGGATCGCCACGCGCTGACGGATCGCGGCCAGCCGGTCCAGGTCGAGCGCTTGCTCGCCGCGGGTCTTGATGTGCACGTTCCCCACGCTCACGGCCAGCAGGTCGACACCCGTCGCGGCGACGAACGCCGCGGCCGTCTCCGGATCGGTCAGCGCCCCGTGCTCCCCCGCAAGATCACCCACGCCGCAGGGCAGCTCCCCGACCTCCGCCTCGACGGCGACGCTCCGCTCGTGCGCCAGCCTTGCGAGCGCGGTGACACGGTACGTCGATTCCGCCAGTGAGGCCGATGGATCGGCGGGCATTACCAGGTTGAAGCCCGCGCTGATCGCCGCGCGGACCCATTCGTCACGCGGACATTCGTTGAAGATCAAGCCGCAGGGGACCGACGCCGACTCGGCCGCCGCGCGTCCGAGCGCGGCGTACCACGCGATGCGCTCATCCGTTCGCCGGGTCGAGCGGCTCAAGAAGTCACCATTGAAGCCGAGGATGATCGGCGAGCGCGTTGCTTCGGCGGCGTCGACGACCCCCTGGAGCGACTCGAGGTTCCAGCTCTCGAAGTAGCCGACGGCGTAGCCCTCGCGCCGGGCGCGGGCCAGCAGGGGTCCGACCGGTTCAAGGGGCATGGGCCGCCTCCGGCCGCGCGGGGGCGGCCTCGGCCACGAGCACGTGCTTCCCAGCACGCTCGAGCCGCTTCAAATCGGCCTTGGGGGCACCCGCGTCGGTGATCACGGTCTGGATCTGGGAGATGTCCAGCGCCTTGCTCAAGGCCCGGAGCCCGAACTTGGAGCCGTCAACCAGGAGCACCAGCTCCGAGCAACGGCCGGCGACGACCTGCTTGACGCGGATCGTCTCGAGGACCGACTCGAACGTCCCCTCCGCGGGCCGGAACGCCTTGGTCGAAAGGAACGCCCGGTCGACGAAGTAGCGCCCGGCCGACTCCTCGCTCTCGGCCCCGACGAACGCGCCGCTGGCGGCGTGGTACTGCCCGCCGATCCCCACGATGGTGTTCCGCCCCCCCCGCCCGAGGGCCAGGCAGGCCGGCACGGAGTTGGTCACGATCGTCAGGTTCTGGGAACGCTTGGCGATCAGCCCCGCCATCTCGAGGCAGGTCGTGCTGGGGTCGAGGAACACGGTCTGCCCGGGCGCGATCAGCTCCAGCGCCCGCGCGGCGATCGCGCGCTTCTCGGGGACATGGAGCGCGACCCGCGAGAGGAGGTCCGTCTCGTAATAGCACGCCGGTGCCGAGGGCTTCTGTGCCCCGCCCAGGGTCTTGATGAGGAGCCCCTGCGCGGCCAGCCGGTCCACCTCTCGCCGGACGGTCATGGCCGACACGCCCAGTACCTCGGCCAGCTCCTGGTAGCCGCACGCGCCGCGCCGTTCGAGGGAGTCCAGGATCAACTCCTGCCGGTTCATCATCGCTGGGTGTCGTCCAAGAAGGTCGCGGGCTGCGTGCAGGAAACGTGATGCTAGCTGTGAAAAAATGTCAGATCAAGGAGGTTCCTGAAAAAAAATCTCAAACGGGCTCGTTCGCCCATTCTGCGCGAGGGACGGGTTGAGCGTCCCGCACAGCGGCGCTTGGGCTGCGGCGAAGCCTCACTCCGGTCGGCTTCCTCGTTGTTTGGACCTTCCGCTCGATCGGCTCGATGGGTCTGCCCGCGACGCTCAACGGATGGCTCCCGAACCGTTTTGACGCATTCGCGGCTGATCGGGTATCATTCGATTTCTTTGAACCCGAAAATCGGAGTCGAACTCATGGGAATGCGTCGGATTGGTAGCGCGGAGCGGCGGCGGCAGCGGGCGAAAGTTCACGCGCGCAACAGCAAGCGAAAGGCGCGCGGGCGTGCTAGCCGCGATCGCCGGCTGGTGGCCGCAATCAAGGACGGGGGTTTCCCGCACGACCGGCTGGTCATGAGCTGGCTCAGCGCGCTGCTCGGGAAGCGGCCGGGGTCGATCACACAGGCCGATGTCGACCAGGTCGTCGCCGAGCGTTCCGCGGCACCCCATGCGGCCTGATCATTGAAACAAAGGCAGTAGACGCGTTGTCTCTCAGTCGCCCGCGGCTCGGGTTGGGTGCAAACCGTCCCGGGCCGGGCCACTGTCTGCCCGTTCCCGCCTGCCCAGCCTTCCTCTCAAGTCGAGCCTGGACAACAGCCGATAATGAGGATACGCGAGGCTCTGCCCGTTCCCCTCTTCTGTCTGTAAGTCCTTCCTTCCTCACGCTTTCCCAAAAATCCGCGCTCGGTGAAGGGCGTCCCTAACGTTTATTGAGGTGGGAACGCGTTGGTGCCTTGTGAGGCGCCGGCGTCAACGAAGGAGGTTCCCGAGAGAAAGGAATCGGATCCATGAAGGACTTACGGGCCACGCTCACGTTCGTCGCAGCGCGTCGCACGATCAAGCGGACTGCCGGCCGCCCCGCGCCTTTGTGCGAGTCGCTCGAAGGGCGCCAGCTCTTGAACGCAAACTGGGGCACGCCGGGCGCCTGGGATCCGTCGGCCTCCGGAGCCACCAGCGCATCCTCGGCCGAGGTCCACCGGCTCGATCTCGCCGGCGCCAAGGGGACGCACGACGGTACGACGTCGGGGACATTGCCGGCAGGATTCGACCCCGGCGGTAAAACGCACGCCGCACCGAGCGCCCAGGCCAAGGCCGACATGCAAACCCTGCAGACCGACCTCAAGGCCTTCCAGGCGGAGATCCCGGCCAGCCTCACGGCCACGATGCAGGCCGACCAGGCCGCGATCAAGAAGGCGCTCGACGCCCTCACTCCGGCCGAGCGCAAGGCCCTGATCCCGTCGAGCCCGCCCAGCTCGACCACGTCCACGGATCCCATGACCCAGCTCCAGACCCTGCTCACCGGCGCCAACGTCCCGAACGCCAGCCAGATCGTCGCCGACTTCCAGAACTACGAGACGACCGTGAAGGCGCTCGACCCGACGCTTCAGACCAAGATCGCCACCGACCAGGCCAACCTCGCCAAGGATCTCGGCATCACCGCGCCCAGCGGAACGGCCGTCTCACCCAGCGTCGGCCTGGGCCTCAATCTCGGATTTCCCGGCGGCCCCGGCGGTTTTGGAGGGTTGGGTACCAAGGGGGGTCATGACCCGGGGCTGGGTATCTCGCTCCGAAGCACGGCCCAGCAATCGGTCTGAATGACGGCGCAACGACTCACACCGTCGAGCCGCGGTACGCCGCCGGGTTTCCTCTCTCGAAACCCGGCTGCACGGCGGGAAATCGGTGTCGGCGCTGTCCTGACCGCAGGGCCGGCACCGATTTTCCTCCCAGACTGGTGAGCGGATCGAATTCCAGGCTGCTACGTTCCCGGACGCTTTTCTACTTCGGCGAAAGGGGCTGGGCAGCGGGGGCGGCCCGTTCGGCGGTCATCGTGCGGAACTGCCTCCAGGAGATGACCTCTACGCCGAGCCGGCTCAGCTCGTCGGCCGTTGCCGGGTCGGTGAAGATCCGCCGGTCGCCGTCGCGGCGTTCCGCGCTGTTGGTCACGGCGCGCAGCTCGTCGTCCGCCACGCCGCAGTGGATGATGAGCTGGGTGACGCCGGGCCGAAGGGCGCGG
>JARLIH010000069.1 GCA_031291845.1 Isosphaeraceae bacterium | reverse complement strand
CGCCGGGCCGAAGGGCGCGGAGGGCCTTCAGATAGTTCTCGCGACGCTCCTCGTGCGTGGTGCCGCCGTAGAACTGGCTGAGGGCGTCGAGCACCGGAAGCCGCCGGGCGTCGAGCAGGCCGAGCAGCTCCTTCCCGCGCTCGCGCAGCGCGGGGTATTGCTCGACGCTCGGCCCCGCGATCTGCCGCAAGAACAGGACCGGGAGGTCGTACTTGAGCCCGACCCTGACGTAGACCTCGACGAGGTCGGGCCGGCTCACGAGCGCGCCCATGTGGGTGTCGAGGTGGGACAGAGGAATTCCCAACTGCTTCGCGCGGTCGACCTGGGCGATCAGCTCGGTTTCGACCTCCGCCGCAACGGCCTTCGCGGCTACTTCGGGCACCCCTCGGTGCAGGTAGCCGTCCTTGTCGACCAGGCTCGGCACCTTGTCGCGGCCGGCGACCGGCCCCCAGCGGTACGTCTTCCACTCCGAGTTCAGCGTGAGGTGGACGCCGAAGTCCTTTTCGGGATGGGCGCGGGCGTACTCGGCGAACTCGACGACCCATGGACAGGGGATCATCACGCTGCACGAGGAAACGGTCCCCTTTTCGAGCGCCTCGATCGTCGCCCGGTTCACCGAATGGCACATCCCCGCATCGTCGGCATGGATGATGACGTATTTCTTGGCCCCTTGCCCTGGACCGTCCGGCTCCGCGGCCCCGGCGATGAGTGTGGCCGAAAGCGCCAGCCCGAGGACCAGTAGGCAGCGATTGCGCTCGAATTGCATCGTGGCGAGTCCAAAAGTGTTGGCGTGCGGGACCGAGGAGAAGACCGGCGGCGGCGCGAAGTCCCTCCCTCAGCGGAGTCGTCAGGCCGCTCCGCCCTGGCCACACATTATCACGCTAACCAGTCCGCGACGCCAGCGCGCTCGCAATCAGCGCCCGACGATTGCAATGCCGCATCGCCAGGGCTTCCGGCACGTTGGGTGGCACGCCCGTCGCAGACTCCGGGCGTGCCACCCGGAACTGGCCTCGGTCGACTTCGCAATCCTCCCAGCAAACAGCGGCCGATCGTACCCATCGACTCCCGGCCAAGTCTGCCCGCGCCGTCCGCTCCCGGACCGGATCCTAGAGTTGGATTGGTGGACTCGAAATCTCGAGGGGTGAAGCATGTGAGGGCACCGTCATGACGATGACGGCCGAGTGTCTCCCCTGTCGGCGCAGCCGCCAATGTGGTTTGGTGTTGGGTCTCTTCCTGGCCGCCATGGCGCTCTCGGCCGCGGCGGTGGCGGACGATCCGCCGAAGCCGCTCACGCCGGAACAAATCCGCGAGCAGATGGCCCGGGTCCGGGCCGACCTCGAGCGCAGGCGGACGGAACGGGAACGCGCGGCTCCCGATCGACAGGCAGCCCCAGGTGCCAATAAGCCGCAGCAGCCCGGGCAGCCAATCGCCGGCGGACGAAGGAGCCGGCCGCAAAAAGGCCCGGAGTACCACTTCAAGAGCGGGCAGGCGTTCGCGTACAGCGTCGAGTTCACGGTCGGCTTTGAGACTTCCGGGCATGTCGAGCGTTACAGCGGCACCCCCTACGTCAGCGTGAAGTCGGTCAATCGCGCGGGCGAGGCGGAACTGTTCGTGATCGGGAAGCTCGAGTGCTTCAACCGCAAGGGTTCTGCCGTGGATGAAACACCCAACCCGGACCGAACGGTCTGGATGGGGTCGAGGCTCGCCTTGAACCCCGCGGGGGGATCGGTCGGCAAGGAGGACGTCAACGTCAAGGCACTTCCGAGCTACTTCCGGACGTTGAGCCTGAACCTGAAGCGGTTGATCTTCCCCGAGATGCCGAGCTCGGTTCCTTACGTGAATGACTCCAGCGGAAACGCCTCGGTGTTCGCGACGTTCACGCAGAAATCGTTTCAGGGCGCCGGGTTCCACTCGCTCGATGGCAGGGTGAGCCGGACCAACCATGCCGACCAGGACGAGCCACCGTTCGTTCGCCTCACGCAAGGGGTGTCGTTCGAGACCAACGCGACGGCCAAGTCCCGCGTGAAGATCGACTACCGTTCGACCGGCCGGCTCGATGGCAAGCTCGGTCTGCTCCGCGACTCCGACGCGACGTTCCGCCAGGAGCGGGAGGGAGAGAGCCCCATCGTCGGCACGATCCGCGTCCGCTTGCTGCAGGGAGACGACGTGCGCAAAGCCTACGCGCGGGCGCTCAGCGACTGGCAGGATCGGCCCGACGTCCTCGAACCGTTCGAGTTCGCCCGGGTCCGCGTCGACGCGTACCTCCCGGCCTCCCTCCAGTCGACCCGCAACGCACAGCCCGGCATGGAAGTTCTCCACCTCCGAGGGTCCAACCAGTCGCTCCCCGACGCGGACAACAAGTACTACGCGGTCGAAATCCTCGAGGCGGACTCCGCGCCCTACGGCCAGGTCAAGATCCGCTACAAGGGGAGTCACGAAGTCCTCTCCGTCCATCCCGCGACCTTGGCGTTTCCGCCCAGTCCCGAACATCCGAGCCGCGCCCCGCGCCCCGCGAAGGGGCAGTAATCGCCCGAGGGGCGCCGGCTTGAGATGACGATCCGATCCTGGAAAGAGGCCGGCGCCGTCCCACATCGGCGCGAATCGGTTGTATGTTTCGAATGTCGAGGGATGCGGGCATCCCGTAAGCCGGCCGGCCGCCATCCGGGAAAATCCCGGGAGCCAGCCGCACAGCAGCCGCGGGCGGCGTTCCCACAGGGGAGAAATGCCACATCCGTCGGGCACAGCCCCAATGGGAGTTAGGGAAAGGCGTTGGACGATGAGCTCAGCCAGACCACAACGCGCGTTCATTCCGATTGGCGCTTATACTCTGGAACACCGCGTGGTGCCGAGCTCGATCGGTCGTTCGACCGTCGCCCCGCCGCCCGCGCACGTCGATCGTACGCCGGATGCGAGCCACGAGGTGGTTCGCAGCGCGCGCCACGCCTCCGACGACCACTCGGCGGGAAGCGCGGTTGCGCCGACGCCGAAACGCTGGTCCTGGCTGGCCGGCACCTATTGGTATGTGCCTACGTCGAATCTGTCCGCAGTGCTCTACAGCAGCACGACAGGCACCCTCGCGGCGGTCAAGGACCAGACGGTCTTTGAGATCACGGGCTACCGAGACGGCTATTTCTGGGGCAAAACGGTCACGCAGCTTGGCTCGTCGACCCCGTCCGGTTCCTCCATGATCGGCTCCGTCACGCCGGAAGGCCGAGTCCTGCTGACGTTTACACAGACGAGCGGCGGCTCGAGCCCGTCGATCACCCAGGGTATCGGCGTGATGCAGCGCAAGTTCGGCCAGTGGACGATGGAGAACCAGATGTTCACTTCGCCGAGTCAAACGCTCCAGATTGGCCACTGGGCGTACATGGTGCAAACGCATCCCGGTCTGCCGAGCTGGAACTCCCTGCCTTCCGCCGGGGTCTCGGTCCCGACGTTCTTGAGCGAGGCTGAAGGTTCGGGTCCGCAGCCGGTCGGTCCGTGAACGAGAGACCCGGGGGTCACGGGCGTGTTTTGCCGGCTAACACGCCCGTTTTGAGAGCGATTTTCAAACGACTGGCATACAGCCACCAGGCGCACGCCGCCTTTCGGCACCCGCGGCGGTGATCGCGAGGCCTGGCTCGTGCTGGCGCGGGTCCGTAGAAGTGGATGGGTCCGCAGGGAGCATGAAATGCACCGGTGCATTTCATGCTCCCTACGGGGATACAACCGGCGACCGTGACGGGCATCAAGGGATGTACTTGAGGCCGCGGGCATTGGTCACGTTTACGTTCCCCGCGGCATTCCCCGCGATCGTGTTCCCTTGCACCACGGAACCAGAGGACTGGCCGGTAGCATAGAGACCGTAGCCCTGGTTGATGACGATCGTGTTGCCATCGCCCGCAACGCCGCCGATGGTCACTCCTTGGGCGCTGTTGAGCGTCACGCCGTTGCCCGTGCTGCCGCTGATTGTGTTGCCGAGAACCTGCGTGCCGGTCACGACGCCACTGACGTACAGGCCGTCCTGTCCATTCTTGTCGATGATATTCGGGGCCTCGGCCGAGCCGATCTGGTTCTTTCGTCCGCCCAGCACCACGATCCCACCCTTGGCGTTGTTCTGGATCTGGTTCTGCAACAGGACGTTGTTGCTGGAGGACTGCATGAGCACGCCGGGGCCGTCGGTGCTATTGAGGATCTTGTTCTGCAATGGGTCGAACGCGCCGCCGATCGTGTTGGATGACGTGCCGGCGCCGAGGTAGATCCCGCCCAGCGTGTTGCCCAGGTTCTGGACGCCCAAGGCGCTCGTACCGACGTAGGTGTGAAACACGTCGTTGTCGTGCGCCGAGCCGACGATCGCAATGCCGTACTGATCGTTCGACGAAACGGTCACTTGCGGTTCCAACGAAGGCTGAAAACCACCGATGGCGTTATTGTGGGCGTGCCCGGAAATCAGGATGCCATCGCCGCCGTTGGGAATGGCCGACTGAATCTTGGAGTTGGTGCCGACCGCGGTCTCGGTCACCTGCACGCCCGTGGCGTTGCCGCCGATCTCGATGCCGTTTCCGAGGTTGCCGGAGACGATGCAGGTGCGGATCAGGTTGTTGCCGCCGGAGGAGGTAACCAGGATTCCGTCGCCCTTGTTCGGCGCTGGGCCCGCAAAGGCGAAGATGCCGGCGAAGGTGTTGAACGAGACGAACCCGCTGGCGGTGTTCTTGACCTCGATGCCGTTGCGGTCGTTGCCGGAGATCACGTTACCGAGGGGGATGACGCCGCCGACCTGCGTATTCTTGGAAGAGCCCGAGACCAGGAGTCCGTCGCCGCCGTTGGCCACGATGGTGGCGTTGTCGGCCCCCGCGCCCATGAAGTTGGCGTGGACCGTGGTGTTATTCGAGTTGGTGATGCGCAGGCCGTTGCCGCCGTTGCCGCTGAGGACGTTGTAGAAGACGAAGGGATCCTCCTGGACCGTGCAGCCGATCAATGCATTGTTGTCGGCGTTCTGGATCGCCACGCCATCCTGGCGGTTGCCCAGGGCCGAATTGCCCGAGGCGTCGGTGCCGACGAAGTTCCCGCTCAGCACGTTCTGCGTGGCGCCGCCCGTGATGAGCACGCCGTTGGCGCCGTTGCCCGAGATCAGGTTGCCCTGGGGCGGACGGACGAACACGCCCGCGGTGGGGTTGTTGCCGCCGCTCGCCTGGCCGCCGATGACGTTTCGGGCCGCGCCATTCGTGACGAGGATACCGTTCTGCCGGTTGCCGAGTTTGAGCGTTCCGGCGGCATTCGTGCCGATGTTGTTCATCGCGATCTGGTTATCGTCGGCACCGTAGATGCCGATGCCGTTACCGCCGTTGCCGCTGATGACGTTCGAGAGCTGGAAGCCGAGGTTGACCGTCGCCTGGTAGGCGATGACGCCCGTGCTCACGCCGGTGATCCCGACGACCTGGTTGCCGGCCACAGCGTCGTTGGTGGTGAAGCCCACGGCACCGGGATAGTTCAGTTTGACCCAGTAGGTGGGCCCGAACGTGCCATCGGCATTGCGCCGGACGGTTGCGACGAACGCGGCGAGAGGTACCGTCGAGCCGGGCTGCGTCGCGGTGGCCGCAAGCGTGTAGACACCCGCCTGCGGACTGCTAATGCCCTCGAAGTGGGTAGCGAACACCTGGCCACCCAGCAGGTCGGCAGGCACGGCGAGCGACGTCCAGTGGGTGAATTGGCCGGTGGCCGAGTCGTAGTCAACCATGTAGCCCGCGGCGAAGGGGGTGGCGGGGTGGCCGGGCATGGTGTAGCCGCCGACGATCGTGTAGCTCGTCCCGCCGTTGTACCAGATGCCGTACGCCGTAGTGCTCAGTGAGCCCGGATAGACGATATCGGTCAGGAACTGGCCCTGCGAGACGCTGTAGAGGAAGGCATGGCCCGTACCGAGCGGCGCATTTCCCTCAGGGCCATCGGCGTTGCCGACCGCGAGGTCGCCCATCGTGCTGTGGACGTAGGTGTATGTCGTGTTGGGATAATCGATCGTCTGGTAATCGCTGGCGTTGGAGAGGTCGGCGGTCGTCCCCTGGAAGACAAACCCCTGGACGTCGCCGCCCTGGGTGGCTCTGTAGCTTCCGACCAATCGCAGGACGTTGCTGCTGGCGTTGACGATGTCGGGGCCATAGACGCTCGTGGAGTAGGCGCCCGGATAGTTGACGGCGTAGCTCGTGCCGTTGGCGCCGGAGATCGGCCCGACGTACAGCAGTCCGTTCGCACCCGACGTCCCCGCGATGAGGTACTGGCCGGCCGTGCTGGCATCGCGGATGCCCTGCCAGCCCGAGACCGGCTGCATGCTCACGGAATTGGCGTTGTAGTAGGTGATGCTCGACACCGGATCCTTCTGCCCGATCAGGTCGCCGTGGGACGAGGCGGTGATCCGCACGCCGTCTCCCCGGTTGCCGTCGACCGTCGTGCCGTCGGCAAGAACGCCGATATAGTTCCCCTGGACCGTAATGTGCGAGGCGTTGAGCGTGACACCCGCGCAGCTCGCTCCCACGAGCGAAAGCGACGTGAGGACCGAACCGTCGGCGCCCTTGCTGAAGATGAGTCCGTGCGTCCCCTGATAATCCACGGTCACGACCGGCGACCCGGCGAACGAAGGGGCGCTGGAGCCGTCGATGGTCACCGGGCTCGTGATCGCCGGCAGCGACGTCCGGCCCACCCGGATCGTACCGTCGACGGCAAAATCGATCGTGTCGGCACCGGCCCGCGAATTCGCGTCGATGATCGCCTGACGGAGCGAGCCCGGCCCCGAAGCCAGGAGGTTTGTCACCGTGAACGTGGTCAGAAGCTGCCGGCTTTCCAGGATCTCGAGATCACGCAGTGTTGCATGCTTGGAAGAGAAACGTCTGGCGTGCGTAGGCTTGTTCACGAGTCCAAAGTTGAAACGAGTCACGCGATCAATGGTCGTCATCGAACATCCCCCATATCGAAATCAGTGAGCCTCAGGATTTTCCTGACAAGCGCTGACTGCGTCGTCCGCGACCCTGTCGGGCTACCTAAACTCGTGTTGGACTCGGGCCAATGGCCCGGCTCGAGCGCCAATTGGGGCTGAATTTTCCGAACGTCTGCTACGATCGATTCGTCCGGCACGTCGAAATGGCCAGCGTTCGTTTTGCCCCTGCCAAGAACTAGCACAAATAGGTAGAAAAGCAAAAAGGTTGCGAGGCTGACGGTTGTTCCGACCACATACCGTAGCCACAAGTCGGCAGCGACATGTATCCATCCATGAGGCCATTCTTTGGACGAGATACCTGACCCCGGTGGGGTCCACGACCGCGTGTCGTTCCTCGCCATCGAGGATGGGGGACGTTTGCCGCGTTCTTGGTTTGCGGTAGGGTGTAAGGGTGGGCCCCACGTTCAGCCGGTGGTTTTTCCCACGTCCCTTGCGGGTTTTGTGTGTCGCGCCGGGCACGAACGTGCAAGTGGCGGGCTAAGAACCCGCCCCTACGGGCGTGCGGCTTTGCCGCACGACGAAAAAGTCGTGATTGTCGATACCGCTCCCTAGGAGGAAATGGGAGACGATAGCGCGGTCGATCGACGGATCGAACGGCATCCATTGATTGTCTTTGAACGATGAGGCAACCCGCGCTAGGGCTTGGCCGCGCGCAGCTCTTCGGCCGCGTTACGGACCTGATGGACCAGGTCGCGGCGCTTCAGGTGGGGCAAGAGATCTTCGAGCACCCGGACCGCGCCGAGGTGGTCGTCGCGGTCCTCCGAGAGGATTGTGGCCAGTTGCGTCGCTGCTCGGACGCGGCCGTATTCGGTGGGCTCGTCGTGCAGCGCCTCGCGGAGGCTCGACTCCGCGAGGTCCGCGTCGCTCTCGCGCAGGCCCTCGGCCCGGCGCTCCCGGGCGACCACGCGCACGACAAGCGGCGTGCCGCGCGTGTTGACCAGGGTCTTGAGTGCCTTGAAGTAATCGTCGCGGCGGTCCTCGCCGAAGGCGTCGCTCAGCGCGTCGAGCAGTGAGCCGATCTCCTCTTCGGCGCGGCCCGACGACTTCCGCAGCTCGTCGAGCAACAGCTCCCGGGCGCGGTCGGCCCGTCCGTTGAACCGGAGGACGTAGCAGGTGCGTACCAGCAAGTCCTGGCGCGCGTCGTGGTCGAGGTCCGGAAAGTCGTCGGCGAATGCGTCGACCGAGGCCAATGCCGATTCGGGGCGGCCCTGGAGCAGGTCGCGCTGGGCCGCCAGCAGGCGCCGCCAGGCTTCCTCCAGAGGGCTCTCCGGATCGAACAACCGGTCCGCCCAGGCCTCCGATTCGCCAAACCGCCGTAGCGCGTTCAGGCAATAAGCACCCAGGTACCGGGCCTCGGTCGTGCTGTCGCGGTCGGCGACCTCCTTTGTCACGCGCTCGCAATAGGCGAGGCACTCGACGAGGTCGGCCGTGCCGTGGAACAGCACGTCGATGATGCTGAGGTAAACCTCCGTGCGCCAGACGGATGTGGGGTATTTCTCGATCTGGCGTTTCCAGGCGGCCAGCGCCTTCTGGTCCTGGCCGAGCCCGTGGTGCGCTGCGCCAAGCTTGAGCAGGGCGTCGTCAGCCCAGGTGTCCTCGGCCAGGGAGGTCAGGAACGGCTGCAAGATTTCGACGGCAGACTCGTACTGTTCGAGCTTTTCGAGGCAATAGCCGGTCCAGAAGCGTGCTTCGGGCGCGAACGAGGAGTTGGGGTTCTTCTCGAGGAAGTCGCGGAACTTCTCGGCCGCCTCTTCCCAGCTCTCACGATCGGTCAGGGTCCTGGCCTCGGCCAGGGGGTCGTCGGGCCGCGCGGACGAGGGCCCGGGGGGCGGGTCCGCCGCGCCGGCGCGGTGGGCCAACACGAGCGTTCCAGAGAAAAACACGATCGAGACGGCGGCGGCGGTTCGGATCATCGGAGAACACACCTTCGGCGAAAGTCAGGCCCTCGGACTGGATGTGGCATGCGCCCGTTGGACGTTCGGGTGCCTCCGGCCCTGGCTGGGAACGGCCGAGGCGCTCGGGACCGCCCGCCTGGGGCGCGTAAGGGCCGCGCGGACGGCTCCGTTGGCCAGCTCGAGCGCCAGGATCTCACGCGCGGCGGGGCGACGTTGCAACGGGCTTCCCCGCGACAAGACCGCGCGGGCCGCGCGCTCCGGCCGCCGCGACGGGGTGTTGGCCAGGCGGATCAGCTCCACCTCCAGAGGATTCGCCGCCCGGGAGCGCAGCGCGGCCGGACGGGCCTCCACCACGGCACTCGACTTCGGCAACGCGGCGACGGACGGTGCGAGACCCCGGCCGGCCGGCCGTTCTCCAGGCGCCGTCAACATCAGCACCAGGCTCGCCGCCGCGGCCAGTGCGATTGGGATCGCGAACCGCCACGCAGGCTGGACCACGGCGGTCTTCGGGGCGGCGAGCGCGGGCTGGACGGACGGGTCGTGCGCCCGGGCCAACGTCCGCAAGAGCGCGAGCTGGTCCAGGTGGCGCAAAGCGGCCGGGTCGTCGGCCAAGTCCCTGCGCAGCTCGTCCTGCTCGGCCGCGGCGAGCTCGCCGTCGAAGTAGCGCTCGAGCAGCAGCCTGCGGGCGTCGTTCATGGGGTCAACTCCTCCAGCCGCTCGCGCAGCTCGGCAAGGACCTTCTGTCGAGCCCGGTGCAGACGGCTCATCACCGTGCCGATCGGGCAGCCGATCGCCTCGGCGACCTCCTGGTAGCTGAGCCCTTCGGTCTCATGCAGCAGGAACGTCGTCCGGAGGTCGTGCGACAGGCCGGACAGGGCTCGTTCATACGCGTCGATCAACGCGTCGTCGCCCGGCTCGGCCCCCGCGCGGGCCGCCAAGGTGTCGCCGCCGGGCAAGGGCAAAGCGGCTGGCCTGGCCCGCCGCCAGGATCTCGTCACGTTCACGGCGATCCGGAACAGCCAGGTCGAGAACCGGCTGTCGCCCCGGAACCTCCCGAGCGATTTCCAGGCCCGGAGGTATGTTTCCTGGACCAGGTCGTCGACGTCGGGCCGCGACAGCACCAGCCGGCCGATCATGCGGCGCACCCTCGGCTCGGTCAGCGAGACGAGCCTGCCAAACCCCTCCGCGTTCCCCTGGCGACACTCGTCGACCAGGCGTGCGCATTCGGAGTCGAGGACCGAGGGGTCCTCGCACGAGGCCGTACCGGTCTCACTTTCGGTCCGTGTCCGCATCAATACGATTAGACCGGGCCCGTCGCCCCGTATTCCAGCCGGGGCCCGAAATTTTCAGCAGCCCAGAGCGTGGGACCGAGCGCGATTCGTGGCGCCGGCGTATTCCATGAGCCTGAATCCTCTCCCCCCGGGAGAGGTCGGCCGCGCAGCGGACGGGTGAGGGCGAACCGGGACACGTGCCCACATCGCGCTCTCCCCTAACCACAATGCCAATTGTGCCGATCGCGCCGGTCGAAGCGCTTCACGACACGCGCCCACATCGCGCCCCCACCCGGCCTGTTTTCCGCTGCGGTCATCTTTTGAGCGTGATCGTGCCCAGGTCGGTGGTGTCGGGCTTGATCGTGGCCTTGACGTCGGTCGTGTCCGGGCTCAGGAATTTGGCGGGGAACGAGCTGCCGGTCTTCGCCCCGCCCAACGGTTTCGAGAAATAGACCTTGAACTCACCGTCGCTCGCGCCATCGCCGGGGATTCGCGTGTGGAGTTCGAACGAGCCGTCGGCCTTCACCTCACCGCTTGACGATTTCGCGTCGCCGCTGTTGGGGAAGAAGTAAATCATCATACCCGCGACCGAGCCGACCTCGGACTTGACCGTCCCCTTCACGGGATGCAGCCCCTTGAGCTCCTCCGGGGCGGGTGTCGAGCCACCGCAACCCGGCAATACCGTGAGGATCGCCATGACCCACGCCATCGCGAGCGCGCTTGCGACACGAGAGTTCTTTGCAATCAACTTTCGCAGGCGGGCCATCCGTCGATCTCCTGAGCCGGCATTTCCCGGATGACCAGCGACACCAAGCGAATTGGTTCCGATCCCGGTCAACAGACAGAGCATTTCAGCCGCCCGAAGCGGTCCGGTCAACTCTGTAGTGGCTCTGATCCACGGCTCTAGCCTCTCTTTGCCTCGTTATTCCCCGTTCAAGGCGCGGTGGATGAACTGCACGACGATCGATCCTTCGCCCACCGCCGACGCGACGCGCTTGACCGACCCGCTCCGCACGTCGCCGACTGCGTAGACGCGCGGTAGGCTGGTCTCGAACAGCGACGGCGGGCGGACGGAGTCCCTGGCGTGACCCGCGAGTTCTTCCGGCTCGAGGTCGGGGCCGGTCTTGATGAAGCCCTTCGCATCGAGCGCGACGGTCCCCCGCAGCCAGTGCGTGCAGGGACGCGCGCCCAAGAAGAGGAAGACGGAGGGTGTCTCGATCCGCACGGTCTTACCGGCGCTTTGGTCTTTGTATTCGACCGTCCGTAGCCTTTGCCCGTCACCGATCAGGCGGGTGATCTCCGACCGGGGGTGGAGATGGATATTGGGCGTCTCCTCGATCCGGCGGATCAAGTAGCGCGACATGGTCTCGGCCAGCCCGTCGCGCCGGACCAGGATGTGCACGGACCGCGCGTAACGCGCCAGGTACACGGCTCCCTGGCCGGCCGAATTGCCGCCCCCCACCACGAGCACGTCGGCCCCCGCGCAGAGTTCCGACTCCATGGCGGTGGCGCCATAGTACAGGCCGCACCCCTCGTAGCGATCGGCATCCGGCACGTCGAGCCGCTGGTACTTCGCTCCGGTGGCGATCACGACCGAGCGGCCCTGCGCGCGTCGGCCGTCCGAGAACCGGACCTCGTAGTCGACTCCCTTGCGCTCCAGGCCGACGGCCTCGACCGGGTTGGCCATCCGCGTGCCGAACTTGACCGCCTGCGTCATCGCCCGCTGCGCCAGCTCTTGCCCCGAGATGCCGGTCGGGAACCCGAGGTAGTTCTCGATCTTCGAGCTGGTCCCCGCCTGTCCCCCGGGCGAGCCGTGGTCGATCGCCGTGACCGTCAGCCCCTCGGACGCCGCGTAGACCGAGGCGGCAAGGCCCGCCGGCCCGGCGCCCACGACCACCACGTCGCACAGGTCCGACTCGACAATCAGGTCGAAGCCCAGGGCGTGGGCCAGCTTGGCGTCGCTCGGGTTCCTGGAGATGTGCAGCTCCCGGCACATGACGATCGGGACCTCCTCGACCCCCACGCCCAGGCGGTCGAGCAGGGCCGAGACCCCCTGGTCCTTCTCGACGTCGAGGAACACGTGCGGCTGGCTGTTGCGGGTGAGGAACTCCCGGATCCGGTGCGTGTCGCGCGAGTAGCGCGAGCCGACGACCTTGATCGAGCCGAAGTTCCCCTCGATCAAGGCCTCTCTGCGCAACAGGAACGTGCGGAGGAACAGGTCGGAGAGCTCCGAGTCCTCGACGACGATGCGCTGAAAACGGTCGGCCGGGATCCTCAGCACTTCCGAGTCTTCATCGGCCCTGGCCTGCACCACGGCAGCCCGGCCGGTGAGAGTCGACGGGTCGCCGATGAACTGGCCGGGACCCGGGCGCACGACCCGCCTCATTCCGCCGTCCGTGTACTGGCAGATCTCGACCGCGCCGGTGAGTACGACGAAGAAGTCGATGGAGTGGTCCCCTTCGTCGAACAGCAGGGTCCCCTTGGCCGCCGTTTCCCGGCTGCCGTACGGCTGGAGGCGAGCCAGTTGCTTGGGCGTGAGCACGGGGGAGATCTCCCGCGCGACTTCGGAATCAACGGCCATTGGGACCTCTTCCTTCACGAATGCGCCGGCTGCTCTGTTCTGCTCCGGACGTCCGGCCTGATTCGCGGAGTGTACGCCCCCCGGGGCACGCCCGTAAACACTGAGCACGCGGATCCGCATCCGGAAGTGACGGCAATGATTGAGGGCATGTAGAGAGGAGATTGCTCTCAACCCCGGAGCGGCGACGAGTCGCCAGGCGGTCCGGCCGCCCGAGACTCGTCGCCCCTCCGGGGCTGATGACCAACGTCTCGTAAGGGCCTCTGAGCGGATCACGGCTTATGGCCGATTGGACCTCCGGATCGAGTGCCACCTCCTCGATAAATTTCATACATAAGCAGACTTCCTGCCACGGCGAGGTTGAGCGAGTCCGCCGCGCCTACCATGGGGATGCGTACGAGGTACCGGCAGAGGTCGCGCTGAATCGGGGAGAGGCCGCCACGCTCTTCGCCGAGGAAGAGGATCGTTGGGCGGGGATAGTCGAAGCGATGGAGCTCAAATGCTCCTTCGGGCGAGGCGCCGACGGCCTGGCAACGGTGGCGGCGAAGCCAGTGGCGCAAGCTGGTGACATTCGTGCGGATGCACTTCTGCCGGAACAAAGCGCCCATCGAGGCCCGCACGACCGTGGGGTCGAAGAGGTCGATGCGAGGACCGATCAGGATGAAGCCGGCGCCGCCGAAGGCCTCGGACGTGCGGATCAGGCTGCCGAGGTTTCCCTCGGAGCGGACCGCTTCGAGAACGACCCAGCAGAGACCGGCCCTCGGAGAGGCGCTGTGGAGTGGCGACCAACGCTGGCCGACGATCGCCCCGACGCCGGACGCGTGGCGTGTCCGCGATACGCGGCGGAATGCCTCGGGCGAGACGTGCAGCGTAGGTATGCCCGATTGGCGCTGGTGCCGCGCCAGGCGGCGCGCGATGGGGACCTTGAGGAGGAGTGGGTCGCTGTGGATGAGGGTTTCGACGTGCCAGCCGTTCGCGACGGCCTCCACGACGTTCCTCACCCCCTCGGCATAGAAGGCCCGGCGGGTGTCGCGGTGCGAGCGGTCGGACTGAAGATGCTCGATCTCTTCGAGCGTGGACTCGGCGACCAATCGGCTACGGTCGGGCGGTGAAGCTTGTTCATCAAGCATTCTCCTTTCGGGGAGCCACTGGGCTCGGTACGAGGGGAGCGGGTGAATCGACCAATGAGGACGACAACGGAGCAACAAGCGGCGTCTGACTGGCTCAGACCCCGTTCGTACCATATCCCGCCGGCCCCGACTCTGACCAGAGGAGTCGGGCGCGGCCGCCCATTCCCCTCGGCCGCCTGTCGACGAAGAGCGCGACTCCGCGTTTCGTGGAATGGGGCGCACGAAGGACGCGGAGGAGTCTCGCGATCATGAACGGGCTGACGATGTCACAGGCGGGCTTCGGGTCACTGGCTCTGGCCGCGGTCGTGGTGGCCGCCTTCGCCTCGCACGCCGGTGCCGTCGGCGAGGAGAAGGTCGAGCTCACGATCGGCGGCGGACACGAGACTGACCCGCGCGACCGCGGGCGGCCCGTCGCGTTGGTCGCGGGCGCCTTGGGAGTGAAGCCGGAGGTCTTCCGGAGCGCCTTCAGCCAGGTCAAGCCGGCCCCGGCCGGAACCCGGCCAGACCCCGCGCAGGTCCGGCGCAACAAATCCGCGCTGCTCGGTGCACTCGCGCGCCACGGGGTGACCAACGATCGGCTCGACCGGGTCTCCGACTACTACCGTTACAACCCCAGTCGCGGCGAGATGTGGCCCGTGGAAGCCGCCGCCGGCTACGCGACGATCAGAGACGGCGCCATCACGTCCGTTGTCGTTACCCGTGCCGGCTCCGGCTACAACTCGCCCCCGACCGTCTCCATCCCGGGCCACCCGCAATTCGTTCTCAAGGCCGACCTCGCGTTCGACCGCGATTTCAAGAAGAACGGCTCGATCGCGTCGATCACCCAGGCAGCGCCCGCGGGACCGTCTCGCTGAAGCAAATCGGCCGGCAATGGCCGGCCCTACTTGGCATCCTTGCCACGGGGGCGTGACTTCAGTTCCTGCACGAGAAAATCCCAGATGTCGGTGTACCCTTCCGTGGGATGATCCGGGTACTTCACGTAGCACGTGACGCCGCGCTCGCGTGCGATCTTCTGGAACCCCAACCCCCAGCGCGGGGAGTGGACCAGGTAATCCATCTCTCCCACGGCTTCGGGCTTCGTCAGGCCCCAGTTGTTCTCGAAATAGAGGGGCGGCGTGTCCTTGTTCAGCAACGCCTCCGGCGACCACTCGGCGATCACGGGGAGCAGCTCCTCCCGCTTCTTGAGCGACTCGGCAAAACCGTATCCCAGCGCGGGCGCGCCCCACTGCACGCCCGGGACCCATTCCTGCATCCGCTTAGGGTCGATGCTGGGCTGGCTCCGAAAGGCGCCCACGCACGTGACCTTGGTGGAGACCCGCTCGACGGGATCGGCCGACTTCGGGTCGGCGCGCTCCCCCGCGCAGGCGATGTAGAGCGCGGGCAGGGCACCTTGAGACCCCCCGCCCAGGGCGATCCGGTCCGGGTCGAGGTTCCATTCCGCGGCGTGCAAACGCACGAACTGGAGCGCGCGGCGGGCGTCGAGCAGGCAGACCGAAATGGGCGGCTGGATCTTGTCGCGGACCGCGTCCTTCATCACCCGCGTCGCCACGCCGACCGTCGCGCAACCGGCGGGGAGGAATTTGTAGGTGGGCGGCACCGTCTTGCCGGGGTCCCACAGGTTCCCGAACCAGATCATCACCGGGAACGGTCCCTTGCCCTCGCTGGGGAGATAAATGTCGAGCCGTTGATGCGGATCGGGGCCGTACGCGATGTCGGCCTTGGTCGGAACAGGCTGCGGCGCCGCGGACGCAACGCTGCCTTCGAGTGCGAAGACGAGGCATCCCAATAGGACGGACACGTGGCGAATGGTGGTGGCCATAGCGTGTTGGATTCTCCGTCGAGGTCAAAACGTTCGGGACGGCAAGGGAAATGCTCCACATCATGCCCAAGCTGGGCCGTTTGTTAAAGGTCGGAGCATTTCCCGATGTAGGGTGCATGAAATGCACCGGTGCATTTCATGCACCCTACTCAATGAAAGTCGCGCGAAGCCGGCGCAATGCTGGGGACGATGTTCGTGAGGTCGTTCAGCCTGGTGGCGACGACGTGGGTCACGCCATGGGCGCGCTGGAGGCGTCCCGAAGCCATCAGGGTCGCTGCCCGATTGGCGGCGCGGCGGTAGCGCTGCCAGATCTTGGGGCGGACGATCAGGTTGACGATGCCGGTCTCGTCCTCCAGGGTGAAGAACACGATCCCCTTGGCCGTGCTCGGCTGCTGGCGCACGAGGACCAGGCCGGCGACGTGGACGGTCGCCTTGTCGGGCAGGTTGGCCAGCGCTGAGGCCGGCACGACCTTCAGGCGGGTCAGCTCGGGCCGGACGAAGCGGAGCGGGTGCGCCTTGAGCGAGAGGCCCAGGCTTTGATAGTCGCAGTCGACCTGGTGCGCGAGCGACATGGGCGACAGCGCGGGCGTTTCTTCGGCGACGCCTGGCGTTCCGGCGAACAGCGGTGGTTCGTCGTCGGTGGCCAGCAGCTCCCAGAGCGCGAGGCGACGGGGGATCCCCAGGCCGGCGAACGAATCGGCACTCGCAAGGCGGGCCAGGACCGATACCCCAAGATCCGCGCGGCGGGCGAGGTCGGCCACGGAACGATAAGGGCCGCCGGCCCGGGCGGCGACGATCGCGTCGGCCGCCTTGCGGGCGAGGCCTCCAATCAGCCGGAGGCCGAGCCGCAAGGCCTTCTCGCCCGAATCGAGCGGCTCGAGCGTGCAGTCCCAGTCACTCCGGTTGATGTCGATCGGACACACGGTGACGCCGTGCTCCCGGGCGTCGCGGATCAACTGGGCGGGCGCGTAGAAGCCCATCGGCTGGCTGTTGAGCAAGGCCGCGGTGAAGGCGCAGGGGTAATAGCACTTCAGCCAGGCCGACACGTACGCCAAGAGCGCGAAGCTGGCGGCGTGGCTCTCGGGAAAGCCGTATTCGCCGAAGCCGCAGATCTGCTCGTAGAGTCGGTGCGCGAACTCCTCGGAGAGCCCCCGCGTAACCATGCCGTCGCACAGCTTGGCGCGGAACTGCTCGATGGCGCCGCTGCTCCGCCACGTGCCCATGGCGCGGCGCAACTGGTCGGCCTCGCCCGGCGTGAACCCCGCCCCCACGATCGCCACGCGCATCGCCTGTTCCTGGAAAAGCGGCACCCCCAGCGTCTTCGCGAGCACTGTCTTCAAGGCGTCGCTCGGATACGTGACGGGCTCCAGGCCGTCCCGCCTGCGGAGAAACGGGTGAACCATGCCCCCTTGGATCGGGCCCGGGCGCACGATCGCCACCTCAATCACCAGGTCGTAGAATTCTCTGGGCCGGAGCCGGGGAAGCATGCTCATCTGGGCCCGCGATTCGACTTGAAAGACGCCGACCGCATCGGCACGGCACAGCATCTCGTAGACGCGTTTATCTTCCGCCGGTACGGTGGCCAGCGTCAGTTGCTCGTCATGGTGCGCGGCGATCAGGTCGAAGCTGCGGTGGATCGCCGTGAGCATGCCGAGGGACAGGCAGTCGACCTTGAGGATGCCCAGGGCGTCGAGGTCGTTCTTGTCCCACTCGATGAACGTGCGGTCGGGCATGGCCGCGTTCTCGATCGGCACGAGCTCGCAGAGCGGTCTGCGGCTGATCACGAATCCCCCCACGTGCTGCGAGAGGTGCCGGGGGAAGCCCTTCAGCTCGGTCGCCAGGCGGATCGTTTCCGCGACCAGGCGCGACCGGGGGTCGAGCCCCGCCTCGCGCACCCGGCCCTGGGGGTCCGCCCCGCCCCTGCCGCGCCCGAACGCCTTGGCCAGGGCGTCGACGCGATCGAGCGACAGCCCGAGCGCCTTCCCCACGTCGCGCAGGGCGGAGCGCGTCCGGTAGGTAATGACCTCGGCCACGATGCCGGCGTGGTCGCGCCCGTACTTTTCATAGATGTACTGGAAGACCTCCTCGCGCCGTTCGTGCTCGAAATCGACGTCGATGTCGGGCGCTTCGTCCCGCTCCTTGCTCACGAACCGCTCGAAGAGGACCTCGATGCGGTCGGGGTCGACCGAGGTGATCCCCAGGCAGAAGCAGACGGCCGAGTTCGCGGCCGAGCCGCGCCCCTGGCAGAGGATCTCGCGCGAACGGGCGAAGCGGACGAGGTCCCAGACGGTGAGGAAGTAGGGCTCGTACCCCAGCTCGGCGACCAGCCCCAGCTCGTGCTCCAAGAGCGCGCGGACCTTGTCGGGAATCCCCTCCGGGTAGCGGCCGTGCGCTCCATCCCAGGTGAGCTTGGCCAGGTACTCGGTCGGGTTCGTCCCGGGCGGGCAGAGCTCCTCGGGGTATTCGTAACGCAGCTCGTCGAGCGCGAACGTGCACTGCCGCGCCAGCTCGAGGCCGCGCGCAATGGCCTCAGGGCACGGGCGGAACAGCCGCTCCATCTGGCGCGGTGATTTGAGGTAACGCTCGCCGTTCGGGAAACGCTCGCTCCCGAGCTGGGCCACGGTGCGGCCCAGCCGGATCGCCGCGAGGACGTCTTGCAGGGGGCGCCGGGCCGGTTCGTGGTAGTGCACGTCGTTGGTCGCGACCAGGGGGAGCCGGGATTGCCTGGCAAGCTCCACGAACCGGCCGAGCTGCTGCTCGTCGTTTGGGCCGAGGTGGAGCGAGGCGGCCAGGTGACAGCGGTCGCCGAAGATCTCGCGGTAGGCGGCCAGCCCTGTCGGGTCGCTCCCATCGTCCGGGGGGACGACGGCGGCCAGCAGGCCCTCCGCGTGTTCGGCCACGTCGCGCAGGCCGAGGTGGCACTCCCCCTTCGGCGCAGCGCGGCGGCCGCGGGTGATCAAACGGGACAAGCGATAATAAGCGGGCGCGTCCGGCGCGTAGAGCAAGACCGCCGGCGCGTCGTGGGGCGTGATCTCCGCGCCGATCACGATCTTGAGCCCGGCCGACCGCGCGGCCGCATGCGCCCGCACCACGCCCGCCAGGCTGTTCCGATCGGTAACGGCGAGCGCGGCGTAACCGAGCTGGGCCGCGCGCCCGACGAGCTCGTCGGGGTGCGACGCCCCTTCCAGGAACGAGAAGTTGGTCTTGCAGCGCAGCTCGGCGTAGAGCGGCGAAGCGGCAGCCATATCCTCTCCCCCCGGGAGAGGATGTCCGCGCAGCGGACAGGTGAGGGCGAACTGGGGCCCGTACTCCTCAGCGCCCTCACCCGGCCGCTGGGCGGCCGACCTCTCCCGGGGGGAGAGGTGATCGGAAAGCCCCGGCTTCGTGCCGGGGTACGGTCGGTCCTTGGGCTCGGGTGGCTCGGGCATGCGTGCTTTCCGTCCTCAGTCGAAGCAACCGTGCAAGTACCAACGGCCCGCGTCCCTGCACCGGAAGATCCAGAACCGTGCGCCTGCCGTCGTCTCCACGACGTAATAATCCCGGCGCACGTCGCGCCCACGCCACCAGCCGGTCTCGATGCGCTCGGGACCCCACGAACAGGCGACCCGGTACTCCCTACCCAACCAGTCGAAACGGATCGGCGGTCCCTCCGGCACCACGGACACCGCCGCAATCGGCACCGGTTCCGGGCACAACCGCACGGGCCGATTCGGCCGGTCATTTGCACGGGTGAGATCGATCATGGGTTCCTGGTCGACGTCCGACGAGATCGCCGGCTCGAAGCGGCATGCATGCTCCGGCTGCGCGTCGGCGACGAGCTTCGGGCTGGTCACCGCTTCACGCCCGAGCCGGCTGCTCAGTTGGTCGATCAGGGCCGAGAGCGCGCGGGCCCCCGCGGCCCGCTCTTCGTCGAACAGGTCGGCCTGGGGATCGTCGAGCGGCTCCGCGGCCGTCACGCAGAGATCGATTCCCGACACCGGCGCCGGGAGCGCGACCCGCTCCAGCCGCGTGCGCAGCAAGAGCCGCAAGTGGTCGGTCGATCGACTCGGGCGGGCCAGCCCCACCTCGATCTGGGACGGCTCGGCCCCCTCGTGGAACAACCGGCACTCCAGCCGCCGCGCACTCCAGTGGCGATCGCGCAGTTGCTCGTGAATGCGATCGGTGAGCAGGTCCAGGGCGTAGCTCAGCACGTCCTGCCGGTCCGTGGCGTATTCGAATGCGAAACCGGCCTCGATCTCCGGCGGCGGCTTGTGCGGCATCAGGACCTCCGCAGCCCGGCCGAGCGCCTGGTCCAGCCGCAGCAGGACCGCGGGCCCCAGGCGCGTGGGCACGCTCGACCGCGGCAGGTCCATGAGCGCGCCAATCTGTGCGATCCCCAATGCATCCAGACAACGCACGGTTTCGGCCGGCAGACGCAGGGCCTCCACCGGTAAAGGGCGGAGCAAGGGCTCGGCTTCACCCGGCGGCGCGATGTTCCGCGCGGCCCCGTGATGGGCCAGCGCCCAGGCCGCGCCGATCGTGTCGGCGATCGCCAGGCGCGCCTTCCAACCCTGGCGGCGGAGGCCACGCGCTGCCAGGTCGAGTAGCGGTCGCTCTCCCCGAAACAAGGGCGCGCACCCCGAGAGGTCGAGCAGCAGGCTTTGTGGAAAGGGGGCGTCTTCCAGCGCGACGAGCGGGCTGAACCGGTTCGCCCATTCGCTCAACCGACGGAGCGCCTGCACGTCCCCCTCGGGGTCATACTTGCAGAGCTGCAAGCGGCGCTCGACCGCGAGGGCCTCGGCGACCGGCATCCCCGGCGCGATGAAGGGGCGGGCGGATCCCTTCGAAGCTCGATCCGGTTCCGGCGCACCGTACAGGACGATCGTCGGACCACGCGCGGCCCCTTCGTCGTAGAGGGCAACCGGCTCATGCCGAAGAAGGTCGGGCCGTTCGTGCCGCAGTCGCTGGAGGGGCCACGCCGGCAGGTGGATGCACAGCACCCGTTTCATCGTCGAGCTCCAGGGTCAGGGCCTGGCCTTGTCCCCGGCCTCGCAGCACCTCGACTCGCAACCTGCGCGCGGGCTCCCCCGACGCGATCGGAGAAACGAGCAAACGCACCGACGCGCACGAAGGTGAGCGCAGGGCCTCGTGCGGCCGCACTAGGAAACCGACGCCCCCCCCGCGCTCCGCCGCCGCCCGCAACCGCTGGTAGTCGACCGTGCCGACGCGCGCACACCAGCCGATCACGCCGCCGACCGCCCCGCAGAGGAGCGACTGGCAGAGCGCGGCGTAGGCGTCCCGCCAGTGCGCGGGCCGCACCACGAGGCAACGCCCCAGGTCGAGCCCTAGCCGGGCCGCCGCCAAGGGGTAGAACCAGGCTTGTTCGTCGACCACCACGAGGACCTGCCCCTCCCCACAAACCCGACGCGCCAGCGCCAGCCCCAACGTCCATGCTCCGGCTCCATCCGTGGCCGAGACCAGTTCCACGATCAACCCGCGCCGCAGGCCCCCGTCCGGAAAGAGCGCGTCCAGCGCCGCAACCCCCGACGACACATGAGGCCGGACCTGAGGGCGCTGGCGCGATTCGATTTCGCCGATCCGCCGCCGGAGCGATTCGAGCATCTCAGGCCCTGAGAGATCCACACTTTTGACTCCGGAGAATGATTCCACTAACCCGAAGCGCAAGCGAGGGACTATGATCGTCGAGCAGATCCTCGCTTGCGCTTCGGGTTAGCGTGAAAC
Organism: Isosphaeraceae bacterium; assembly: GCA_031291845.1. Lineage (GTDB taxonomy): Bacteria > Planctomycetota > Planctomycetia > Isosphaerales > Isosphaeraceae > DAIDJG01. The sequence continues at coordinate 13,173 of JARLIH010000069.1, read as the reverse complement.
GCGCACGTCACTCAAAGCGTAAAATGCTTTAGAATTTCGGGATCGTCGAAACCACCACTCCCTGAATCTGAAAATCGTCCGTCAGCACGACCGGCCGATGCACGCTGTTGCCCGACCGCGGCTTGAGCACGATGACTGCTGAGGAACGCTGAAACTCCTTGATCGTTGCCTCGTCGTCGATGAGCGCGACGACCACCTCGCCGTTCGTCGCCGTCGGCTGCTGGCGCACCAGCACCAGGTCGCCGTCGTGAATCCCGGCGTCGGTCATCGAATCGCCCCGGGCGCGGAGCAGAAAATACCGGTGCGGCGGCCGCGCCAAACTGGTCGAGACCGGGATCAGCGCCTCGATGTTTTCCTCGGCAAGCAGCGGCTGGCCGCAAGGCGCTGTCCCCACCAGGGGGATGTCCACCGTCCGCGCATGGCTCGTGTCCCCCTCCGGGTTCTTGAGGACCTGGAGCCGCCCGTCGGCCCGCCGCTGAACGACCCCTCGCTCCGCCAGCCGCTCGAGGATGTCCGAGGCCGACCGTGGCGACCGATACCCGAGCGCCTGCTGGATCTCCCGGACCGACGGGGCACGCCCCTGGCGCGCAAAGGTGCTCTGGATGTACCGGACCGCCTCCAGCTCCTTTTTCGACAGCGGCTGTGTCGCCATGAACCCATGTCCTCCATGCGGAATGTATGGTGCTGTATGGCTGATGTCAAGTTTTCTTGGGAGGGAAGGGATAATTTTTCCACTACTATACCAAAGTTCAGAGATTCCGGAGGGACTCCTCGCGTGGGCGACCCTTTGGAGTGGAGCGGCTTGCTCCCGTTACGTGTCTCGTATCCTGCACGGTGGAATTCGTAGTGCGGCGAAGCCGCATTCCCGTAGGGGCGGGTTTGAAACCCGCCCAGCAAAGGCGATCAACATGTCCCTGTCACGTGAGTGGCGGTTCGGACCAAGGGATAGGGAAGGGCGGGTTTGAAACCCGCCCCTACGCTTTCGTACCCGTCGCTGCGCTCAACACAAACAAGCTCCCGCACTCCAGAGGGCCCGCACGGTGGTGCCCCGGTCTCTCTTGCCGACCTTGGGGAACGGAGCCCGATGACTCGAGACGTACGGTTATCACCAGACGATCCGCTCGAACAGCGCACTCAACCGCTGTCCCCGGCTGGGGTGAAGCGCGCTCACGTACGCGATGCGCCCCGCGAGGTGGGCGCGGAAATCGGCGTGGCCGATTCGATCCTGTCCACCAGGGCCGTGGCGGACGCAGTTGAACAGGAGGGCCTTGAGGGCGTCGTACTCGGCCCGCGCGATGTTGGGCCGATCGTTGACCACGACGCCGGCAACCCGCTGGCGCACGCTGCGCCGCATGATGCGGGTCTTGCGGGTCTGGACCGTGAACCCCTCTTCGAGGGCAATCGCGGCGACGTGGATCGGGAACCGCGCGACCGAGCGGGCGAACTCAGGCCCGCCGGAGAACACGAGGTCGTCGGCATACCGGGTGTAGTGCGCACCGGCGGCGCGGGCCAGGCCGGAGAGGCGGCGGTCGACCCGGAACGCGCACAAATTCGCCAGGGCAGGCGACGTGGGTGCCCCCTGGGGCAAATGGGGCTGCTGGTAGAGGCGCCGGAGTCTCCAGCCTTCGGAGCCCCGCGCGGGGGAAGCGGGGTCGTCCCACACTTCGGCGGGCACGCTGTTGGTGCACAGGCCGGAGAGCAGGCGGGCGACGGCCTCCGGGTAGCCGGCCGTCAGCAGCAGGGCCGTGACGCGTGCGTCGGTAATCGTGGGGAAGAAGTCGCGCAAGTCCATCTTGATCACGACATGCTGCCCGACGTGGGGCGCGACGAACGTCCGCACCGACCGCCCCGCGCGGAATCCGTGGGCGGCGTCGTGGGGCGGGATGAGGTCGAAGAGCTCGTGGAGCAACCGCCGCTGGACCGCCTTCAGCCGGGGCTTGGGCGACTCGACCAGCCGGGCCGAGCCCAACCGCTTGGCCTGCCAGCGATAGCGATAGTGCCGCAGGGGACCGTCGGGCAGCCTCGGCTCGCGCAAGCGGCGGTCGGCGAACCAATCCAGCTCCGCCGGCGTCAGCCCCAGCCGCTCGGCCAGTTCCCCCGGCGTGAGGATGGGGGGAACCGTCCAGGTCGACGGGGGGCCTGGCGCAGGGTTCATGACCGGGGGGAGCCAGAGGCCGCCGGCGAGGCTCGGGGGCTTTTCTCCGCCGCAAGCGCGCCCGAGACCGCCGTCGGCCAGCAAGAACGCCGCGACGCGGCGCGCCGGCGGCCGGCCTCCCGACCCATGTGCTGCCAACATGCGGCGCACGAGCGGCCGGAGCCAGCGGCCGCGGCGTCCCAGCAGCTTACCGCCGCGGTCCACCAACGCGTCGAGCTGCCAAGGACCCGCGACGAACACGGCGGCCAGCGCACGCGCAAGATGTCGCGGACTGCCTGGGGTGGACAACGGCGGAGTGCTCCAACCCGTCTCGTCCGGCGTGAGCAGGTCTACGTGAAGCGTAGGGGCGCTCACGCGACGCCATGGTGCACTGATCCGATTCCCCGGGGTTACCCCGGAGAGGCAAGGTCGACCGATCGAAACCTGTCGGCTCACCCGCTTGGAGCACCCCGCCGTTGAGGGTTGAGCCTAGGGATCGGTCAGCGCCCTTGTCAACGATCTTCTTCTCAGCGCAAGGCTGCCGTCCCGTTTTTCCTTTCCGGCTACGTCACGATTTCAACGGCGGCTGTCTGACCTGTGGCGGAAATGTCCATTCCCGTTCGTGAACGACGCCGGGGCGGGCCGCGGTAGCCGCACCCCGGCACACGCCGAATCGCCCCCTTTTTTGTGAAGGACGAGCCATGCCCTGGAACGCCCCGAGACGTGCACGGGTTCTCTCTCTCGTCGCCCTGGTCGGCGCGGCGGGCGGCTGTACCGATAGCGGGCGCGATGCGACCGCGGTAGTGCAGCCCGCCGTCGGGCACGCTGCGCGGAACCAGGTCATGCACGACTTCATGAAGACCCAAGTCCAACGGAAGGGCCGGCCGTCGGCCTTCCTGATTGCTCCACACCCGAACCTGGAGAGGCCGCGATGACGGTCCGCATGCGCCGAGGTTTCACCCTGATCGAACTCTTGGTGGTGATCGCGATCATCGCTGTCTTGATCGCGCTCCTGTTACCCGCCGTGCAGGCGGCCCGCGAGGCCGCCCGGCGCATCCAGTGCGCCAACAACCTCAAGCAGATCGGCCTGGCCCTGCACAACTATCACACCGCGATGGGCGTCTTCCCCCTCGGGGCGTCGCTCGCCCCTTACAGTCCGCCGAACCTTACGCTGTCCTGGAACAACTGGGGCGCGAACGCCTTGATGCTCGGCTACCTCGAGCAGGGGCAGCTCTACAACGCGATCAATTTCAGCTACGCGCCCGAGCCGTCGCCCGAGCCCGACAACCCCGGCTATTCCTCCGTCGCCGGCGTCATCAACGCAACGGCCTACAACACCAAGCTCAACGCCTTCCTCTGCCCGTCCGACGGCAACGCGGGCAACGTTTGCATCAACAGCTACCACGCGAGCGTCGGCACGTCCACTTACTCCATCGGCACGAACCCGCCGCAGAGCTCGGGCATGTTCGCCATGCAGAGGAGCTACGGCATGACCGACCTGGTCGACGGCTCGTCCAACACGATCGCCTACGCCGAAGCGCTTGCCGGCGACCCGAACACCGGGAGCCCCCGACGAGGCAACGGCACCGGCCCGACCGGCGTCGGGCAGGCGGCGAACCAGCTCGACATCAGCGGCATGCTGCCGCAGCTCCAGGCCGACTGGCAGGCGTGCAGCACGGCGTTCCAGACCCTCTATACGGCCGACGACCGCGGCTACCGCTGGGGCGGCGGCATCATGGGCTACGCGCTCTTCAATACCGTCGTCCCCCCGAACGGCGGCGGCACGATGTCCTGGAATACTTGCCGCGTCGACTGTTGCGCCCAGGCGCAGTCGGCCCACTATCTGCCCGCTTCGAGCCGGCACCCGGGCGGAGTGAACGTGCTCAACGCGGATGGAAGCACCCGGTTCATCAAGAACTCGATCGCGCTCACGACCTGGTGGGCCCTCGGCACCCGGGGGGGCGCCGAAGTCATCAGCGCTGACGGTCAATGAACCATCGGCGCGGGACGCAAAGACCCGGGGCGGCTACGGGTGGAGCATCGCCAGGTGCACCGCGCGGCGGTCAAACGGGGTCATCCCGGCCAACCGGTAAAGCGCGTGCGCGGGGGTGTTGCGAAGGTCGACCGCCAGCTCGATCCGGCCGACGTAGGGGGCCGCCAGGTCGATGGCGTGGGCCAGCACGGCCCGCCCGAGCCCCCGGCCGCGGGCTGGGACGGTCAGGCCAAGATAAGCCACTTCCCAGGCGTCGCGGTCAGGCAGCTCCGAAAGGAGCAGGACCGCGGCGGCTTCGGGCTCACCCCGCACGTGTCCGACCTGCCAGCGTTCGGGGGCGAAGCGTCCGCCGGCGCGGTGGCTGGCGAGGATGTCGTCGAGCGAGCGGACCCCCTCCAGCTCGGGCATGTCGAGGCTGGCGGCGTACGTTCCTTGCAGCACGGCGCGGAAGTCGGCCTCGGTCGCGTGGGTCAAGCCCTGCCAGTCGATCAGCGGCACCCCGGGCGCGACCGCCAGGGGGAGCGCGGTGTCGCGCTCGAGGTAGAGCAAGTCGGTGACGCGCGGCATGCCGCCGGCGGTCAGGTCGGCCGCCGCGTGCCGGGGCGCTGAGTCGTCCAGGAGCGCCTGCGCGACCCGGAACCCGCGTGCGCTGAGGTTGGCCAGCGCAGCGCGTACCAGGGCGACCGCGGTGGCGCTGCGCCGCCAGGCGCCTTCAACCTCCGGCGCCCAGACCGCCGCCGCCCGGCCGGCCAGCGTCTGCGTGAGCAACGTGCCAACCACCCGGCCGCGCCGGCGGGCAATCCAGAGGCCCGACAGGTCGATCGTGCCCGCCTCCGCCTCCTGGACGGCGTCGGCCACCAAGCGAGGCCGGAGCGATGCCGACACCCGGCGATAGAGGATCCCGAGCGCCGCCACACGCTCCTCGGGGGGACAGGCGATCACCTCGGGCTCCGCCAGCGCCATCGATGTGAGACCCGCGGGGACATGGATGCAGCCTTCGTTGTGATCCAGCGAAGACCGGCCCAAGGCGATGCTCTAAGGAAACAATCCTCTCTCCCCGGGAGAGGTGATCGAAACATGCCACGAAGGCCGTTTTTTTCCGCCGTCTCGGTCGAACCGATTTCGTTATCGGGGACAAGTTTCGGAAAAAAGTCCAACGAACGGCGGGCCCCCGGCCGTATGATAAACGATGGCTGGAGGGCACGCGATGCGGAAGTCGCTGGAATACGGATCAACGGACGACGCCTTGGCCCGGCCGGGGGTCTCCTCACTCGGTTTGACAGAGCCGGGGCGCGGGGGGGATGGCCGGCTCGACGAAGTCGGCGACGCCCGGCTGGTCGAACGCGCCCGGGGGGGAGACGACGCTGCGTTTGCAGCCTTGGTCACCCGCTACGAGCGCAAGCTCATCCGGGTCCTGGCCCGCCTGGTGCGCGACGAGGAGCTCGCCCGCGACCTGGCCCAGGAGACGTTCTGGAAGGTCTACAACCGGCTCGACCGGTTCGATACGGCCCGCCGGTTCGGACCTTGGCTGTTCCGGGTGGGGGTGAACCTGGGCCTCGACTGGCTCCGCCGGCGCGAGGCGCCGGCCGCTGCGTCGATCGACGGCAACCTCGGTGAAGGGCGTCGGGCGCTCGACTTACCCGATCCCGACCCGCGGCTGCAAGCGGAAGTGGCACAAGAAGTTCAGTTTATCCTGGAGCGGGTCCCGGTGGCGTACCGGACGATCTTGGTGCTCCGGGACCTGGAAGGGTTTTCCTCGGCGGAGGTGGCGGCCATCGTGGGTCGCCGCGAGGCCACGGTGCGGTGGCGGCTGGCCAAGGCCCGCGAGATGTTCCGCGAGCACTGGGAGCGTCGTCAGGACGGGACGCGACGGGAGGCCACGTATGGGCGATCCTCGTTGTAAGTGGGTGCGCGGCCGCCTGCCGCTCTCGGCGGGCGACGAACTGTTCGGAACCGAGCGGCGGCGGGTGGAACGGCACCTGATCCGCTGTGCGCAGTGCCGGGCTCATCAGGCCGCGCTGGCCAATGCCCTGGAGGTGCTGCACGCGGCCTCGGGCGAGCCGCCGGCCCGGCCGGACGCGCCGTCACTCTGGCCGGCCCTGGCCCGCCAGATCCAGGAGTCGCGCCGGCCTGCTCCGGCATCGCCCTGGGCGTTCGCTCGGCACTGGCCGCGGCTGGCGCTGGCGGCGGCGTTGCTCGTGGCGCTCGGGGTGACGGCCACGGTCCGGCGGCAAGGGGTCGAGGCTCGTGCCCAGATCGCCGACGCGGGCCGCCCTCTGCCGGTCCTTCTCCCGGTCGCGCAGTCCGTACCGGTCCCAGCGGCGCCCGCACCGGCATCTGAACGGGTGGCGCAGACCGACCCGGCTCCCGAGACCGCACCGGCGGCCCGGTATGACTATATGCTCGACCACGGCACGCCGATGGGACCCGACGGGGCGGATTCCAAGACGCGGCCTTCGTATTAGAGCGGTTCGTCATTCGGTATTCTTCGTAGGGTGCATGAAATGCACCGTCCCTGTTCGTGCCGGGAAGATGGTGCATTTCATGCACCCCACAAATCGCCCGTCCTGTTTTCCTTCCTCGTTGCTTCTCCTCTTGCTCTTTTCAGCCCCCTCCTGCCTTGGCGATCTTGGCGCCTTGGCAGTTAACTTCTCCGCTCCGCCGCTTGGCGGTTGACCCCCTCCCATGATGCGCCGACCTCTTGAGTTGCTCCTGTTGGGCGTGGTTTCGGCGTCCCTTGCGTGTACGCCAGGCTCGGCGCCGCGCCCCGCGCCGACGGATCTGCTGGAGGAGCAGGAACGGTGTGTGGCGGAAGCGGTCGCGCGGGCGAGGGACCAGGTGTTGACGCTGGAGTTCACACCCGACGAGGGGGCCTCAGCGCGTCGGGTGGCGACGGGCGTGGTGGTGCGGGACGACGGCCGAGGGCGGGACGTGCTCTCGGTGCGGGTCGCGCCGCCCCCTTCCGGGGCGCCGGTGGTCGCGCGCGACGCCGAGGGGCGGAAGCTCCTGGCGCGCTGGGTGGCCGACGACCCTGAGACGGGGCTGACGCTCCTCCGGGTCGACGACGATCCCCCGAGGCCGGCCACGCCCCTCCTCCCCCTGCCGGCGAGCCCGCCTCGGCTCGGGAGCCACGTGCTGGTGATCGGCAACCCGTTCGGGCTGGGCCATTCCGTCACCCGCGGGTCGATCTCGGGCCTCGACCGCCGCCTGGACCTGGGCGCCCGGCCGCTGGGGGGCCTGATCCAGATCGATGCCGCGTTCCACCCCGGCGACAGCGGGGCACTCGTCGTCAACCTGCGGGGCGAGTGGCTCGGCCTGGTGCGCAGCGGCCTCGCCCCCCCCGGCGCCGACGCGGTGCGGGACCACGACCTCGGCTTCGCCCTCCCCGCCCGCGACGCCCTCTGGGTGGCCGACCGCCTCCGCACCCGCGGCCGGGTCGACCGTGCTTACTTAGGCATCCGGATTGCGCTCCGCCCCTCGAACGAGGGGCCGGGGGCGGTGCTCGACAGCGTACTCGACGACACTCCCGCAGCGCGTGCCGGCCTGAAGGCGGGGGACCGGGTTGTGACGTTCGACGGACAGGCGATCGCCTCACCGCGCGACCTGACCGACCGCCTCGACCGCACGTCGGCCGACGCCGACGCCGTGGTCGACTATTACCGCGGCGCGGCCCGCGACCGCCGCATCGTCCGCACCGCCAGCCGCCCGCAGGCGGAGCGGGAACGCGAGCCCGAGCGGCACGCCGCCGTCAAGACCGACGACCCGCGCGTCCTCAAAGAACGGCTCGAGCGCCTGGAACGGCGGATCGGCGAGCTCGAGCGCGCCCGGCCGAAAGACCTGGCTCCCCCCCAGGAGGCCGCCCGGGCCGACTCACCGCATTGACCGTTGCAGCCTCTCCCCGCGTGGGGTAGCCTGGGGTGAGGAGAGTCCGGCCTTCGAAACGCCCCGCAGGGATGGACCAACGGGCCGTAACCTCACCCGCCTCACGCCGTCGTGACCAAACCGACATCCCCAAGCACGCCCTTTTGCCGAGGACGTGGCTGAACTCCTGGTTCCGGAGCCGAGCCTACCATGAAGCGACTGCTCACCCTCCTCGCAGCCTCCACCCTGCTTGCCCTTGCCACACTTTCCGTTCGGGCCGACGACCCGAAGAAGCCCGCGGACGCGGCCAAACCCGCAGACGAAAAGAAGGCCGCGGACGAGAAGAAGGCCGCAGACGAAAAGAAAGCCGCGGACGAGAAGAAGGCCGCGGACGAGAAGAAGGCCGCCGAGAAGAAAGCCGCGGATGAAAAGAAGGCGGCTGAGGAGAAGAAGGCCGCCGAGAAGAAAGCCGCGGACGAAAAGAAAGCCGCCGAGGAGAAGAAGGCGGCCGAGGATCCCGCGAAGCTCAAGGCGACGATCGTCGCGCTTCAGCAAGAAGTGGCTCAGCTCAAGCTGAAGGTGGCGACGGTCGAGCTGGAGAAGCAAGGGGCGAAGATCGCCGTCGAGAAGACCAAGGAGGGAGAGACCACCACGGTCAACCTCCTCAAAACCTGGACGACCGATAAAGAGACCTTCCCGATGCTCAAAGGCCTGCCGAACGTGCAGGTCCTGTTCATCGACAACGGCCAGGTCGCCGACGCGACGCTCGCCCCGCTCAAGGAACTGCCCACCGTCACCTCGCTGACGATCCTCTGCCCGCAGGTCACCGACGCCGGGCTCGAGCACGTCAAGACGCTGACGAACCTGAGCATGCTGTTCCTCACCAACACCAAGGTCGGCGACGCGGGCCTGAAGCAGATCAAGGACCTGAAGAACCTGAAGGTCCTGGCCCTGAGCCGCACGCAGGTCACCGACGCCGGCCTGGCGACGCTCAAGGAAATGAAGGGGCTCAAGTCGATCTACCTGATCGGCACCAAGGTCACCGACCCGGCCGTCGAAGACCTCAAGAAGGCCCTCCCCGAGACGGCCGTCTACAAGTAAGCAAAGCCTGATATCGAGGCGCCTTGGAGACCCGGCGGAAGCGTGAAGACTCTCACGCGCTTCCGCCGGGTCTTTCATTTGCACCCATAACGGTCGAGCCGGCTTTCCCCTCGTTCCCAGGCTCTCGGAGGGCTCGTGTTGGGCACACAGCACAGCCCTCACGGGGAACGTGTCGGGCCACCCGATATCCCGCTTCAAGGAGGCGGCCTCGAGTCCTAGCGCACTTCCGCAGCGCCGGCCTTTGGCGCGTTGACTCGGAAGTCCTTGAGGAGCGTCTTACCGGCCTCCAGCACGACCGGCTCGGAAAGGAGTGCGGGGCCGGCGCTGGGGATCACATTCAGCGCGTACTTGCCCGAGGGGAGCCCGTCGACCGTGAACCGGCCGTCTCGCTCGTCGATCGGGACGTTTATCAATTGGATGGGATGCCGAGGTGCAGAACAGGCTCAAGGACTTCATCGCCCGCCGCCTTTTCCTTCCGCTCGAAGGGATGACCCTCGGCGACTGGTGGGGCTTGCTCCGGCGGCAACGCTTCGCTGTCGACTGGCCGCACTGGCCGCGTGTCCTGGTGCAGACCGCCATCAGCCTCTCGAACTCGGCGTACGCCCGCCTGGAGCAGCGGCGGTTCGGCCGGCGGATCGAGGCCGCGACGATACAGCCTCCTCTCTTTATCCTGGGGCACTACCGAAGCGGGACCACGCACCTGCACAACCTGCTGGCCCTCGACCCGCGGTTCGCCGCCCCGACCTTCTTTCAGGTCCTCAACCCCCATACCTTCCTGACCACCGAGCGGTGGGCCGCGCCGGTCGCCGACCGGCTCGTCGTCCGCAGGCGCTACCAGGACGAGATGGTCCAGGGTATTGGAGTGCCGAGCGAGGATGAGGTTGCCCTGTGCACGATGACCGGCCTGTCGCCCTACATGGGCTGGTACTTCCCCAGGGGAGAGACCGAGTACGGCCGCTACCTGACCTTCCGCGACGTCCCCAGCGAGGACGTCGCCCGCTGGGGACACGCTCTGACCACGTTTCTGAAGAAGCTGACGCTGCGATACGGCCGCACGCTCGTCCTCAAGTCACCCCCGCATACCGCCCGCATCCGGCTCCTCCTGCAGCGCTTCCCCGACGCCCGGTTCGTCCACATCCACCGACACCCTTACGACGTCTTCCGCTCGACGAGGCACATGATCAGGGCCGTCCAGCCCGTCTTCCGGCTCCAGGAGTGCCCGCCGCCGGACGGGGACGGACCAATCCTCGCCGTCTACAACGAGATGTACGACGCCTACTTCGACCAGCGGCGCCTGCTGCCCGAGGGCCGGCTCTGCGACGTCGGCTACGAGGACCTCGAGCGCGATCCGATCCACGTCGTCAAGTCGATCTACGACTCCCTGGGCCTGGCCGGCTTCGACGACCTGCGCCCACGGCGTGAGGACTACGTCGCCTCGATCGCCGGCTACCGCAAGAACCGATTCGACGACCTTCCCGAACCCCTGCGGCAGCGCATCGCCCACGAATGGAGCCGGGGCTTCGAGGAGTGGGGATACCGATAAACGGCGCCAGGCGCGAGCTTCGAGGAATTGGAGGAGAAAACCTGGGCCACGTCCAGAAGACTCGGGCGAGGCCCCGGGCGTCGAGGTCGACGCTCATCGGAAAACTCACGGTTGATCAATGCGCCCGCCCGCGAGTAGACTGGCCGGCTCATGGCATAAGGATATTCGCGGGTTCGCTCCTGTCTTCGAGGTTGACCGAAAAACCTCGCCGTTCCAGTGCGCCTGCGTGCCATGATCGACGTGTTAGGGAACGATCTACGTCAGACATCGAGGATTGACGAAGGAACAACTCCCGGAGGCACACCCAATGCGACGCACCAAGACCAAGCGATGGGCCGGAGCGGTGGACGAGTTGGAAGGCCGGGCGCTGCTCTCGACCACGACCGGGTCGAGTGTCTGGTCCAACCCGGCCGTACAGGCCGATCTCGCCAAGATCCAGGCCGACCAGAAGACGCTGATCGCCGACACCAAAGCAGCCGCGCCGACGATCCAGAAGGACGAGCAGGCCATCCAGACGGCGATCCAGAACGCTATCGCCAACGATGCGAGCGTCCAGTCGGCCACGGCGACGCTCAATACCGACCAGACCGCCGCGCAGGCGACGCTCTCGAAAGATTGGAAGGCCATCGTCTCGGCCTCGAGCATCTCGGCCGCGATTGCCGCCGCCAAGGTCTACTGGGCCGATGCCACCTCGGCGGCCAAGACGATTGCGACCGACCACCAGGCGGTCCAGACGGCGATCAACGCCGATCCCGGCGTCGTCGCGGCCAAGGCGCAGTTGAAGGCCGACGACGCAACGATCATCAAGGACGAGGCAACGCTCCAGGCGGACTACACCCAGCTCGCGGCGGACATCAAGGCCGCCCTCAGCTAGTTCTTCCAGGGGTTCACACCCCTGGGCTAACGACTGGCCGCCCCATTCGGGGCTCAGAATGGCCACTAACGACACCCCCAAAATTCCGCGACGGTTAGCGACCTTGCAATCCTCCTGTCACCGTCAGTGGGCGTCGCGCCCACCGGTGGCGCGCGCCGCCCGGTCGCGGGCCTGGGCCTGGCGGCGGATCGCGGCGTGGGCCTTTTCAAGTCGCTCGGGCCAGACAAACGTCGGCGCCCGCGACGGGTCATAGCCCGCCAGGTGACCCGTCAGGCGCGTCGCCGGCTTCGTGTACGTGATGGTCGTGTCGCCGAAGACCTCGCGACAGAGCGCGGCGAGGCCGGGGTCGTACTCGAGCAGCAGCGCGCGAGTGTTCACGTGGTTATGGTCGTGGTCGTTCACCCGGTTGTTGTTAAACCACGACTGCACCCCTTCGGCGAAGTATTCGTGATGGTTCACACCGGCATACTTTCCCTTCCACAGCCCGGCTTGCCGCGCTGCATCGTACGCCGCCTTCAGCCGCCGATCGAACGTCGGGTCGACGTTGACCATGCCGCGCAGGTGGATGTTGTGCGCGAACTCGTGGATCAGGATGCACTCCGCCGCGTAGGGGTCGCCGGGATAGCCGAGCAGGTTCTCCTCGGCGCATGAGCAAAACGGGTCGTGCTCGCTGCCGCCGAGGCCTCGGGCGCGGGCGTCCCAGTAGTCTCTCCCCGTGATCCCCGGAAAGTCGCGCGGGGGGTCGGCGGCGAGCCGGACCATCTCGGGCTGGTCCGTGGTGTACTCGTTGTGGGCGAGGATGCACATGCGGGAGCCGCTCTCGATCATCGCCGCGCGGACGTCGGGCCGCTGCGCGAGCATCAGGTCCACCAGGTACGCCGCCTCCTTGAGCGCGTAGGGGTTCACCTTGGCGGAGGCGACGATCGGGTAGCCGTGGGCCTTGATCGCTTGCGTGTAAAACGACGGCACGCCATCCTTGCCCCGCGGGTCGAACCGAAAGCCCTGCACCCGTACCTTGCAGCGCACCATCGCCTCTGTCCCATCTTCGCGGCCGACCACCACGAACCGATGGCCGAGCGTCGTGGTGAGGAACACGTCCTTCCCGGGAGACACCGAGCCGTTCGGCACGCGCTCGGACTCGCCTTTCAGCCAGTAAATGTCGACGGGCTGGTTGCTGCCGTTGATGATCTGGAGCTTGGGTCTCTGCGCATCGGCCTCATCATCGGCAACGGCGCATACCGCCGCCGCAAGCACGGCCACCGCAAGCGCGACGGTCATTCGGCCATTCCGTCGATCTCGAGCGTTTTGAGTCATGGATCCTCGCGCTGGGCTGTGTAAGAAACGGGGATCGCTCGCACCGAACAGAGCGGACGCGTAGGCAACGATTCAAGCAATGTTCCCCCGGCGATGTATCGTGGACGCGAAGGACATCCCTCCGCCCCCTACGACCCGGCCGCGCAGGGACCGTGGCCGTACGATAGCCGCGAATTCGTCGCCGTTCAAGCGGGAGGAAGACCAGAGATCGCTCACGGATCCCCACCACGACAGGCAGCTTCAGCTCCAACCGCGGAGCTAAGGACGGTGCCGGGTGGCCACCCCCAGTAATGGGGGCCCTTTTGGCGTCCCCGGGCGCCCTATTGGGAGCAGGACCCCCGACAAATTGGCGT
>JARLIH010000068.1 GCA_031291845.1 Isosphaeraceae bacterium | reverse complement strand
GCCGGAGAGCTGGTTGGGGAGGCTCTCGGTCTTCTTGCCCATACCGATCATTTCGAGGACCTCGCGGGCGCGCTTGACGGCGCGAGCTTTGGACCAACCCGCGATGACCAGCGGGATCGCCGCGTTTTCGGCCGCGGTCAGTGCCGGCAGGAGGTTGTACTGCTGAAAGACGAAGCCGATGTTCTGCGCACGGAAGCGCGTCTTGGCGCGGTCACGCATCTTCGTGACCTCCTGGCCGAAGATGTTCACCTCTCCCTCATCCGCGTCCAGAATGCCGGCGATCACGGAGAGCAGGGTCGTCTTGCCGCAGCCGGAGGGTCCCACAATGAGCGACATCTCGCCCGTATAGACGTCCCAGTCGACGCCGCGGAGTGCCAGCACCTTCTGGTCGCCGGAGCCGAAGTGCTTGGTCACGTTTCGAATGCGCACCGCGATCTGGCGGGCCGCCTGCTTCGTCGCGCCGACCTTCTGGGCCATCAGCTCTTGCATGGTCGGAGTAGTTCCTCGAAAACGAGTGGGGGGCGGACCCGGTACGGGGACGACTCAACCGCGGAAGACAACCGCCGGCTCCAGCACGACGACGCGCCGGATGCTGACGAGACTCGACAGGATGCAGATGAAGACGACGGCCACGCCCGTCACGAGCGGTACGGGCCACCAGCAATAGAAGGCCAGCTCAGTCCCCTTGACGCCCTGCAGCATGTAACGGAACGCGGCGGCAAAGGCGAGGCCGTAACCGAGCAGCGTGACCGCGGTGGCTTGAAGAAACACGGCCCGCTGGATGACGCGTCCGACGTACAAGAGTGCGTAGAGGGTGACGAGTCCTCCGACCGCAGCCAGGACTTCTCGGCGGCAAAAGAAGCCGAGGTCCGAGGGAGGACTCTGGTTGGCCCAGCCGAACGACGCGGCGAGGCCGACGCCGATGCCGTAGCCGAGGAGGCCGACGACGAGCGCCTGCAACAGGATCATCTGGACGATCCGGAGGTTCGTGGCTCCCATCGCCTTGAGGGCGCCGAACTGCTTGAGGTTCTCGAGCGTGAAGTTATAGAACGTTTGGCCCGCGATGGCCGTCCCGACCAGGAAGCCGAGCATCGCCGTGATGCCGAAGTTGATGGGGATGCCGGTGAACTTCATGTAATAGTCGATCGTCTTCCACGTGAACTCCGCGCTCGAGGCCGCTCCCAAGCCCGTCGTCTGCTTGATGCGCTGGGCGACCGCCGCGGGGTCGACGCCCGGCTCGGTCTTGGCGAGGATGTACGAGAGGATCTTGCGCTCCTGCGGGGCGAAGTACTTGGCCCGCGAATAGAGCGTGTAGACGACGGGGTTCGACTGGAAGGTGCGGGTCGCCTCGCACACGCCGACAATGATCGCGCGGTGATCGTTCATCTCCAGCTCGCGGTTGAGGAACCGCGTGTAGAACGCATTGCCCTGCGTCTCGAGCTCGCCCCACCGCTCCCCCGGGTAGAGCTTCATCAGCCTGTTGTTGTCGATGATGATCGCGTCGGGCTGGCGCAGGCGGGTGAGCTCGCCGACCAGGATCTTGTCCAGCGGCGGAGCGCCGACGAGCGTCGCGTCGTCGAGGCCGAGCAGAATGACCTGCTCGATCACATTTAGCCGCTTTCCCTCGCGGTCGACCGTGTTCAGCTTGGCCCGCGCTTGCCCCTTGTACAGCGGCACGGCCCAGAGCACCCCTTCCACGCCTCGGACGCGGTAGAGGTTGTTCTCGATCATCGGCTTCACGTCGTCGATGAAGCGGACGTTCGGGTCCATCACCCAGAGGTCAGCGCCGGTGATATCGGTGATCTGGCCGCAAGTGCGCAACATGAGGCCGCAGAAGATCGACCCCTGCTGCGTGATCAGGAGCGCCGCGAAGGTCAGGCCGAGCACAATTCCGAGGAACTTGGCCCGGTCCCCCACCAGCATCTTCAGCGCGATCCAGGACATGACGGAACTCCCGGTCCCTTCAATCCCGCGATGATTGCCTCGCTTCACCCCGGCACTCGATCACCGGGGGCGCAAGGCCCAGCGCAGCGAGGCAAAATCCGCTGATGTGATCGGTCAAGTAATCAAGGTCGAGCGCCTGGTACGCCTCTTCGCCCACCAATCGGCGATTCACCGGGCCCCCCGTGCGGTAATGCAGGCACTGGCCGATCACACTGAAGGCCAGCGCGTGCAGCCGGCGCTCGTCGGCCTCGGGACACGCCTCGCGCAAGATCCCGATCAGCCGCTCGAACTTGGGCCGGATCGCCTCCCGGACCAAGACCTCGAGCGCGGCCGTCGGCTGGATCATCTCACGCAGCATCAAGGCGTGGTGCCACGTCCGCCGGTGCCCGATCGCCACCACGTTCTTCAAGAAATGATGGATAAACCGACGCAGCTTCTCGGCCGGCGTGCCCTGCCGCAGCAACTCCTCCGCCATCATCTCGGTCCCGCACCGGTGCGCTTCCAGGAGCGCCTCGAGGTAGAGCTGCTCCTTGCTGCCGAAGTGATAGTTCACCGCTGCGCAATTCGCGTCGACGCGATCGCAGATCTTGCGGATGCTCGCCGCGTCATATCCCTTGTCGGCGAACTCTTCACCCGCGGCTTCCAGTAGACGCGACTTCGTCGTCGTCGTCGCTTCTTCCAGCGCCATCCGGCGTCCTCTCGGCTAAAACGCGTGTTTCAAACGATCGTTTCAATCAAATGTATTACGATTGGGCGGCCTGTCAAGATGAATTCTGAAGATTTCTTCAGGTTCTGTGTAGGGTCCGCGCGGCGGGTCGGTTTCCAGGCACCGATTGGTTGGTTGGAGTCCCGGCTCAAGCAGCTCTCGAACCAGGCCGTTGTGCTCGTTGCGAAGATCGCGCAAGGTCTACGGGAGAGCCTTCTTTGAGATCAGCGAAACTTCGCTCTCGCGCACGCTCGATGTCTGTTTCGTAAGCCCTTCACCGGTACACTAACCCGAAGCGCATGCGAGGTTTTACGTACGCCTCGCTTGCGCTTCGGGTGAGTGTGGGCAGGCGACTGGCGCCGAACTCACGAAGCGGACACCCATCATCATCAGCGCCAGCCAGAGGACCTCGATTGCGTCCGGTCATTGAATGCGTGGTCGGGACTCGTCCTGAAGTCGTGAAGATGGCCCCCTTGGTCGCGCGGCTCCAGCGCGAGGGCTCGGGGTTCGTCGTCCGGGTCGTGTCGACCGGGCAGCACCGTGGATTGCTCGACCAGGCGCTGAGCGACTTCGGGATCAAGGCGGATGTCGACCTCGCATTGATGCAGCCGAACCAAGGTCTCGCCGACCTGACCGCGCGTGCCCTGACCGCGCTCGGCGGTCGTTTCGCGGCTGCTCCTGCCGACCTCGTGCTCGCGCAAGGGGATACGACCACCGTGCTGGCGACGGCGCTGGCGTGCCATTACCAGCGGATCCCGTTCGGCCATGTCGAGGCCGGTCTTCGCACGGGCGATCCGTACCAGCCTTTCCCCGAAGAGAAGAACCGAGAGCTTGCCGACCACCTGGCCGAGCTCCACTTTGCGCCGACGCCCTGGGCGCGGGCGAACCTGGTCCGCGAAGGCATTCCCGAGGCCGGCATTCACGTGACGGGGAATACGGTGATCGACGCCCTCCAGGCCGTGGCCGAGCGCAATCCCCCGTTGCCGCTACGGCCGGCGACGGCACGTTTCCTGCTCGTCACCGCGCACCGGCGCGAGAGCTTCGGCGCGCCGCTGGGGCGGGTCGTCGCCGCCTTGGGTGACCTGGTCGCACGGCACGACGGTCTGAGCGTGGTCTTTCCCATGCACCCGAACCCCAACGTCCGAGCGGCCGTCGGCGTGCTGGAGGGACACCCGCGCATTCACTTGATCGAGCCCGTCGCTTACCCGTGCTTCGTGGCGCTTCTGAAGGCCGCGTTCGCGATCCTGACCGACTCGGGGGGCGTGCAGGAAGAGGCCCCGGCGTTTGGCAGGCCGGTGCTCGTACTTCGTGAAACGACCGAGCGGCCGGAGGGGATCGAGGCGGGGGCCGTCCAGCTCGTGGGAACCGACCGCCGGGCGATCGTGGCGGCCGTTGAAGAGTTGCTCGCTCGCCCCGAGCGCGCGGGGCGCGCGCTGAACCCGTACGGCGACGGTTGGGCGTCCGAGCGGATCGTTCGCGTTTTGTGCTCGCGGTTCGGGATCGATCCCGGGCCGGAGCCCAGCGGGTATTCAGCGCGCTGGCCACGGTGACCGGCTGCCCACGAAAGTGAGCCGTTGGGCGGCACGCCCCGAAGACTCCGGGCGTACCACCCCGTTCGGTCCTCAGTCGAATTTGCAATCGTCCTGCAAGCGACATGGTCAGGCCGAGCCGTGTCGTTGGTCGCGACAGGCGGCCGCGACGTTTTGTCGGAATGCCGTCCGAGCGCTCCGATCGATTATGCCTGGACAGTGGCCCGGAACGGCGCGGTCAGTCTTCGAAGAACGCCGCCACGGGGATTCGGAGCCCCGCCAATTCCGGGTCTCCCGCAATCTCCTGGGTTCGATTCAACGTCACGGGGATCTGGCCCGGGCGGTGGATCCGCACGAGCGGAAAATCGGTGTCCACGACCCAGACGACGACTCCCGCTTCGAGATAGAGCTGGATCATCTCAACGATGTCTTCCTGCGTGTCCGAGGGGGAGAGGATCTCGACAGCCAGCACCGGCGGCCCGTTGAAGATTCGATCCTCGGGGCCGGAGGCCATCACCAATTCCGCCGACGCAAACGCGACGTCGATTCCAACGACCGAGTCCCTCGTCCCTCGCAGCCGGAAGCCTGCTTCGCCCGAGACGATCTTACCGCGGGGTTTTGGTTGACCCCGCAACCAGTTTTCTAACTCAAAGGCGATGTTCACTTCGACATCGCAATGAAATCGGTTACGTATCGTCATTCCCCGTTCCTTGAGCTGGCCGCGGATCAGTTCCCGCGAGACGCCGTCATCGGGGAGGGCGAGGAACTCCTCAACGGACATCTCTTTCGGGGCTGAGGTTGCAGGCGCGACGCTCATCGGGATCTCCTCTCGATAACCGACTCAGTTTCGCAGGCCCACCGAGACGTACTTCGTCTCCAGGTACGCGTCGAGCCCTTCGCTGCCCAGCTCGCGCCCGAGCCCTGACTCCTTCATGCCGCCGAAGGGGCACTGCGGGGTGGCGGGGACGGGGTCGTTGATGCCGATGATGCCGGCTTCCAGGCCTTCGGCCATCCGGGTGGCGACCGTCAGGTCGTTGGTGAAGACGTACGCGGCGAGGCCGTAGGGGGTGTCGTTGGCGGCGGCGATCACGTCGTCGATCTTCGAGAAGTCGAGCAGCGGCATCACGGGGGCGAACGGCTCTTGGGTCATGAGCTTCATGGCGCCGTTGACCTCGCGAATCACGGTCGGCTCGAACCAGTAGCCCTTGTCGAAGCGGCTGGAACGGCCGCCGCCGGTCAGGATTTTCGCGCCGTGGCTGCGGGCGTCCTCGACGAGCGCTGAGGTCTTGTCGAGGGCGCGGGCCTCGAACATCGGGCCGACCTGCACGCCTTCCTCCAGGCCGTTGCCCAGCTTGAGCTTCTTCGTGAGCTCGACGGCGGCTTCGGTGAAGTCCTTGGCGATCTTCTCGTGGACGTAAAACCGCGAGGGGGCGATGCACACCTGGCCATTGTTGCGGAACTTGCCGATGACGGCGGCCTGGGCGACCTGGGCGACGTCGGCGTCCGGGAACACGATCAAAGGGGCGTGGCCCCCCAGCTCCAGGCTCATGCGCTTAACCCCGTCGGCCGAGCGCCGGATGAGTTCCTTGCCGACCTCGGTCGACCCGGTGAAGCTGATCTTGCGGACGGCCGGGTGCTCGAAGAGCGCGTCGGCGAACGGGCGGGGAGGGCCCATGACCAGATTGGCCACGCCGGCGGGGAGTCCGGCGTCGGCCAGGCACTCGAACATGAGGATCAGAGTCAGCGGCGTCTGCTCGGCGGGGCGGCTGACGACGGTGCAGCCGACGGCCAGGGCAGGAGCGATCTTGCGGCTCGGAAGGGCGGCCGGGAAGTTCCACGGCGTGATCGTGCCGACGATGCCCACCGGGTGCTTGATGGCGTAATGCCGTTTCGCGACGTTCGCGGGGGGGATGATCCGTCCGTAGGCGCGCTTCCCTTCCTCGGCAAACCATTCGAACGTGTCGGCCGCGTGCAGCACTTCCCCTTTGGCTTCGGGGAGTGGCTTTCCCTGCTCGCGGGTGAGCGTGCGCGCGATCGTGTCGGCGCGCTCGCGCATCAGTTCTGCCGTCCGCTTCAAGACCTTGGAGCGTTCGTAAACCGACTGTGCCCTCCACGCCGGAAACGCGCGGGCGGCCGCCGCGATCGCCCGGTCCGCCTCAGCGCGGCCGCCGTAGGCGACCTCGGCGATCGTCGACTCGTCGGCCGGGTTGATGACCGCGAGCGTCTTGCCGCTGTCCGCGTCGCGCCATTCTCCGTCGACATACATCTGGGTGCGAAATTCGGTGGCCGTGGCCATCGGTTGCCATCCTCTCCGGGCTGTGCGTCGTCGTTCGATCTCGGGTCTAACGTCTCACGATACCGGTCGCCCGCGCCTGGTTCAACAGACGCGGAGGATTCCGAGAGCCACGTGTTTTGCTAGACGACGCATCTTTCCCGAAGCGCGATTTACCCTGGATTTGGCATGGACAAAATCGACACAACCGGCATAATCCGCTCCAGCGTTATATCCCCAACCGCCGATACAACAGAACGGCGCGGTGTACACTCTCTCGCGATTCGTAGGACGCGATCGCGCCTTCGCCCCAGAGGCAGTGTTGGTGAACCATGAATGGATTCAAGAACAGGCTGGGACAATCGGCTCGGCGATGCTGGGACATGCGAGTGCTGATCGCCGGCGTCCTCGCACTGGGAATGACCTCGCCGACGAGGGCGAGCTCGATCCAGACGAGGTGGGACAACTTTCTGGCGGGCGGGGTCACTGAATGGGCCAGCACGCCACCACCCCCCATCACGCTGCAAATCAAGATCGAGATCGCGCAGGCGCTGGAGTCGACCTCGCCGTCGACGAACCTGTTCGACCAGTACCTCCACTGGCGGCGCAATCTCGATCCTACCCGGTTCGACCACTATCACCCGATCGAGGGACCGATCATCGCGGGTTTCACGTTTCCGAGCACCTCGACGCCGGATCCCGTGATCAACCCGCAGCCGCAGAAGATTAACACCCCCGAGCCCGGCAGCATGACCCTGGCGCTCGGTTTAATCGGCGCGGGTGTTTGGTGGCGCCGGCGGTCGCAACGCGGCCTGACCGCCTGACTAGGCCCGCTTCCGAGCTATCTCGCCGGTTTCCAAGAAGGACGTGCGGTTCGCTCCCCTCCGGGCGAATCGCGCGTTTTTTTTTGACACTCCTTGCTGATCCCCACCGGTCATCCCTCACGCGAAGCCGGGCGTCTGGGTGCCATGCCCACGTCTTCGTGGGCATGCGCCACGGGCCGAGCCG